>WNDX01000067.1 GCA_009914615.1 Herbaspirillum frisingense
CCCTCGGCCAATCGCAACGCATAGGCGATTTGCTCTTCGCTAAATCTCGATCGTTTCATGGCTACTCCTTGCCCGCTTCGGGGCGCTGAGAAGCAACCTTACCTCTAGTTTTGACCTGTACGGATATTCCGGGGGCAGGTCATACCTCCGTCGAAGGTATTTCTATGGTGGCGATATTTCACTTTCATCAGGACGCTGCGAGTTCGGGCGACAGCTACCCCCAGTATCGGGCGTCGATCGACGTAACCGCGGATGCGGGAGCAAAGTTGGAGCTGAAGCATCTACCGGTTCCTGGTATGGCAGCAAATGTCCTGTATCGTGACCAAAGCTCGCTTGGCTGGGATGTGACAAATTTTGGGGATCAGTTGGAGCTGAGGCTCGCTGATGCCTTGATGAAGGTTCGTGAATTGAACTGACTGTTACCGTTCGCGAATGTTGCCCTCCGTTTCAGGAGGGCTTTTTTTTTGCCGGTAGCTGCATGCGTTCTCCTTATCCCGTGCATGGTGCGTGGGACTTCGCTGCGCTTCGCGCGGCTTTTTTTCAAAGGCTCGCAATGGCGGCCCAGGCATATCGGCATCTTTACGGTGACAAGCGGTGGTTTCGTCTTCGACACCACCAGCTCAAGGCGAACCCGTTGTGCAAGTTCTGCATGGACCAGGGCGTGGTGCGTCCGGCGTCGATTGCCGATCACGTCGTCGCGCATCGAGGCGATGAGAAGTTGTTCTTCGATCCAGAGAACTTGCAGTCGCTGTGCAAGTGGTGTCACGACAGCATCAAGCAGCAGATGGAGAAGAGCGGCGTGGCCCGAGGTTGTGACGAATCGGGTGTGCCGCTCGACCGGAACCACCATTGGAGCAGCTATGTTCGACCAAGCAAATGAGTCGGGGCCCACACGTGACCTGACCGTAAGACTGCGCCTGCGGCCCTGGCCCGTACGGCTTTGGCGCAGCTATCGTGCCTGGAGGGCGTTTTTGGGGCCACATCGTGCCCTCCAGGCGGCGTTGGTGACCTGCCGAGCCCCCGAGAAAATGGGGTAGGGCGGGTCGAAAGTCCCGAGCGAGCCCATCCCCGACCGCTCGCCTCCCGTTTCTCGCAAAATCGGGAAATATGGGTGGGGGGTATCCACTGAAATAGGAGGCCAGCATGGCTGGAAACTCGAACTCCGGTCGCCGGCGAACACCGTCGGCCCTGCATCTGATCAATGGAAATCCGAGCAAATTGCCGGCCGCCCAGCTGAAGGGCGGCGCCAAAAATGGAGCCGTCCCCCCTGCGGCGCTGCCGGAATGCCCGACCTTTCTGACGGCGCCGGCTAAGGCCGAGTGGAAACGGATCATCGGGGACCTGGCGCTGATGGGCAACGTCGCTCGGGTCGACCGTGCCGAGCTGGCGGTGTATTGCCAGGCGTTCGCGGACTGGAAGTTCTTCCGCGAGAAAATCAAGGCGGCGCAAGGCGATGCAGGTTACATCGAAACCACCCCGAGCGGGTACAAGCAAATTTCCTCCTGGATGCAGAATGCAAACCGTGCGGAAGAGCGCATGCATAAGGCCGGCGCGTCCTTCGGTATGAATCCATCCGCACGCGCGACGCATGATTGGCGCGCTCCCCAGGGGGAACTATTCCCCACGGAGGAACGCGATGCCGCAGACCGATTCTTCGGCGCCAATTGATCGATGCACGCAGTACGCCCAGGACGTCGTCTCGAAGAAGATTGTCGCCGGGCCGCACGTGCGGGCAGCATGCCGGCGCCACCTGAAGGACCTCGAGGAAGGTGCCGCCAGAGGCCTGCGCTGGAACCTTGATGAGGCCCAGCGCGTCATCGCCTTCTTCGAAGAAGTTCTGGTCCTCAACGGCGGTGAGTTCGAGGGCAAACCGTTCACCGTGCTCGATTGGCAGGCGTTCGTTCTTGGAAGCCTGTTCGGCTGGCAGTCGGCGGATGGGTCGCGCCGCTACCGTGTAGCTTACGTCGAGACCGCAAAGGGTAGCGGTAAGTCCCCGTTGGCAGCCGGAATCGGCCTGTACGGCTTGACCGCAGATCGGGAGATGCGCGCCGAAATTTACGCTGCCGCGACGAAGAAAGACCAGGCGCAGGTCCTGTTCCGCGATGCCGTGGCGATGTACGACCAATCGCCGCGTTTGCGGCAACGGTTGGTGCCATCGGGCAGCAAGGGGAAGGAATACAACCTGGCGTATCACGCCACCTCGTCGTTCTTCAAGACCATCAGTGCCGATGATGGACAGTCCGGCCCACGCCCGCACATGGGTATCCTGGATGAGATCCACGAACACAAGAACGCTCTCGTCGTAGAGATGATGCGCGCCGGCACGAAGAGCCGGCGCCAGGCGCTGATCTTCATGATCACGAACTCTGGTAGCGACCTCACCTCGGTCTGCGGCGACTACCATGAGTACGGGCGGCAGGTATGCGACGGCACCCTGCAGGATGACAGCTTCTTCGGCTTCATCTGCGGGATGGATAAGGACGACGACCCGTTCAAGGACGAGAGCTGCTGGGCAAAAGCCAATCCCAGCCTGCACCACGGGATTCCCGGCCTCAAGTACCTGCGTGAGCAGGTCACGCAGGCGCGCGGCATGCCGTCCAAGGAAGCGCTGGTCAAACGCCTCAACTTCTGCATGTGGACGGGAGCCGTGGCGCCGTGGCTTGCGGCCGAGACATGGTTTGCCTGCGAAGACCCGGACATGGTCGACATGTCGCGGTACTACGGCCGCACCGGGACCGGTGGCCTCGACCTCTCCAGTACCCAGGATCTCACCGCGTTTGTCGTTTCCCTGGACCCGACCGAAGACGACCCGTTCACGCGGCTCTTCCCGTACTTCTGGCTGCCGGGTGACAACCTGGAGCGGAAGGGGCAGCTCGACCGCGTGCCGTATCTCGCTTGGAAGGAGGCGGGGCATCTTTTCGCTTTGTCCGGCCGGGCGGTGGATAAGCTCGCCGTGCTGCAGAAGGTGTCCGAGGTGGCAGCGTACTTCAATCTTCGCCACATCAACTGCGACCGCTGGCGCCTGGAAGACTACCGGCAATTGGCCGAGCGCGAGGATGTGTCGCTTCCAGAGTTCCAGCCGTTCGGGCAGGGTATGAAGGATATGGCGCCGGCGGTCGACGAATTCGAGCGGCAGCTGGTGGCGGGGACGCTGCGCCACAACGGGAATCCGGTGATGACCTGGAACGCGGCGAACGCGGTGCTCGCGTCCGACGATGCTGGCAACCGCAAAGTGACCAAGCAGAGGGCGCGCGGCCGGGTTGACGGCGTTGTCGCTGGCGTCATGGCGGTGGCCGGTACGCTGGCTCTTGAAACCGAAGAAGACATGGATGACTTCTTCAATGACCCAATTCGGACATGAACCTACTCAATGCAGCATTTGGCGCCGTCGGAAAATGGTGGCGCAGCTCAGCCCTCCAGGAGGCACAGGGGACCCAGCGCTTGGAGCCGAGCATGGCACTGGTGCCGGGGACTCCGATCACGCCGGTCGACGCAGCGCTGCAGATCAGTACCGTGTGGGCATGCGTTGATCGCCGCGGGTCTCTGCTGGCGAGCCTGCCGATTTTTGTCTATCGATTGTCGAGCGGCGGCGAACGGCAGTTGGCACGGACCGACAGGCTGTACCAGCTGCTGCACGACTCGCCCAACGCGCGGATGACGCCGTTCGAGTTCTGGCGGGCCATGATGTTGAACTACGATCTGCGCGGCAACGCCTATGCGCGCATCGATCGAGCGTCCAACGGTGAGGCGGTCGCCCTCTGGCCGATGCCGGCCGACCAGGTGGAACCTATCGTGCTGCCAGACGGCAGCATGGTCTATAAGTACACCTTGGGCGCCAACGTCATTGTGTATGCAGCCGAGAGCGTGTTGCACCTGAAGAACTTGGGCAATGGAACGACGGGCCTCTCGAAGTTGGAGTTCATGGCGTCGACGACCGACGAGATGCAGAAGGCTCAGCAGTCGGCGTCGCAGACCTTCGGTAACGGCGGCAAGCCTACGGGCGTGCTGATGATCGACAAGGTCCTGAACAAGGAGCAGCGTGCCGCGCTGAAGAAGAACTTCGCCGAGCTGGCGGTGGGGCACATCAACAGCGTGCACCTACTGGAAGCGAACATGAAGTACCAACAGTTGTCGCTGACCCCGATGGAACAGCAGCTGCTGGAGACAAGGAAGTACGGTGTTGAGGAGATCTGCCGCTGGTTCGATGTGCCGCCAGTGCTTGTCCACCACGCCAACGTCACCTCCTGGGGTTCGGGGATATTCGAGATCAAGGACGGCTTTTACACGTTATCGCTCGCCCCACTGGCGGTGAACCTGGTGCAGGCCATCAGAAAGCGCGTGCTCACGCCGATGCAGCGGGCCACCATGACGGTGGAGGTGAGTTTAGACGCGTTGATGCGCGCTTCCATCAAGGATCGGTATGAGATCTACGGCAAGGCGGTCCAGAACGGGATCAAGACCCGGAACGAAGTGCGCCAGCTGGAAAACGATCCGCCGATGGCTGGCGGAGATCAACTCACGGCGCAATCGAACCTGGTGCCCCTGGACATGCTCGGAAAGGTCCAGGTGACCTCTGGCGGATCGGGCGAGACCATCAAGCAATAGGAGCAAAGCATGGAAACAAAGGTATTGAAGCTGGCCCTGAGCGAGTTCAAGCTGGATGACGGTGGCAAGACTTTCACGGGCTACGCGTCGACGTTCGGCAACGTTGACTCCTATGGGGACACAATTCTGAAGGGGGCTTATGCGGAGACCCTGCAGGCGAACGGCCTGCCGAAGATGTTTTTCAACCACAACATCTACGAGGTTCCGATGGGTAAATGGGTGGACGCGCAGGAGGACGACTACGGTCTGAAGCTCTCAGGTGAGTTCACGCCGGGTAACACGCTCGCCAACGAGGTGCGGGCCGCTATCAAGCACGGCACCCTCGACGGGCTGTCCATCGGCTACCGCCTCAGGAAAGGTGACTTCGATATCACCGAGACTGGACGCACCATTCGCAAGGTGGCGCGCCTGCCCGAGGTCTCTATCGTCACGTTTCCTGCCGATGGGAAGGCGCTCCTGGATACCGCCAGCGTCAAGTCCAGCGCCGAGGGGATCGACGAAGTCGAGACCATCAGAGATCTTGAATACTTCCTGCGGGATGCAGGCGGGTTCAGCAAGCAGGCGGCCCAGGCCGTGGTCGCCAAGTTCAAGAAGCTGACGGAAGTGCGGGATGCACCGCCTGATGCGAAGTCGGAGTTGTTGAGGCGCCTGGAGGCCATGGCGCAGTAGCAATTTTTTTGTTGAAATCGTCGCCGCCTTGAGCGGCTTCTTTTTTTTGAGGAAACTATGAAACACAAACTCTTCTCCCACCTTTCGCTGCGCGCGGTCGTCCTGCTGGGACTGTCCCTGGTCGCGCTCGGCGCACACGCTGCCGGCGTTGATGTCGGCGCGTTCCTGGTAAACCATCTCGGCGCCGGCGCAGCCGGCTTGGGCGCCATGGCCTTCATGGGCGACACCGCCGATGCCAAGATCATGGAGGCGCTCGATCGCGTCGAAAAGAAGATGGCGGAAGCCAGCGACAAGGCGACCAACGAGATCAAGGAGATCGGCAAGGTCAGCCAAGAAACCAAAAGCGCCATCGAATCACTGGGCAACGAGCAGAAGGCGCTGGCGGACCGTTTGCTCGCCATTGAGCAGAAGGCGACCACCAATGACGTTGAAGAGCCGGCCGAGAAATCGGCTGGAGCGCTGTTCGTCGAGACCAGCCAGTACAAGAGCTTCCTGGAAGGTAACCTGCGCGGCAAGATGCACGCCGAGGTGAAGAACACGGTGACCAACGCCGTGGCCAACACCTACAGCGAGCGCCGTCCGGGGCTGGTTGAAGGACCGTGGCGCGTTTTCACCATCGAGGACCTGCTGACCACCATCCCGACCAGCTCCAACGCTATCGATTGGATTCAGGAAAACGTCTTTACCAACAACGCTGCCGAAGTAGCCGAAGGTGCAACCAAGCCCCAGAGTTCGATCACCTTCGTGCCCAAGACCAGTCCGGTCCAGACCATCGCCCACTGGATTCGCATCTCGCGCCAGCTGGCAGCAGACAACGGCGCGCTGGTGGCCTACATCAACCGCCGTATGATCTACGGCGTGAACATGCGCGTCGAGACCCAGATCATCTCGGGAAATGGCACGGCGCCGAACCTGGGCGGCCTGACGATGACGGGCAACTTTACCCCGCACGGGTACACCGCGGCGATCCTTTCCGGCCAGGGATTGGCCAACAATCGCTTCGATTTGATCGGCAAGATGATCGGCGATTGCGCAGCCGCGGACTATCCGGCTGACGTGATCATGCTGAACACCGTCGACTGGTGGATTCTGCGCCTGACCAAGGACGACAACGGCCGCTACCTGCTCGGTGATCCGAGCTCCGTTGCCCCGCCGATGCTGTGGGGTCTGCCTGTGGTCGCATCGAACGCCATGGTGGCCGGCAAGGTGTGGGTGGGTTCCTTGGCCCAGGCGGTGACCCTGCACAACCGCGAAGGCGTGGGCATCGCGCTGTCGGAATCCGACGCCGACAACTTCGTCAACAACCTGATCACCATCCGGGCCGAGCGCCGTGTCGCGCTGACCGTCGAAAAGCCGGCCGCATGCCGTTACGGCGACCTGGTGCCTGCGTAATCCGCGCGGGCGGATGGAAGGGGGTGGGGCTGCGGCCTCGCCCTTTTTTCTTGTTGCAACAATGGAGAGAGTTATGGACCTGGTCGAAGTAGAGATCCTGGGGCAGGTGGTTACCAGCCGCTACGGCACATTGAGCACGGGTGACGTCCTGCGCACGGACCGTGCGTTTGCCAAGCACCTGATCGAAGAATGCGGTGCCGCGAAGTGGCCGGAGAACGCCGTGCAGACGTCTGCACACGCCACTGCAGCAGCCGAGAAGGCCGCTGCCGAAGCCGCAGCCGTGGAAAAGGCAGCCGCCGAAGCCGCAGCAATCGAGAAGGCCGCTGCCGAAGCCGCAGCCCTGGAAAAAGCCGCCGCCGATGCCGCAGCAGCCGAGAAGGCCGCTGCCGAAGCTGCAGCCTTGGAAAAAGCCGCCGCCGATGCCGCAGCAGCCGAGAAGGCCGCCGCTGACGGCAGTGTCAAGGTCAAGAAGAAGTAAGTGGCCATGGGGCGCTATCTGAAGGTTCCGCCCACGGCGATCCCGGTCTCCGTGGCGCAGGCGAAGAAGAGCCTGCGTATTGAAGCCGACAGCACGGACATGGATGACCTGGTCGAGTTGTGGGTTCGAGGGATCACCACAAAGCTGGAGCATGAGATCGGCCAGGTGGTGATGGAGCAGACTTGGGTCGTAACTGCCGACTGGCTCTTCCCGGGCATCGATCTGCCCCATCCTGTCATTGCCGTCACCGGGATTACCTATTTGGACCAGGAGGGCGTACGCCAGACGTTGGACCCGCAGCTCTATACGCTGACGTCGACGGAGTTCTCATCAACGCTGAGTGCAGCAGATGGGAGCTGCTGGCCGGACGGTCGTGGGGTAGAGATCATAGTCTCCTGCGGATTCGGTGCCGAGCAGGCAGCAGTTCCGGCGAATGTCCAACTGTACGTGCTGGCCAAGCTGGCTGAGCAGTATGACCCGGTGACAAAGACCGAGCGCGGCAGTGTGCAGTCTGAGTTCATCGACGGGCTGCTCGACGCTTGCAAAACGTACCGATAGGAGGGCCCGATGCTTACCAATGGCATGCGGCACCTGGTCGAGATCCAGTACAGCCAGTCGGCCAAGAACACTGACGGGGATGTCGAGACCACTTGGGTAACGCTGGCGACGGTGTACGCTGAGCGCAAGGATCTCTCCGGCCAGCTGCTGGTTGCGGCGCAGGCGCTCTTCGCAGAAGCACAGGTGCAGTTTCGAATACGGTTCCGGCCCGGAATCAAGGCGGGCATGCGCGTTGCGCATGGTTCGGAGATGTTCCGAATTGGCGCGTCGATTGACCGTACTGGGCGACGGGTGGAACTGTTTTTGATTTGCGGCGGAGGCCTGCTCGATGTCGGCGATGTGGAGTGAAGGCGAGGACGAGCTGGCCGCGCTGTTCGACAGCCTCGCGGAGGATGTGAGCGGGGACGTGCTGCGGTCAGCGGCGAACGCCGGCGCCGGCGTGATCAAGGCGGAAGTGATCATGCGGGCACCGCGCGTCAGGGGCGTCCTGGCGGACAACATCTACCAGAAGCACATCCCGGAGCTGTCGACTGTCACGTCACAAACTTACCACGTCTCCTGGCGAAAGAAGTCCCGCGCCGGCGAGTCGCCCTACTACGGCGCATGGGTCGAGTATGGGCATTGGTATGTCCCGCCGAAACCGGACGGCATTACCTGGAAGCGGCATCGGGTGGCGACCAAGGCGATCTACGTGCCGGCACATCCGTTCTTGCGGCCGGCATATGAAGCTAAGAAGGGCGCCGCGCTTGCTGCCATGCAGAGCAAGCTGAAAGAGAACGTGGCCGCAATACTGGAGAAGCATCGATGATCGAGAAGACCGTGCAGGACCTGCTTAACGACCTGGTGGCGAACGCCGTGTATTTCGACCAGGCGGTGCAAGACACCAAGCGGCCGTACATCGTATTGCAGCAGGTTGGCGGCGAGCCCTTGGAGTTTCTGGAAGGGCCGTCCGGCAAGGATTTCGTGCGCTTGCAGATCGATGTCTACGCAAAAGACCGCACGGTGGCCAACAGCTTGATGTCGCAAGTCCGCGTGCGCCTGGTCGCCCTGCAGGCCTCGCCAGTCGGCGCGCCGTTCAGCCTCTACGAGTCCTCGGTGGAACTCTACCGAAGAAGCTGCGATTTTCACATCCTGGCGCCGGCATAGGCGCCGCGCAGAATTTATCAACAGGCCCCAGCAGGGGCCTTTTTCATTTGAAAGGGCAACAATGGCTACATATACTTTGCCGGATGGCTCCCAGGTCTCGCTGGCGGCGACGCTGGACGACGCGATTCCAACGTCTGCGGTCTCGAATGCGGTTGAGGCCGTGGCCACCGTGCCGGCCTCGTCCGATCTGGCCGCCGGCGACATCGTCGTCGTGGAATCCGCCTGGCTGAAGCTGGGCAAGGTGATCGCGCGCGTCAAGGACTATTCGGGTACCAGCGTCACGCTGGAAGGCATCGACACGACCGACACCCAGCAATTCCCGACGGGCGGCGGCGCCGGCTCGCTGCAGAAGGTGCTCACCTGGGCGGTGCTGCCGCAGATTACCGCTTTCGACTCGGCTGGCGGCGACCAGAATTTCGCCACGGTCGAATTCCTGGACGATGACCAGCAGCGCCAGATCCCGACCACCAAGAGCCCGCAGACTGTGTCCGTCACCATGGCCGACGACCCGACAGCGCCTCACAACGCCGTGCTGAAGAAGGCTGATGCGCGGCATGCGATCCGTCCGCTGCGCCTGGCGCTGCCCAACGGCAGCAAGATCTTCTACAACGGCTACGTCTCGTACAACGCGACGCCGACGCTGACCAAGGGCAACATCATGACCACCAAGGCCTCCCTTGGCCTGGTGTCCCGCCCGACGCGCTACGAAACTTGAGGTGATGCATGCTGAAGCTCAATCCCGATCCGACCTTCTTGCTTCCGGTGCCGGTTCCGGTCCCCGGCAAGGAGGCGCCGACGGTCATCAAGCTGGTCGCCAAGTACCGCAACATCGATGACCTGCAATCGTTCGCGGCGGCGCTGGCCGAGCGCAGCCTTGAGCAGGCGGTGTGCGAGACGATCACCGGCTGGGAGGGCGTCGACACCGATTTCAGCGTCGACGCCTTGACGGTCCTGATGAAGAGCTACCCGAGCCTTCATAACGTCATCCTCGAGGCCTACTTCCTGGAATCGCACAAGGCCCGCCGAAAAAACTGATCGCCGCCGCGAAGTTCATGTACCGGCCGGCTCCAGACCTGCGCCAGCTGCAGGCGATAGGACTGAAGCCGGAAGATCTGGACCCGGCGGCGCTTGGTTGCGACGTCTATCCCGAGAACATGCCGGCCGTGCAGGTGTTTGAAGCCATGGATACGCAGTGGCGCACGGGGATGGGCGGTGTATATGGGCTGGACTACGCGGCCCTGCCGGCGGTGCTTCGAATGCTGGGGATCGGTCGGAACCGTTGGAAAGAGATTTTCTCCGACCTTCGCGTAATGGAGGCCGCGGCGCTGGAAGTGTTGCAGGAAACGTCATAGCCGCCTGTGGGCGGCATTTTTTTGGGGAATCGAGATGAGCGATCTGGCAGGCAGCGTAACCGTTGGCATCAAGGCGGAGTCGGACCAGTTCACGACCGACATGCGCGAGGCCTCGCAGACCGTGCGGCAGTTCCAGGCGGAGACCGCGGCGGCTGCGGCGAAGTCCGTCCCGGCCTTGAATCAGATCACCAACGCCGGCGCGTCCGGCGCCAATGAGATGAGCAAGGCGGCGGAGCGGTTCATCCAGAGTCTGCAGCGCCAGGTTGCTGCGGTACAGGGCGGCAAGACGGCGGCCCTGGAGTTGCGTGCCGCGCAGCTGGGTGTCTCCGATGCCGCGGCGCCGCTGTTGGCCCTGTGGCGCCAGTTGGAGGCGGCGCAGCGCGATACCGCATCAGCCTCGACGGCCGTGGCCAGCGCATTCAAGACGCAAGCCGAAAGCGAAGCCGACGCGGCGATCCGCATTCGCGCCGCGGTGGCGGCGTCACTGGAAAAGACGGCCGCCCTCAACAAGGAGATCGAGGCCTCGCGCGCGGCCGCGGCAGCGGCACGCGAGGCGGGCGGTCGCAGTGCGCCGGCGGGCACCGCGCGCATCGATTTTGCCGCGCAGAACCGCAGCCTGCAGGAAACCGCGGACCTGGTGACCGAAGTCAATCGCGCCCTGGGCTCGATCGGCCGCGGCGCCGGTAGTCAAAAGGAGCTGCAGGCCCAAACCGACAAGCTGGTCTCCCTGTGGGGACAAGGCCGGATCTCGGCGGACCAGTACGCGGCGGCGGTCAAGCAGCTGGATTTGTCCGAAGCGCAGCTCAACAAGACCAGCGCCGAGGCCGCGGCGCGCGCCGACGCCGCGGCGCGCGCCGACGCCTTCATCGCGCGGCTGAAGGACCAGGCCGCCACCGCCGGCAAGTCAACCAAGGAGCTGCTGGAGTATCGCGCCGCCCAGCTGGGCGTGTCCGCGCAGGCCGCGCCGCTGATCGCGCAGATCGATGCGGCCGGCAAGTCCATGCACGGCTTCAGCCTGGAAACCAGCGGCAGCCGCCGGGAGCTGGGCGTATTGGCGCGCGAGCTGGCCAGCGGCAACTTCGGCGGCGCCAGCCGCTCGTTCTCGATCTTCGCCGAGCAGTCCGGCCTGATGCCTGCCCTGATCTCGCCGGCGGCCTTGGCCATCGGCGGCCTGGTGGCCGGCGTCGGTGCGCTGGCGGTAGCGTACATGCAAGGGCATGCCGAGGAGAAGAAGTTTGCCGACGCGCTGGTGGTGACCGGCAATGCAGCGGGTGCTACCGCGGGCGGACTGCACGATATGGCGGTGGCCGCGGCGGGCACGCTGGGGAGCCTGTCCTCGGCCAAGGAGGCGGTGCTGGAGCTGGCTGGCAGCGGCAAGCATACCGCCGAGCAGATCGGCCTGATCGCCACCGTCGCCGTGGAGATGGAATCGGCGACCGGCAAGGCCGTGCGCGACACCATCAAGGATTTCGAGGAGCTGGGGCGTTCGCCGGTGGACGCCAGCGCCAAGCTCAACGAGCAATATCACTACCTGACCCAGGCGGTCTACGACCAGATCGCCGCGTTGCAGCGCCAGGGCGATATGCAAGGCGCCGTCGACCTGGCGGAGCGAACGTATGCCAATGCCATGGGCGAGCGGGCGCGCACCATCAATGCGCACATCGGCACCATCGAAAGCGCCTGGAAGCGCGCCAAGAACGCGGCCATGAGCTTTTGGGACACGGTCATGAACAATGGCCGCACCGATCTGCTCGAGCATGACATCGCCGAGTATGAAAAGCGGCTGGCCACGCCCATGGTCGCCGCCGACCGGGCCGTGCTGCAGGAGCGGGTCGATGGCATGAAGAAGCAGCTGGCGGCGCAGAAGGAACTCGCCGCCCAGCAGGAGGAGGCCGCCAAGAGCGGCGACGCCTCGATCCAGGCGGCGCGGTCCGTCGACCAGCTGACCGAGTCGGTGGACAAGAACATCCGCAAGCGCAACGAGCTGCTGAAGCTGGAGCAAAACTTCACCGCCCTGATGCGCGAGGCGAACCGCACCGGCGCCGCCAACGATCGATTGGACGGCGTGATTTTCGGCGAAGACGGTAAGCCCCTGGGCGGTGGCCTGTTCGAGAAGCTGCAGAAGGACATCGAGGAGAGATACAAGGACCGCAAGCCGGCGAGCAATACCGACAACGTGCTCAGCGCGCAGATCAAGGCCATCCAGGGGCAGATCCAGGAGGCAGATCGTGCGTTGCGTGCGTCCCTGCAGGGCAACAAGTCGGCCTATGACGTGGGGCTGCTCAACACCAAGGACTACCTGAAGGCCGATTACGAGGCCCGCAAGGACGCCCTGGCCAAGGAGATGGACTTGGCCAAGCAGCAGGAGGACGTGGCTGGCCGTAAGAAGAACCTGACCGCCCTCGAGGAAGCCAAGAACCAGCAGAAGAAGATTCGCGACCAGCAGCTGGAGAACGAGCAGAAATACGCCAACGACAGCCGGTCCCTGCAGGAGAAGACGACGCGTGAGGTACAGGCCTATGTCGAGTCGTTGAACAATGCCTACACGACGCGCGCCCAGGCGATCAGCAACCTGGTCGCCGGCGCCGGCCTGGGCGATGCGGCGCGCGACGAGCTCAACCGGCTGAACCAGGTGCAGCAGGAGTTCGACCGCGCGGCGGACGCCTTGCGGCGGTCGCGCGAGAAGGGCGAGGCGCATGGCGGCATCGGCCAGGAGCAGTACGACCAGGAGATGACGGCGCTCAAGGCCAACCTGGAGCAGCGGCTGCAGCTGGAGCGCGACTACTCCAAGCAGATCAGGGAGGTGCAGCAGGATGGCTGGGTGGGCGCCACGCGCTTCATGCAGAACTACGCTGATTCGGCCGCCAACGTTGCCTCCCAGGTGGAGGGCATGTTCAGCAACGCCGCGCGCGGCATGGAGGACGCCTGGGCGAACTTCGTGACGTCGGGCAAGCTGAATTTCTCGGATCTGGCCAAGTCGGTAATCGCCGATATCGCCAAGATGCAGGCACGCGCCGCGGTGTCGGGCCTGTTCAACTTCGCGATTTCGGCCGTGGCGTCGATGTTCGGGTCCGGCTCTGGCGCGGAAAGCTCGGCGGCCAATACCGCCAGCTACTGGCAATCGACCGCCGGCGGCGGCCAGGGCCTGAAGTTCAATGCCCTGGGCGGCGTCTATGACTCGCCCAGTCTCAGCGCCTACAGCGGCAAGGTGGTGTCGCGTCCCACCCTGTTTGCCTTCGCCAAGGGGGCGGGCTTGATGGGCGAGGCTGGCCCGGAAGGCATCTTTCCCTTGAAGCGTGGGCCGAACGGTGCGCTGGGCGTGCAGGCCTACGGCGCTGGCGGGCCGATCACCGTATCCACCCAGGTGAATATCTATCAGGATGGGCGCACCGACGATTCCTCGAACAGCCCGTCCGACATGGGTAAGTCAGTGGGAGATATGGTGAACCAGGCGATCTCGGTGCGCCTCGCGGCCGAGCAGCGGCAAAACGGGATCTTGTGGAAACTGGCGAATGGGATGAAGGCGTAATGGCAACGGAGACTTTTACCTGGCCGGCGACGGCATCGATGACCAAGCAGGTGAAGTTCGGCGTGTCGACAGCCCAGTTCGGTGACGGCTACAAGCAGGTGGCCAGGAAGGGGCTGAACCCGGCGGCGCCGACTTGGAATGTCTCGGTTACCGGCACCCAGGATGTGATCGCCGCGGTCGAGGCGTTCCTCGAGCGCCACGGCGCCGACACCGCGTTCAATTGGACGGCGCCGCGGGTTGGGCTGGTGCTGGTGCGGGCCACGGCGGACGGGTACAGCACGTCGGAGTCGGGCGGTGGCGCGGCCACATTGACCGTTTCCTTTGAAAGGGTCTATGTGCCATGAGCATCTACGCTGACGTGCAAAAGCTCGAGCTGGGCGCGAAGGTGGAGCTCTTCGAACTGGATGCGACCGAGATCAGCGGCGATACGCTGCTGTTCCACGGCTACCAGCAGATCGGGGTGATCGTGTGGCAGGGCCGGGAATACATGGCCTGGCCGATCCAGGCCGAGGGCTTTTCCAAGGCCAGCGACGGGCAGCCGGCGACGCCCAAGCTTCGGGTGGGCAACATCGATGGCACGATAGGCGCCGCCTGCTTATACCTGGACGATTTCGTCGGCGCCAAGGTGACCAGGTTCACGACGCTGGGCAAGTATCTGGACGCGGTCAACTTCCCGGAGGGTAATCCCGAGGCGGACCCGGAGGAGCAGTTTCCTCCCGAGATCTGGTACGTCGAGCAGAAGACTGCGCAGACGGACGAGGTGATCGAGTTCGAGCTGTGCAGCCCGCTGGATTTCGATGGCTTGATGCTGCCAGCGCGCAAGATCGTGGCCAACCTGTGCCCCTGGCAATACCGCGGCCCGGAGTGCGGCTGGACGGGGATCACGTTTTTCAACGCAAAAGACGACCCAGTGACCGATAGCGCACTCGACCGCTGCGGCAAGCGCCTGTCTTCTTGCAAGTGCCGCTTCGGCCCCTATGCGGAGCTGCCATATGGCGGCTTTCCGGCAGCCGATCTGATCAGGGCGAATTGACATGACACCATCAACCGAGGCGGCGATCCGCGCGCATGCGGTCGCCGAGTATCCGCACGAGTGCTGTGGGCTGATCCTGGTGGAGGGCGGCCAGGAGGTCTACGTGGCGTGCCGCAACGCTGCGCCGCGGCGGCCGGATGGCCGGGATCGGCGCGGCGATCATTTCGTGATCAGCAAGCCCGACTACTTCGCTGCCCTGGGCCGCGGCGAGGTCGTGGCCATCGTTCACTCGCACCCCGACGCACCGGCCAGTCCATCGCAGGGCGACCGCGTCAGCTGCGAGGAATCCGCCTTGACCTGGCACATCGTGCGCGTCGATGGCACCGAAGGCGAAGTGGTGACGCGCGAAATCGAGACCCTGGCGCCCAGCGGATATCGGGCGCCGCTGGTGGGGCGCGAGTTCTTCCACGGCGTGCTGGATTGCTACGCGCTGATCCGGGACTGGTATCGGCAGGAGCGCGGCATCGAGTTGCTCGACTTTGAGCGCCGGGACAACTGGTGGGCGGACGGCAGCGGCGACGACCTGTACATGACGCAGTTCAGGCAGGCCGGCTTTGAGGTGGTGGATATCGCGGACCTGCAGGTCGGGGACTGCTTCCTCATGCAGGTGCGCGCGAAGGTGGTCAACCATGCGGCCGTCTACATCGGCAATGGACAGATCTTGCACCACCTCTACGGCCGCCCATCGGGCCGCGACGTCTATGGCGGCTATTGGGCGGACGTGACGCGCCTGGTGGTGCGCTACATGGGATGACAGCCGGCGAAAGCCGGTTTTTTATTGGTGGGCTATGGACAGATTGAGAACCATCCGGCTGTACGGCAAGCTCGGTGCTGCCTATGGGCGTGTGCATCGGCTGGCGGTGGGCAACGCGCGCGAAGCAGTCCGCGCGCTGTGCGTGCTGCTGCCAGGCTTCGAGGCCGAGCTCATGGCGGCACATGAGAAGGGCGTGGTGTACGCCTTGTTCAACGGGCGGCAGAACCTTTCGCGCGACGAGCTGGAGAACCCGCCGGGCGGCGACGACATCCGGATTGCGCCGATGCTGCAGGGGAGTAAGCGCGCCGGCGGGCTGCAGACCATACTCGGCGCTGTCCTGGTGGTGGTCGGCGCGGTCGTGAACTACTTTGTGCCTGGGGCCGGCACTCCCATCATGCAGTTCGGCTTTGCGATGATGGTCGGCGGGGTGATCCAGATGCTGGTTCCGCAGAAAGCGGCCACGTCAACCCAGGACCAGGCCGGCAACCAGGCCTCCTACAACTTTAACGGCCCGGTCAATACCAGCGCGCAAGGAAACCCTGGCCCGCTGGGCTATGGCCGCTGCATCGGCGGCTCGGCCGTCGTTTCTGCGGGCATCTACGCGGAGGATCAGGCATGAGAGGATTGATCGGTTTCGGCGGGGGCGGCAAAGGCGGCGGCGACCAGGGCTCCTCGGCGGTCGAGGCGCCGGACAGCCTGCGCAGCATTTCCTACGCCAAGGTGCTGGACTTCGTGTGCGAAGGTCCGGTCGTCGGCCTGGTCAACGGGGCGCAGTCGGTCTACCTGAACGAAACGCCGTTGCAGAACGCGGATGGCTCGAGCAACTTTGCCGGTTTCCAGTATGAGTTTCGGGCCGGCACCCAAGACCAATCGTACATCCCAGGCTTCCCGGAGGTGCAGAACGAGCTCGCCATCGCCACTGAATTGAAATCGGCCACGCCTTGGACGCGCGGGATCACCAACCTGCAGCTATCGGCTGTCCGGGTGCGCTTGTCGGTGCCGGGGCTGCAGCAGACCGACAGCAGCAACGGCAACGTCAATGGGTACCGCATCGAGTATGCAGTCGACGTCGCGACCGATGGGGGCGCCTTCGTCAACGTGGTCAGCAGCGCTTTCGATGGCAAGACAACGACCAAGTACGCCCGCAGCCACCGCATCAACCTGCCCAGGGCGGTGAGCAGCGGCTGGCAGATCCGGGTGCGCAGGTTGACGCCGAACGCCAACAGCGCCCGTATCACGGATACCACCATGGTGGAGTCGATCACGGAGGTGATCGATGCCAAGCTGCGTTATCCCATGTCGGCCATCATGGGCCTCGTGGTCGATTCGTCCCAGTTCAATGCGGTGCCGACGCGGGCCTATGACATGAAGTGGCGGATCATTCGGGTGCCGTCGAACTATGATCCTGACACCCGCTCCTACGCCGGAATCTGGGATGGAACGTTCAAGCCGGCCTGGACCGACAACCCGGCCTGGATTTTCTATGACTTGGTGCTGAACAAGCGGTATGGCGCCGGCGGCCGCATCAGCGAGTCGCAGATCGACAAATGGCAGCTGTACAAGATCGCCCGCTATTGCGACGAGATGGTCCCCAACGGGAAGGGCGGCAGCGAGCCGCGCTATACCTGCAACGTCTACATCCAGAAGCAGGAGCAGGCATATCGCGTGCTGCAGGACCTGGCGTCGATCTTTTGGGGCGTCTGCTATTGGGGCGGCGGCCAGCTGGTGGCCACCGCCGACATGCCTACCGACCCGGTCTATACCTACACCGGCGCCAACGTGATCGATGGGAAGTTTTCCTACGTCGGCAGCAGCCGGCGCACGCGCTACACCACGGCGCTGGTTTCCTGGAACGACCCGAGCGACTTCTATCGGGCGAAGAACGAGTACGTGGAAGACCCGGACGGGATCGCGCGCTACGGCTACCGGCAGGTGGAGCTGACGGCGTTCGGGTGCACGTCGCAAGGCCAGGCCCAGCGGTATGGCCGCCGCGCGCTGGCGGCCTCCAGGCTGCTGACGGAGACCGTGACGTTCCAGGTGGGCCTGGAGGGAGCGATCGCCGCGCCCGGGCAGATCATCCGAGTGGCGGACGCGAAGAAGATGGGCCGGCGCAACGGCGGGCGGATTCGGGCCGTCAACGGCAACAGGATCACCCTGGACAAGACGCCTACGGTTGCCGCCGGCGACGCGCTCACGGTGACCCTGCCGCACGGAACCAGCGAAACCCGGACCGTGCTCGAGGTCGACGGCGAGGATGTCATAGTCGCCGAGGCCTATTCGGAGCTGCCGCAGGCGCAATCGATCTGGACGGTCGATAACACCGATCTGATGGTGCCGCTGTACAAGGTCCTGTCGGTGACCGAGAAGGATGGGCTGACTTTCGAAATCACGGCCCTGCAGCATGAGCCTGGCTTGTACGCCTATGTCGACTACGCCACGACCGTACCCGAACGGCCGACCAGCGTGGTGCCGATGCGGTTTCAGCCGCCGGTCACTGGCCTGGCGTTGTCGGTCTACGACACGGTCGAAAGCGGGACGCGTTCCACCACGATGGTGATCGCTTGGAACGCTGCCGTCAGGGCCACGCAATATCAAGTCGAGTGGCGGCGCGATAACGGGGAATGGAACACGCTGCCGCGCACCGGCTCCCTGAGCATCGAGGTGCCGGGAATCTACACCGGGACCTATCTGGCGCGCGTGCGGGCCTTCAATAGCATTGAGGTCGGCTCGGCGTTTACCGAATCGGCGGCGACGCCGTTGACCGGCAATGTCGGGCCGCCGCCGGATGTGCCCTGGTTTTCGATCAGCGGTGACGTGCTTTCTTGGGGAGGCGTCGCCGATGCGGAACTGGCCGGCTACCGATTGCGGTATCACTTTGGATCGAATCGCAGTTGGGGCGATGCCAATGATCTGGTCGATGGCCTGCTGTCTAGCAGTCCCTACAAGCTGCTGACCTTTCCCCAGGGCGCGCTGACGTTGCTGATCAAGGCGGAAAACCGGGCCGGGGAGGTGTCCAACTCGCCCGCTTACATCGTCACGCAGCTCGGCGACGCATTGGTGGCCAATGTGGTGGAGGAATTCGATTTCCACGCGGACGGCTATCCGGGGACGGTTACAGACGCCCACATCGTCGACGGCAACTTGCGCGCCGACGGCACGCTGCAGTTTTGGCGTAATGACCTGGCAGATTTCTGGCCCTTGGATGAGAGCCAGATGTACTACTCGGACAATTACAAGAGGATGGTGTACGAGTCGCCGGTCATTACCCCAACGACAGCATCCGCCGGTCTGCAGCTGACGCTGGATGTGGACTTCCAAGGGGGCGTGCGCACGATCGAGTATCGATCTGGTGGTAGTGAGCCCTTTTTCCAGGCGGACAGCATGCCGTTCTTCGGCGCCGACGAGGACCTCTTCTATCGAATGCTGTCGGGGTATTCGCCATGGCCTGGTGCACTGGCGGCGCAGCCCATTCAGTACCAATTCCGTTTCACCGTGGATATTGGGACGGAACAAGGTGTCATCGGGGAGTGCAAGGCCATGATCGATGTCCCGGATTTGGATGAGTCGTTCGATGACCTGGTGGTGGGCGTTGCCGGCTTGCGTTTGCCTATCACGAAGGATTACCTGGTCATCAAGAATGTGTCGTTGACGTTGCAAGACGATGGCGGGACGGCGGTGACGGCCAAATACCTGGACAAGAGCGCGACGCTCGGTCCGTTGGTGAAGTGCTACAACCGCGACGGTGCTGCCGTTACCGGCAAGCTGGACGCACGTATTCAAGGTTATTGAGGAGGAAAGATGCTTTTACCAAGTAAGGAGCTGCTCAACGGCTCCAAGACGCCCGCGACCACATATGCGGAAATGCGCGGGGCGTTCGGCCAGCTTTACGACTATCTGGCCGCGTTTCTAGGGACGGACAGCGATGACAAAGCGGGCGCGCGCGCTCGCCTGGGTGTAATCAACACGGTCTTTCCGCCCGGTATGTTGGGAATGTTCTTCACCAAGACGGCGCCGGACAGCTGGTTGAAGGCCAATGGAACTGCTGTGGCCGTATCGTCCTATGTGGATCTGGCCACCGCAATCTATTGCGGCGACGCGGCCAATGCGACCGCGCTGTGGGGCTATCGTTGCACCAGCAACTCCAATCCCAACGGCACGCGGAGCACCACCGGCGCCTACATCGTCTTGCCGGACGCGCGCGGTGAATTCATCCGTGGATGGGATGACAGCCGCGGCATCGACGCCTCCAGAAACTTTTGGGCTTGGCAGGCGGGACAACTGCTTTCCCACAATCACACGGCGTCAGCAGCTACTGATGGCTACCACCAGCACACTTATGTCAGCGGCAACCAAGGTGTCGGCTACCAGGTCGGCGGCGCCTCTCCCGTGCGGGAAAACGCCGGTGGTGACTGGACTGGTGGCGGGGGCTCGCATAGCCACGTCATTACCGTCAACGCGACCGGCGGCGCCGAGAACCTGGTGCGCAACCTGCCGACGCTGATCTGCATTAAATACTGAGGGGCGACATGCAAATTTATAACTACCATCCGACGACGCATGCATTGATCGGCACAGGGTTGGCCGACGAGGACCCGCTCAACAAGGGTGAATGGCTGGTGCCGGCGTGCGCCACCGCTGTCGCGCCCCCGGAAATTCCGGCTGGCCAGCGGGCAGTATTCGACATCGAGGTGCAGGCCTGGGCCTTGCAGGACATTCCGGCTGTACAGTCGGAGCCCACGCCCGCGACCGGTGATTCCAGTCCCGAGGACTTGGCTGATGCCGTCCAGGATAAGCGAGACCAACTCCTGGAGATCGCCGCGTTGCGTATCGCCCCGCTGCAGGATGCGGTCGATCTGGACATGGCGACCGAAGACGACAAGGCGCAACTGATCCTCTGGAAGCAATATCGGGTGGCCTTGAACCGCGTGACGCAGCAGGCCGATTACCCGGATGCGGTCGCTTGGCCATTGGCGCCTGATCAGCAGATCCCGTCACCGGAAACGCCCGAATAATCGCTTCTTTCACTGGATATGCAACTGAGCCGCCGAAGAGGCGGTTTTTTGTTTGTGCAGACGTCTGCACGCAGCGAGAGGAGGTGATGTGGAGCGGGGGCATCAGGCAAGAGGCCCGGATCGCCGGGTCTCGACGGAAGACCTGCACAGGTCGATCGAGGGGTTGGCGCGGCGCCTGGACGCGCGCCACCAGGAGAACGTGCAGCACTTGGATACCAACACGGCGCAGCTCAAGGAAATCAAGGAGCAGCTCGAGCAGCTCCGGGAGGGCTTCCCGGATAACGACCCTGATGGGCATCGCCGGTATCACGAGGCGCTGATCAGGGCGGCCGAAGAGAGGAGGAAGTTTTGGGGGGAATGGCGAGCCCACATCATGAAGATGGGCTCGGTCGCGGTCCTGGGGTTCCTGGTAGTTCAGGCCTGGGAATATTTCAAAGTCATCGTGGGGAAGATCCCCAAGGGGTAACTATGCTGAAAAAAATCTATGAGGCGTTCGAGGCGCGCCTGGCCGCGCTGGTGGACAAGTCGTCCTGGTTCCTGATCGTGCCGGCGCTGGCGGTGGTGGCATGCATCGATCTGCCGCGGACGATTTCGGTGCTCACCTGGATGGCGTTCGTGGCCATCCTGGTCGGGTTCTGCATCCAGATCAGCCGCGTGGCCTGGTCGCCGGTCGACCTGGTGGCGCTGCTGACGAAGGCCCGCGAGGACGCGCGCGCCAGCGCGATTGTGGTGGCGGCCGTGATTCACTTCGTGGCCATCCTGGTCCTGGCGGTGGTGCTGTGGACGCGGCCCTGATCCTGCCGAGGCTGGCGCTGGTCTACCTGCCGGTGCTGCTGCAGGCCCAGCAGCAGATCTGGCCGGATGCCCCGATGCCTTCCTTCCTCGCCGCCCAGGTGGAGCAGGAGTCCTGCATTTCGCTGTCGCACCCGAAGTGCTGGAACCCGCAGGCCGAGCTGAAGACCGACCGCGAGTATGGCTTCGGCTTCGGCCAGATCACCAGGGCGACGCGGCCGGACGGATCGGTGCGCTTCGACAAGTTCTCCGAGCTGAAAGCGGCCTACCCAAGCCTGGCCAGCTGGACCTGGGCGGACCGGTTCAACCCGTCGATGCAGCTGACGGCGCTGGTGGAAATGGACAACGGCATCTATCGGCGCATCGACGCGGCGACCGACCGTGATCGCCTGGCCATGACCCTGTCGGCCTATAACGGCGGCGAAGGCGGCCTGGTCCAGGACATCTGGCAATGCAAGCTGAAGTCGGGCTGCGATCCGCGGCGCTGGTTCGGCCACGTCGAGCTGACCAGCAACAAGAGCCGGGTGAAGTGGAAGGGCTACGGCAAGAGCGCCTTCGAGATCAACCGGGAATACCCGCGCAACGTGCTGGACCTGCGGCGCGCGAAGTATGTCCCTTTCATGGAGTGAGTCATGGTGGGAAGCATTTTGCGGGGGATCGTCCTGCTGGTGCTCGGTGGCCTGGTCGGCGCCGGCCTGGTGTGGAAGGAATGGGTGGCCGAGAAGCTCAGCGCGCAGACGGTGGCCGCGGTGGTGACGACCGGCCAGGAAGTGGTGCTGCGCCAGGTGGTCACGAACTACGTGGACCGGGTCAAGACCATCAAGGTCCAGGGAGAAACCAAGATAAAGGAGGTGCCGATCTATGTTACGGCTCAAGACGACGCTGCTTGCAGCATCAATGCTGGCTTTGTCCGGCTGTGGAACGCGGCAAACGCCGGCGCCACCATTTCCCCCGATCCCAGCGGCGCTGATGCAGCGCCCAGCGGGGTTAGCCTCTCAGACACTGCAGCCCAGCACGCCCGAGAAGCAACCTATACCCGCCAGCTCGAGGAGCAAGTAATCGGCCTGCAGGATGCCATCCAGGGCGTCCTGGCCG
Source organism: Herbaspirillum frisingense (assembly GCA_009914615.1). GTDB lineage: Bacteria > Pseudomonadota > Gammaproteobacteria > Burkholderiales > Burkholderiaceae_D > Herbaspirillum > Herbaspirillum frisingense_B. Next base: position 22,416 of record WNDX01000067.1, read on the forward strand.
TGGCCGCGGCAGCGGCCAAGCAGTAAGAGTAGAGCGCCCGGCCGGTTGTTGCAGCAACCGAACCGGGCCTCAATCCACTGAGTTAGGCAGTGAATCAAGCCAGGGCTCTACCAGCCTCGCGAGGCGGGGCGGAGTCTATCACAATAAGAAAGGTTCACATGGCAATGCCTATTATTCCGTGGCTGGGCGGCAAGCGCCGCCTGGCCGATATCATCATTCCTCGCTTCCCCACGCATACCTGCTACGTGGAGGTCTTCGCTGGCGGCGCCGCGCTGTATTTCCTGCGGCCGCCGGCGAAGGTCGAGGTCATCAACGATATCAACGGTGACCTGGTCAACCTGTATCGCGTGATCAAGGTCCACTTGGAGGAGTTCATCCACCAGTTCAAGTGGGCGCTGTCCAGCCGGGAGATTTTCAAGTGGGCGCAGGACACGCCGCCCGAGACGTTGACCGACATCCAGCGCGCAGCGCGTTTCTACTACCTGCAGCAGTGCTGCTTCGGCGGCAAGGTGGAGGGGCAGACCTGGGGCACGTCGACGACGGCGCCGCCGGTCAACCTGCTGCGCATCGAAGAAAACCTCTCGGCGGCCCATTTGCGGCTCGCGACGGCGCGAATCGAGCGCCTGGACTGGGCAGAGTGCATCTGGCGCTATGACAGGCCGCATACCCTGTTCTACCTGGACCCGCCGTACTTGGAGACCGAGGGCTATGGCGTACCCTTCGCCCTGGACCAGTACGAGCGGATGGCCAGCCTGATGCGCTCGATGCAGGGCAAGGCAATCCTGAGCATCAACGACCACCCGACGATCCGCGAGATCTTCGCCGGCATGCAGCTGGAGGAGCTGAGCATCGACTACACGGTCGGGGGCGGCGGCAACGCGGTCAAGCGCGGTGAGCTGATCATTTACAGCTGGGACAGGGAGGGGGAGCCGGTCGGACTGTTCTGAGCGAATATTGTCGCCCTCGAATGAGGGCGACTCGGATGTCACGTCTCTGTGTTGATCTCGCGTCCGATCAGTTCTAGGCCTCGCGGCTGCAGGACTATACTGAAGCGCTTGAAAAGCGCGAAAAATTCGTCGCGGGAAAGCGGAAGTTCGAATTCTCTCAGATTAACTGGATCGGGCAACTTCGCTAGGGCTTCCTTGACCGTGTCATAGTCACTGTAATCGATGGCCAACCCCGAAAGGAAAATCGAGTCATTTTCTCCGCAGTAAAACGTTACCCCGACGAGAAACTCACCCTCCGTCAACAGGCCTTTGTCCCGAACGAAGTCACGGATTCCATGATGGTCGGCGTCGTCGCTCTTGACGTCGCCGTTCCAATCGCCGTACTGGGTGCTGGCTGCAAATCTGCTCATCCTCACCTCCCGAGAAATGGTTGAGGTTGAAATATATCGCGAAAGTGACGGCGTGCAGACGTGTGCATGGTCTCTTTTTTTTGGTCTAAAATACTGTGCAAATATATGGGGTATCCACTTAGCTCCACTAGCGCCATAATGGCGTAATGGATACGCCACCGAATAGCCCAATCGCAGGCCAAGACTACCCGCAAACATGGAATCAATTCACGGATTGGTTCAATTCCG
>WNDX01000068.1 GCA_009914615.1 Herbaspirillum frisingense
GCAGGCCAAGGCTCATGTGTTTGACTACATTGAGGTTGACTACAATCGGATCCGGCTGCACTCGACCCTGGGCTACCTCAGCCCAGAGCAGTACGAGCTGGCCAATGTCGCTTAGATAGGTGTCCGTCAATCAGGGGCAAGATCACGGCACGCCGATCGGCCTGCTGGTCTCACAGTATGCCCAGGCGCGCGTGATGCGCGACCTGCACACCAAGGGTGAAGTGAGCAAGGCCATCATCATCGGCGTCAATCCCGCTGCGCTGAAGCTGGCCGAGCGCATGGAAAACTATCCGGCGCTGATGGTCAAGCTGATGGGCTTCTTCGACGACCGCGAAATCAATCGCCAGCCGCAAGGCACCTTCACGCCGCTGATGGGCAAGATGTCGGACGTGGCCGCCTACGTGCGCAAGCACAACATCAACATGGTCTACATCAGCATGCCGATCTCCGCGCAGCCGCGCGTGCTGCAGATGATCGACGAGCTGCAGGACACCACGGCGTCGATCTACTTCGTGCCGGACATCTATATCTTCAACCTGATCCAGGCGCGTTTCGACTACGTCGGCGGCATGGCGGTGATGGCGATCTGCGAGACGCCGTTCACCGGCATGAACAACTTCGTCAAGCGGGTCAGCGACGTGGTGCTGGCCTCCATCATCCTGTTGATGTTGCTGCCGGTGCTGATGGTCATCGCCATCTGCGTCAAGGCTACGTCGCCCGGTCCGATCATCTTCAAGCAGCGCCGCTATGGCCTGGATGGCGAAGAGATCGTGGTCTACAAATTCCGCTCCATGACGGTCATGGAAGACGGCGCCGCCGTGCAGCAAGCCAAGAAGGGCGACATGCGCCTGACCAAGATTGGCGGCTTCCTGCGCAAAAGTTCGCTGGACGAACTGCCGCAATTCGTCAACGTCCTGCAGGGGCGCATGAGCATCGTCGGCCCGCGTCCGCACGCGGTGGCCCACAACGAGCTGTATCGCAAGCAGATCAAGGGTTACATGCTGCGCCACAAGGTCAAGCCCGGCATCACCGGCTGGGCTCAGGTCAACAGCCTGCGCGGCGAGACCGAGACGCTCGACAAGATGAAGGCCCGTATCGAATCGATCTGGAATATCTGCGCCGCTGGTCGCTGACCTTCGACCTGTGGATCATCATCCAAACAGTGCGCCTGGTGCTCAAAAGAGAAAACGCCTACTAACACGAACCAGAGTCACCAGGCCGGTCACCGTGCCATCGGACGCATGCGGTACGAATCCGCAATGCAGGCAGGGATTGCCGTGCCGCTTAACCGAGAATGTTGGAAGTGAGAGTTGCAAGGATGAGAACAAAAAGAGTGATAACGCGGTCTGCTGCCACGCGCGGACTGAAGAACGCAGCGGTGATTGCCTTGCTCGGCCTGCTGGCGGCTTGCGGCAACAAGAGCGAAGTGTCGTCGAGCCAGGCGTTAGCCAGTGTTGACGGCAAGGAGATCACGATCCACCAGCTCAATGCCGAGCTGGGCAGGAGCGGCGCGCGGGAAGCCAGCAAGCAGGTGCTGGATGGTCTGGTGGCGCGGCAGCTGCTGGTCAATGCGGCGCGGAAGGAAAAGCTGGAATCCAATCCGACCGTGCTGGCCGACATGGAGCGCGCCAAGGATCTGGTGCTGGCGCAGAGCTATGTGCAGATGAAGCTGAGCAAACCGGCGCGGCCGTCACAGCAGGAAATCGGCGATTTCTACAACCAGCATCCCGATTGGTTCGCGCAGCGCAAGCAATTCGATTTCGCCGAGCTGGTGATCAGCAACGCCAACATGAGCGATGAACTCAACAAGATGATGGTCGGCACCCGGCCGCTGGAAGAGATCGCCAGTTGGCTCAATGCCCAGCGCATCCCGTTCACCCGCATGCAGGTGACCAAGACGTCGATGGATCTGCCGGCGCCGATGCTGGACGGACTCAAGGGGCTGGAGCGCGGCCGCCTGTTCATCGTCAAGGAAAACGATTCGGCGATCCTGACCTCGCTGGCCGACGTCAAGAGTGCGCCGTTGTCGCAGGTGGCCGCCGCGCCGCAGATCGAGCAATACCTGATGGCGCAGCGGCAGGGCGAGATCACCGACCGCGAACTGAACCGCCTGAAGTCGGAAGCCAAGATCGAGTATTTCGACAAGGCCAAGACGCTTAAGGACTTGTCGGCGGCTCCGGCCGATCCGGCCGCCACAACCGGTGCGGCGCCAGCCAGGGACGACGCAGTGTCGCGCGGGCTGAGCGGCCTCAAGTAAGCATCAGGTAAAGGCAGCAACCCATTGCAGTTGACCCATTTGAATGTGGCCTAACAGGCGTAACTCCGGAGTTAAAACAATGATGAGAAAAATTTTGCTGTTGCTTGCAGGTCTGTTGATCGCCGGCGTGGGCACGTCGGCGATGGCGGAAGACATTCCGCTCGGACCCGGCGACGTGATTCGCGTGAACGTCTATGGCAGCCAGGATCTGACGCTGGAAACCCGCATCAGCGAGGCCGGCATCATCAGCTATCCGCTGATCGGCGAGGTCAAGGTCGGCGGCATGTCCACCTCCCAGGCCGAGCGCAAGATTGCCGACCTGCTGAAGAAGGGCGGCTATCTGGTCAATCCGCAGGTCAACATCCTGGTGACCACGCCGCAGAGCCAGATGATTTCGGTGCTGGGCCAGGTCTATAAGCCCGGTCGGTATCCGCTGGACGGCAAGCGCAATGTGGCCGACGTCATCGCGCTGGCGGGCGGTGTCAATCCCGACGGCGGCGATACCTTGACCATCGTGCACAGCGAAAACGGCAAGGTCACCCGTACGCTGGTCGATATCTACAGCGTCACCCACAACGGCGATACCAGCGAGCTGCCGCTGGTCACGGCCAACGACGTGATCTATGTCGAACGGTCGCTGCGCTTCTATATCTACGGCGAGGTACAGCGTCCTGGCATGTACAAGCTGGAGCGTGGCACCACCGTCCTGCAGGCACTGTCCGTGGGCGGCGGCCTGACCACGCGCGGCACCGAGCGCGGCCTGAAGGTCAAGCGCCGCGACGCCGAAGGCGTGCTGCAGGAGATCGATGTCAAGAAGGAAGATCTGCTGCAAGCCGACGACGTCGTCTATGTGAAAGAAAGCTGGTTCTGACCGGGGATCAGACCCGTTCCCGGAAATCCACGGTCCAGGCGACTTGCGGACCTTTTGTCAGGAGTACTCGATAATGAACCTATCCCAGTTTTTGCTGATCTTGCGGGCGCACCTCAAGATCATTCTGCTGATATTCGGCGTCACCGTGGCGGTGGCGCTGGTAGTCAGCCTCTTGCTGCCCAAGCAGTACAAGGCGACCTCGTCGGTCGTGCTCAACTACAAGGCTACCGACCCGGTCACCGGCGTGATGGTGACGGCCCAGGCCTTGCCGGGCTACATGCCGACCCAGGTGGACATCATCAACAGCCGCAGCGTGGCGCTGGCGGTGGTCGATACCCTGAAGCTGACCGAAGAGCCAACCGTCAAGGAAAGCTATGCCAAGGCCGGAACCTCCACCGACATCCGCAACTGGCTGGCCGACATCCTGCTGCGCAACCTGGATGCAGTGGCCTCGCGGGACAGCAGCGTGATCGACATCACCTTCAAGGGCCGCGATCCGCAGTTCGTGGCGACCATGGCCAACGCCTTCGCCGAGGCTTACCAGCAGGTCAGCATGCAGCTCAAGCTGGATCCGACCCGCAAGGCATCGGCTTACTTCAACGATCAGATCAAGGTTCTGCGCGACAACTATGAAAAGGCCCAGGTCAAGCTGTCGAAGTACCAGCAGGATCACGGCATCACCAACCTGGATAACCGTCTGGACGTGGAAAGCAACCGCCTCAACGACCTCTCCACGCAACTGGTGATGGCGCAGGGCGCCTTGTCCGAAGCACAGTCGCGCCGCCAGGCGGCCGGCAGCGCGCAGGATTCGCCGGACGTCAACGCCAATCCGCTGGTGCAGAACCTGAAGGCCAACCTGGCCGCGTCGGAAGCACGCTTCGAGCAAGCCGCCAAGCGCCTGGGCAAGAACCACCCCGACTACCTGAACGCCAAGGCCGAAGTGGATGGCTTGCGCGCGCAGTTGGCGGCAGCGATTTCCGCCACCTCGGCCAGTGTGGGCACCAACGCCACCATCCTGCAAAAGCGTGAAGCCGAAGTGCGCGCCGAATTCAACGCGCAAAAGCAGAAGGTGCTGGAACTCAATCGCACCCGCGATGAACTGGCCGTGCTGTCGCGCGACCTGGACAGCGCCCAGCGCGCCTATGAGCTCACGGCGCAGCGCTACATGCAGACCAACCTGGAAGGCCAGTCCAACCAGTCGGACATCTCCATCCTGGCGACTGCCGTGCCGCCGACCAGCCCCGCCAGCCCGCGCATCCTGGTCAACCTGATCCTGTCGATGTTCGTCGGCTTCGTGTTGGGCGTGATTGCCGCGCTGGGCCTGGAACTGATCAACCGCCGCGTGCGTTCCGAAGCCGATCTGGTGGAAGGACTCGGTCTGCCTGTGCTGGGCAGCATTTCGCGCCCCAGCCTGGATGGCAAGCGCGATCGCCGCCTGGGCTTCGGCCGCGGCGCCAAATCTCTCCCCGCATGACGGGGCCATGCAGTAAGAGGCCGGTTTGCCGGATCGTCAACGCATATAACGAATCGGAATTCACATGGACACTGCAATCCTGATCAATAGCAAGGAAGAAAACACCTTGCCCAACCGTTCCATCGGCGCCATCTTGATCGACGTCGGCAAGCTGACGCCGGATAAGGCCGAACGGATCCTGCGCCTGCAGCGCGAACGCGGCATGCGCTTCGGCGATGCCGCCATCCAGCTCGGCCTGTTGACCCAGGCCGACATCGACCAGGCGCTGTCGCGCCAGTTCGACTATCCCTATCTGCAAAAGGGTGAGAGCAAGGTCAGCGAGAAAGTGGTCGCGGCCTACAACCCCTTCAGCCCGCAGGTGGAAACCCTGCGCGCGCTGCGCAGCCAGTTGATGCTGCGCTGGTTCGACGCCGACGTCGGCCACAAGGCGCTGGCGGTGACCAGCCCGGCGAAGGGGGAAGGGCGCAGCTTCCTGGCCGCCAACCTGGCGGTGGTGTTCTCGCAACTGGGCGAGCGCACGCTGCTGATCGACGGCGACATGCGCAATCCGCGCCAGCACGAACTGTTCGGCCTGGAAAACCGCAACGGCCTGTCGGCGGTGATCGCCGGCCGCGTCGGCGCAGCCGAATCGATCCAGCGCATTCCGGCGCTCATCGATCTTTCGGTCATGACCGCCGGTCCGACGCCGCCCAACCCGCAGGAACTGCTCGGACGCCAGCCGTTCGCCCAATTGTTGCAGGAGCTGGCGCCGAGCTACGATGTGATCCTCATCGACACGCCGCCCGGCACCGAATGCGCGGATGCGCAGACGGTGGCGGTGCGCACCGGCGCGGCGCTGATGGTGGTGCGCAAGAACGTCAGCCACATCTCCAGCGTGCGCACGCTCACCGACAGCTTCGCTAACGCCAGCGTGGTGGTGGTGGGCAGCGTGCTCAACGAGTTCTGACGCGCGTCCGGGCCAAAGAGAACAGACGATGACGGTTGAGCAGACCTATCCGCTGCAGGGCAAGAAGTTGAGCCTGTCGCCGTGGCTGGTGATCGCCGCCGGCCTGGCGGCGATGTACGTCCCCAGTTTCATCGACCTGTTCCACGGCGTATGGGGCACCGAGCGCAACGCGCACGGCCCCATCGTGCTGGCGGTCGCCTGCTGCTATCTGTTCGTACGGGTGCGGCAACTGCGCGAAGACGGGTTGATCGAGCGCCGTCCGGCGCCGCTGGCAGGGGCCATGGTGTTGTGCTTCGGTTTGCTGTGCTTTGCGCTGGGTCGTTCGCAGACCGTGCTGTTCATGGAGGCCGGTTCGCTGGTACCCATCCTGGCCGGGGTGGTGTTGCTGCTCTATGGCGTGCGGACTTGCGGCCGTCTGTGGTTCGTCTTCTTCTTCATGCTGTTCATGGTGCCGCTGCCGGCGTCGGTGGTGGATCTGCTGACCCAACCGTTGAAGATCGGAGTGTCTTATGCAGCCGAGCACCTGCTGCACGTGTTCGGTTATCCGATCGCGCGCAGCGGCGTGATCCTGTACATCGGCCCCTACCAGTTGCTGGTGGCGGATGCTTGCGCGGGACTGAACTCGCTGTTCACGCTGGAAGCATTGGGGCTGCTGTACATGAACCTGGTGCGGCACCAGTCGCTGTTGCGCAATTCCATGCTGGCGCTGCTGATCGTACCGATCTCCTTTACCGCCAACACGGTGCGCGTGGTTGTGCTGGCCCTGATCACTTACTACCTGGGCGATGCCGCCGGCCAGGGCTTCCTGCACGGGTTTGCCGGCATGCTGCTGTTCCTGGTGGCGCTGGGCCTGATCATCGGCCTGGACAGTCTGCTGCGCTGGATCGCGGTGCGCCACGCGGCATGGCGCGGCGTGGCGGCGCCTGAGGCAGTGCAGCGCACCCGCAAGACGACCGTGCAGAGCAGGGAAGCCTTGTTTGCCATCCGCATGCCGATGGCGGTGGCGATGGCGCTCGGCATGGCGCTCTCGGTGGCGGTGGCTTACGTGCTGGTACCGCACGAGACGAAGGTGGTGAAGACGGAAAAATTCTCCAGCTTCGTGCCGACCCGGTTCGGCGACTGGCGCGAAGTGCCTTCGCCTTACCTGCAAGTCAGTACTGCGCTGAACGACGGCACCGGCCGCACGGCCGACCAGCCGTATGACGATGAACTCAGCCGCACCTATGTGAATAGTCGCGGCGAACAGGTGATGCTGGCGCTGGCCTACGCCGGCGAGCAGATGCAGGACGTGAAAATCCATCCGCCCGAAGTCTGTTACGTGGCGCAAGGATTTGAACTGCTGGATCACAAGCCGCTGTCGATGGAGACGGCCGATGGCGGCAAGCCGGTGACTGGCCGCCGCTTCCTGGCGCGCAACAACGGTCGGCTGGAAGCGGTCAGTTATTGGGTGCGCATCGGTGATGCTTTCCCCGATGGCGGCCTGGCGGCACGCGTGAAGATTTTCCGCGACGGCATGGCCGGCCGCATCTCTGACGGCATCCTGGTGCGTGCATCGAGCCTGATGCAGGACCCGTCGCAGGAAGACGCCGCTTATCAATTGCAGCAACGTTTCCTGGCGGATCTGGAAGCATCGATGCAGAAGACCAACCCGGGATTGCTGGCGCCAGCCTGATCCTGGCAACGAACCAGAGGACCCATGGCCTGTCTGGCCATGGGCGATTTTTATCCTTGCCGCAATGAGCGGCCCGGCTGCCAGGCATGCCGGGGTCGCGCGGAGGACGATGAGCATGAAAAGAAACTATCTGGAAACATCGCAATGGATATTGCTGGCCGGCGCGCTGCTGATGGCAGTCCTGGTCGGCATGGCGCTGCCCGTGGTGGCGGGCTTGCTCGGCGATAGCTATGCCCGCATGGCGGCGCTGCCAGTGCTGTTTATCCTGGGCGCGCTGTTCATCTTCAACCGGCGCATGTTGCTGCTGATGATCTTCCTGTTCCGGGCATCGGGCGACATCGTACTGGAATCGACCCGGGTCGGCAGCGGCGGCGCCGTATCGCTGGGCCTGGGCGCCGCCATCAATGCGCTGATCATCCTGATCGCCTTCCTGTTCGTGGTGGAGAAACCCAAGCTGCTGCCGCGCAAGCTGGTGACGCCCTGGCTGATTTTGCTGGCAGTGGCGGTGGCCGGCATCCTGATCACGCCGGATCGCAGCGCGGCGATCAAGATCGTGCTGTCGCTGTGCTCCTATTTCGCGGTGTTCGTGTGCGCGTTCTATGTCGTGCGTACGCCAGAGGATTTCCGCTCCATGATCCGACTGATGATCGCCTCGTCCATCGTGCCCGCCATGTACGCGGTGGTCAGCGTGGCGCTCAACGCCAAGGGCGGGCTGGCCAACTTCCGTCTGCAGAGTACCTTCGGCCACCCCAACATCTTCGCGTTCTACCTGACGCTGATCATCTCCCTGGGGCTGTATGTGCTCAAGAGCCCCAACTTCAAGCTCACGCAGTTCAGGCGTTTCGTGCTGGTCGGCTATCTGCTGGGGCTGTTCGGCCTGCTGCTGACGCAGACGCGCAGCGCATGGATCGCCTGCTTCATGCTGTTCCTGTTGTATGGCGTGATGTTCGAGCGGCGCTACCTGATCTATCTGGCGATCCTGCCGATGCTGGCGCTGCTGGTGCCCAGCGTGCAGGAGCGGGTCTTGCAGCTCGACAGCGGCAACACAGTGCAGACCTACGCCAAGCTCAACTCCTTCGCCTGGCGGGTCTATCTCTGGGAATCCGGCTTGAAGTGGATGTCGGTGTCGCACTATCTCACCGGCTATGGCGTGGAATCCTTCCCGTATTACTCGCAGGTGTTCTTCCCGCTGGCGGGCAAGACCAAATGGGGCGCGCACAGCGTGTTCGTCCAGTGGTTCTTTGATACCGGCCTGATCGGCACCATTGCCTACCTGGCGATCTTCTTCCAGGTCCTGCGCACCCAGATCAAGCTCTATGCGCTGGACCGGCTGGGCGCCGTGATCCTGATTTGTACGCTGGTCGAATACCTGGTGGTATCGGCTTCCGACAACCTGTTGGCCTACCTGGCGTTCAACTGGTACTTCTGGCTGCTGCTGGGCATGGGGTGTTCGGTGTATCTGAACAGCGAGGCGTATCAGCTTGAAACGCAAAAGAAAAAGGCGCAGCGGATGCACAAGGCCGGCATGCCCGGATTGAGCCGGGCCTGAGGCCGGGGCCGCCGCGGCGGTTCCGTATCGACCCGGCGTGCCCGAACGCCGGCCAGAGAAATTGCCACAAGAGATGACATGCCGACAAAAATAGCTTATTTCATCAACCAGTATCCCAAGGTGAGCCACAGCTTCATCCGGCGCGAGATCGCGGCCGTGGAAGAACTGGGCTTCAGCGTGCAGCGCATCGCCTTGCGCGGCTGGGATGCCGAAGTCGTCGATGAAGACGACCGCGCCGAACGCGGCCGCACGCAATACGTCCTGCAGCGCGGGATGAGCGGCTTGCTGGCGCCGCTGTTCAAGCAACTGCTCACGCGGCCCGGACGTTTCCTCTCGGCGCTCAAGCTGGCTTTCAAGATGGCCGGTCGCGGCGAACGCGCGCTGCCGTATCACCTGGTCTATCTGACCGAAGCGGCGCAGGTGGTGGAATGGACCGGCGCCTCCGGCGCGCGCCACATCCATGCGCATTTCGGTACCAATTCCACCGAGATCGTGATGCTGGCCCAATGCCTGGGCGGCCCGTCCTACAGCTTCACCGTGCACGGTCCTGAAGAATTCGACAAGCCGCTGGCGCTGGGCCTGGATGAAAAGATCCGCCGCTCGGCTTTCACCGTGGCCATCACGTCGTTCTGCCAGAGCCAGCTGTATCGCTGGGTAGAGCAGAGCGCCTGGAGCAAGGTCGCCATCGTGCATTGCGGCCTGGATCGCGCCTTCTATGCCGACGCGCCGGCGCAGGCTGCCGCCTCGCCGCGCTTGGTGTGCGTGGGCCGCCTGTGCGAGCAGAAAGGGCAATTGCTGCTGGTGGAAGCGGCCGCGCAACTGCGCCGCAAAGGCATCGATTTCCAGTTGGTGCTGGCCGGCGACGGCGAGATGCGCCCCGAGATCGAAGACCTGATCAAGCGCCACGGCTTGCAGAACCAGATCCGCATCACCGGCTGGATCAGCATCAAGCAGGTGCGCGACGAACTGCTGGCTGCGCGCGCGCTGGTGCTGCCCAGTTTCGCCGAGGGCTTGCCGGTGGTGATCATGGAAGCCATGGCCTTGCGCCGCCCGGTGCTGACCACTTATGTCGCCGGCATCCCCGAGCTGGTGCTGCATGGCGAGAACGGCTGGCTGTTCCCGGCCGGCGATATCGAACGCCTGGCAGCCTCGATGGAAGCTTGCCTGACGGCTTCGGCCGAGCAACTGGAACGCATGGGTGAAGCTGCGCATGCGCGCGCCGTGGAGCGTCACTCGATCGGTACCGAGGCGGCCAAGCTGGCCCGCCTGTTCTCGACCCACGCCATGCCGCAGGCCGACAGCGTGCGCGTTGCGGCGCAGCCGGGAGGTGCGCAATGACGATGGCGCGCACCGCTGCGCAGGAAAGCGCCGCACTGGATGGCTGGCGTCCCATGAGCATGGTGCATACCCAGCACAAGGAGATTCCGTCGCTCGACGGTTGGCGCGCGGTGGCCATCGCCATCGTGTTCCTGAGCCACGCCGGCCTGGGCAAGATCGTGCCGGGCGGGCTGGGCGTGACGATCTTCTTCTTCCTCAGCGGTTACCTGATCACCACCTTGCTGGTGCGCGAGTTTTCGGCCTCGGCCACGATCAACGTGCGGCATTTCTATGTGCGCCGCGTGCTGCGCCTGACGCCGCCGCTGTTGCTGGTGCTGGTGGTGACGTATGCATTGACGCACTACGGCGTATTCACCGGCAATGCCTCCTGGTCGGGTTTCTTCGCCCAGCTTTTCTACTTCGCCAACTATTACGCACTGTTCTTCGACAACGGTCATACGCTGCCGCAGGGCACCGGCGTGTTCTGGTCGCTGGCGGTGGAGGAGCACTTCTACTTCGTGTTCCCGGCGCTGTTCATCTTCCTGATGCGCAAGGCCGATCACCGCAAGATTCCGCTCTACCTGGCCGGCCTGTGCGTGCTGGTGCTGCTGTGGCGCTACTACCTGGTGCTGGGCACCGGCGCCTCGATGGAACGCACCTACTATGCAACCGATGCGCGCATCGATTCCATCCTCTACGGCTGCATCCTGGCCATGCTCAAGCTACCCGATGCGCTGCATGGCGCCTTGCACAAGCCGGCGGCGCGCACGATAGGCGTCACCGCCGGCATCGTCTTGCTGCTGCTCACGCTGCTGGTGCGCGACGACGTGTTCCGTGAGACGCTGCGCTATTCCTTGCAGGGCATTGCGTTGATTCCGCTGTTCTTCTATTCGGTATCTCATCCGCGCAGCTTTCCCTTCCGGTTGCTCAATCTGCGCTGGGTACAACGGGTGGGGATCTATTCCTATTCGATCTATCTCTCACATGAAGTGCTGTTGAGCAATGTGGACTGGGTATCCGACCATGCCGCGCTCAACATCCTGGTCGCCCTGGCGCTGTCCTTGCTGTTCGCCATGGCGGTGGATCGTCTGATCGACGCTCCGCTGCGCGTGGTGCGCGCCAGGTTCCGCTAGTTTCCAACGGACATTGCGAGGCAATCAAAACGTGCTATTGGTGAAGAAAAACGACGCCGGCCCACCGGCAGACAGCAAGAGCCGCTCAGGGGGAGCGGCAGGGGAGGTCGCGTCCGTCGCTGGCGCGGCCCCGCAAGCGCCGCTCCATCCCAAGTACCGTCCCGACATCGATGGCCTGCGCGCCATCGCGGTCGGGTCGGTGGTGATCTTCCACGCGTTTCCCGAATGGTTCGCGGGCGGGTTTATCGGTGTTGACGTCTTCTTCGTCATCTCGGGATTCCTGATTTCGCTGATCATCTTCAACAACCTGGAGCATGGCCGCTTCAGCATCGTCGATTTCTACGTGCGCCGGGTCAAGCGCATCTTCCCGGCGCTGATGACGGTGATGTCGCTATGCCTAGTGGCTGGCTGGTTCGTGCTGTTCGCGGACGAATACAAGCAGCTCGGCAAGCACCTGTTCGGTGGCTCGACCTTCATCTCCAACTTCCTGTTCTGGCGCGAGAGCGGCTATTTCGACAATTCCGCCGAGACCAAGCCGCTGCTGCACCTGTGGAGCCTTGCCATCGAAGAGCAGTTCTATCTGTTCTGGCCGCTGCTGCTGGCTTTCGTCTGGAAGCGGCGCTGGGGCTTCCTGCGCATCATGGGCGTGATCGCGCTGCTGTCCTTCGGCGTCAACCTCTACCTGATCGGCCATGATCAGACCGCTGCTTTCTATTCGCCGCTGGCGCGTTTCTGGGAGCTGATGGTGGGCGGCGCCCTGGGCTATATCAATCTGCACCGGCGCGACCTCAACCAGCACTACCAGAACTTGCAAGCCTGGGCCGGCGTGGTCTTGCTGGCGGTCGGTTTTGCCTTGATGAAGGGCGAGCGCGCTTTCCCGGGCTGGTGGGCCTTGCTGCCTTCCATCGGCGCTTTCCTGTTGCTGTCGGCCGGGCCGGGGGCCTGGTTCAACCGTCGCGTGCTGGCCAGCAAGGGCATGGTGTGGGTCGGCCTGATCAGCTATCCGCTGTATCTGTGGCACTGGCCGCTGCTGGCTTTCGCCACCATCATCCAGGGACAGACTGCGCCGCCGGCGTGGCGCCTGGCGGCGGTTGCCGGCGCCGTATTGCTGTCCTGGCTGACCTTCCTGTTCATCGAGCGCCCGCTGCGCATCTCGGGCAAGGTGAAGGTGGTGCTCACGCTGCTGGCAATCAATGTCGCGGTCGGCCTGGGCGGCATGGCGATCTATCTCAATGACGGCTTCGGCCAGCGCGGCATCAACAAGAAGCTGGACTACATTACCGAGAACGACATCTTCGAAGGCTCGCGCAATTCCGATGGCAGCTGCGGCCGCTTCAACGGTTTGCGGGGCGTGGACGAGGAAGTCTGTCTGTCCAACTCGGCGGCGCCGCAGACGATGTTCGTGGGCGACAGTCACGTGATGGCGTTGCACTCGGCGATCTTCTCCGGTCAGGTGCAGATGCCGGCGATCATGGTGTCGGGCCACGCCTGCCGCGTGTACCCGAATCTGCCTTACAAGCCGACCAATCTGCTGCGCTGGTCCAATAATTGCACGGCCATTGCCAACGAAGCGATTTCGGTGGCGCAGAAGCTGCCCTCGATCAATACGGTCGTGATCAGCGGCGCCTATCCGCGCGGCGATCTGAGCCAGCCTTCCGAATACCGGATGGATGGCCGTGTGCTGAGCCAGCGCGAGGCCTTCCTGTCCGGCTACGGCGCGCTGATCGAGAGCTTCGTCAAGGCGGGCAAGCGCGTGGTGTTCATGGCCGATGTGCCGTATCTGAAACTCGATCCGCACTCCTGCGTGAACCGCTTCGAGGACGGCGTCTCGCGTGAGTGCGCCTTCTCGCTGGCCGAGCACAAGGCCATCCGCAAGGACTATGACGCGGCACTGGCTGAACTGCAGCGCCAGCATCCGGGCGTGGCGTTCTTCAATCCCGAATCGCTGTTCTGCCGCGACGGCATGTGCCGGGCCAAGCAGGGCGATTCCTATCTGTACAACGACACCCAGCACGTGAGCCTCGCGGCCTCGCGCTATCTGCTGGGTGCGATGCGCGACCAGGGATTGTTGCCGCAAGCGCCGGCGCAGAAATGAAAAAAGCCCCGCGGTCCGATGGACGACGGGGCTGGCAGGAACAGCGTGAAAGCAGGGCGGTCAGTCGGCTTTGATCAGTTCGCCGCCGACGTTGGAGGCCTGGCCGGTGCCGCCGCTGCGGGCATACAGGACCAGCGCCGGCGTGGTGGCGCTCCAGGTGAAGGTCTTGCTTTGGCCGTTGTCGAGATAGCCGGTGTCCACCGTCATCTTGCCGGCGGCCTGGTCATAGACGGTGAAGCGCAACTTGCCACCGCCGGTGGTGCGGGCGGTGACCTTGTAGCTGGCGCCCATGACCGGCTTGGCCCAGGTGACGGCGTTCATGCCGCGGTTGCTGTAGTTGACCACCTCGGATACCGAGCTGGTCGCCGGGAACACCACCGCCTGGTCCCATGAGCTGTATTTGCCCAGCGTGCTGCCGGATTGCTGAGTCCAGCTGCCGCGCATGGACAGCAGGTTCAGGTTCTTGTTGGGTGTGAAGGTCTTGCCGTTGCCGTCCACCCAGCTGCTGGCGCCGGTGACGCGGCGCAGGGCGACGCGGATGACCTGCAGCTCGCTGGCCGCGGTGTTGTTCCAGCCGTTCGGATGCAGGTTGTAGGAAGCGCCGATCTCGACATAGATGACGAAGGGCGTGCCGGTGTTGGCATCGACGATGTAGGCGCCGTAGCGCTTCAGGGTCTCGGCGATGCGGCGCAGCTCCGGATCGGTGAGTGTGCTGGTGTCGAACGAGGCCGGCAGCATCACCAGGGCGCCTTCCGGGAACGCGCCGCTGTTGAGTTTGGCGGCATTGGTGTCAGCCGAAGTGGCAGGGAAGACATAGGTCGGATTGGCCGACAAGCCATTGAAGGTCAGCGACATGGCCAGCGCGTGCGAATAGAAATCCGGCTTGGCCGCCGCTTCGTGGATGCGGATCAGTCCTCCAGACGCCGGCACGCCGGTGGCGCGCGCGCCCTGGTAGTAGTGGCCGGGATCAGGCCAGCCGCGGCCGTCGAGCTTGGTCCACGAATACTGCGCCGCAGTCCACTGCGTGCCTTGCTGCTTGAGCTGCCAGAAGGAGTGAATGATGTTGGTGGTCGGATCGACGATGTCGGCGTGACCGTCGGAACCAGGCGCCGGCTTGGTGGCCGACGGCCAGTGCGGAATGGTGATGTCGTGGTAGTTCTCGTCGTCGGTGTTGAACAGGCCCTTGCTGCCGCTGGCGCCGGTGATGGTCATCGGCGGATCCTGCGGCGACGCCAGGAACATGCCTGTCGAGTAGGCGTTGGCGGTGATTGCCGGGAAGTAGCTGGAGGTCGGGATGACGTCCTCGGCGAAGGTCGGATTGACCGGCCTGCTGTTCCACAACGAGTCGGCGGAGAACGGCTTGAGATAGGTGCCCCAGTCGTCGGCCGCGGCCGGCGTGCAAGCCCAAGCGGTGCCGAGTGCGACGAGCAAGGGAAGAAGGCGAAGCGCGCGAGGTTGAGGTTGCATCAATGCTCCTTTGAAGTGGCAGTAAGGATGAGTTGAGAGGACGGGTTGTTGTTCGTATTGTCTGGAGCGATGCCGCAAGCTTGCGTGAAAGTATAGCGGCGATGCAGTGCTTGCTCCAGCCGCGGCGCGTGTCGTTTTTGCCGGGCGTATCGTCGGATGGAATCTTTTCGATGATGAGCTCTCCAAAAAAGATGCCATCCAGCCGCTGGTGTTCATTCGGAAAGTGCGGCGAGGCCGAGGTTCCGTTTGAGCTTCAGAGAATGTGCCTTCTTGGCATGAGACAGAGAAAGTTCAATGATGATCCTGGTGATGCAATATCTTGTGATGCTGGCCTTGCTGCTGCTCGCGCTGCCGGTGCTGGTGCTGCTGGTGCAGGTGCTGTCGGCGCGCTTCGCGCCGCAACGGGTGTCGCCGCTGAGCGACCAGCGTCCGCGCGTCGCGGTGCTGGTGCCGGCCCACAACGAGGCCTCCGGCATTGCCGAGGTGGTGGCCGGCATCCGTGAACAACTGCAAGCCGGCGACCGGCTGCTGGTGGTCGCCGACAATTGTTCCGACGCGACCGCGGCCATGGCGCGCGCGGCTGGTGCGGAAGTCACCGAACGCTTTCATGAAACGCTGCGCGGCAAGGGTTACGCGCTCGACCATGGCATTCGCCATTTGTCGCAGCAGCCGCCCGAAGTGCTGATCATGGTGGACGCCGACTGTCTCCTGGGCAAGGGCGCACTGGACCGCATCGCGCGCGTCTGCCGTCACAGCGGCCGACCGGTGCAAGCGCTTTACCTCATGCATGCGCCGGAGAGCACCGGCCCGATGCGCAGGATTGCCGAGTTTGCCTGGGTCGTGAAAAACCTGGTGCGCCCGCTGGGCTTCCAGAAGCTGGGCCAGCCTTGCCAACTGATGGGCACCGGCATGGCCTTCACCTGGGAGCAGATCCGCAAGGCCGAGCTGGCCACCGGACACATCGTTGAGGATATGAAGATGGGCGTGGATTTGGCCGGCGCCGGGCAGGCGCCGCTGTTCTGCCCGGACGCGATGGTATACAGCTTCTTCCCCTCCAGCGAAAGTGGCGCCCAGACCCAGCGCACGCGTTGGGAGCACGGCCATCTGAGCGTCATCATGAGCTACGTGCCGCGCTTGCTGGCCGGCGCACTGAAGACCGGCAACGGCGCGCTGGCGTCCCTGGCGCTGGACCTGTGCGTGCCGCCGCTGGCCCTGCTGGTGATGCTGACCGGGGTGGCCTGGGTCGTTACCGCGCTGATCTTCCTGCTCTTTGCATGGAGTGCGCCGCTGGTCCTGGCCAGCGTGCTGCTGGCGTGCATTGGCGTCTCGGTGCCGCTGGCCTGGTCAGGATTTGCGCGCGAGGTGCTGAGCTTGCGCGAATTACTGGCTGCCTTCGGTTATGTGGCGCGCAAGCTGCCGCTATATTTCAAATTCATCTTCAACCGCCAAGTGGAATGGGTGAGGTCAAAACGTGACTCTGAATAACGCTCAATTGCTGGAGCCCGCGCTGCCGCCTGTTCTTGAGCAGCAGGCGCCTCCCGCCGCGCAGGCGCTTCCCGATTTCGACCGCGACGTCTGGTGCATTCTCGGGTTGCCGTTTGATCGCGTCAGCCTGCGACAGGCCGGTGACATCATGCTGGGCGCCGCGGCGCAGAAACGTCGCTGTTTCCTGTCCACGCCCAATCTCAATTTCGCGGTGGCCTGCATGGACGACGCTGCCTTCAGAAACTCGGTGATCCAGAGTGATCTGTCGATTGCCGATGGCATGCCGCTAATCTGGATCGCGCGCGCCATCGGCTTGCCGATCAAGGAACGGGTGGCTGGGTCCAGCCTGTTCCAGTGGCTGCGTGAAA
The DNA here is from genome assembly GCA_009914615.1 of Herbaspirillum frisingense. Taxonomy (GTDB): domain Bacteria; phylum Pseudomonadota; class Gammaproteobacteria; order Burkholderiales; family Burkholderiaceae_D; genus Herbaspirillum; species Herbaspirillum frisingense_B. The sequence continues at coordinate 16,635 of WNDX01000068.1, forward strand.
CCAAGGTCGAGACCGGGCAGGCGCCGATGCGCGTGTACTTTTTCGGCGGCCCTCCGGGCGTGGCCGAGGCGGCGGCGGAAAAGCTCAATGCCGTACCCTCGGGCATGCGCAGCATGGGCTTCAATTCGCCGGGCTTCGGCAGCATCGAAGACATGAGCGATGCCGAGACCATCGGCCGCATCAATGACAGCAACGCCGATTTCCTGGTGGTTGCGCTGGGCGCAAAGAAGGGCCAGGCCTGGATCCAACACAACCTGAAGCATCTGCGCGCGCCGCTGGTGAGCCACCTCGGCGCGGTCGTCAACTTCGTCGCCGGTACCGTCTCGCGCGCGCCGCTCTGGGCGCAGAAGACCGGTCTGGAATGGCTGTGGCGCATCAAGGAAGAACCCAAGCTGTGGCGCCGTTACTGGGACGATGGCGTGGCGCTGCTGAACCTGATGGCCTGGCGCGTGCTGCCCTGCGTGTGGGACGCGCGCCGCCGCCAGCCGGCCGCGGCCGAGTTCGAACAAGCCGGAATGGTCTGCCGCCGTGATCGCGGTGGTGATTGCGAACTGCTGCTGTCGGGCGCGCTGGGCACGGCGAACATCGCGCGCTGGCGCGCAGTGCTCAAGGACGCGGCACAGACCAGCGAGCCGCTGGTGGTCGATTGCGCCAAGGTGAGCCATATCGACAGCGCGGCGCTGGCGTCGCTGATGCTGCTCTATGGCGATTGCGTGGCCAGGCGCCGTCCCTGGGCCATCATCAATCCCGACGACAACCTGCGCCGGCAATTTCATTTGCATTGCGCCCAATACCTGTTGCAACCGCTGGCATAAGAAGTCGATGGAGCGCTTGCGCACCGAATAAAAGCAAGAGGAGACATGCCTGCCCGGGCAGCCGTACAACAGAACAGGCATCCGGGTAAAGAGGCTGCAGTTCATCCCACTACACACTGTCGAGGTAAGCATGAAAGCAATGATTCTGGCTGCAGGCAAGGGAACCCGGGTGCGCCCGCTCACCTATGAGCTTCCCAAGCCGATGATCCCCATCCTCGGCAAGCCGGTGATGGAATACCTGGTGGAGCACCTGGTCAAGTACGGCATCCATGACATCATGGTCAATGTCAGCTACCTGCATGAGCGCATCGAGCGCTATTTCGGCGAAGGCCAGCGTTTCGGCGCCCGCATCGGCTATTCCTTCGAAGGCTACGTCAACGACGAGGGCAAGGTCTCGCCCAATCCCATCGGCTCGGCCGGCGGCATGAAGAAGATCCAGGAGTTCGGCGGCTTCTTCGACGAGACCACGCTGGTGATCTGCGGCGATGCGCTGATCGATCTCGATATCAATTCGGCGCTGTTCGAGCATCGCCGCAAGGGCGCGCTGGTCAGCGTGATCACTAAGGAAGTGCCGATGGAGCAGGTCTCCAGCTATGGCATCGTGGTGACCGACGAGGATGGTCGCGTCAAATCCTTCCAGGAAAAACCCAGCCAGGAACAGGCGCTCTCCAACCTGGCCAGCACCGGCATCTATATCATCGAACCGGAAGTGCTGGATCTGATTCCCAAGGACACCTTCTTCGATATCGGCTCCGACCTGTTCCCGCTGCTGGTGGAACGCAATATCCCGTTCTATGCGCAAAAGCGCTTCTTCAACTGGATCGACATCGGCAACGTGACCGACTTCTGGTCGGTGCTGCAAAGCGTGCTCAAGGGCGAAGTGGCGCAGATGTACGTGCCGGGCACCGAGATCGACGACGGCATCTGGGTCGGCCTGAATACACGCATCGAATGGGAAGGCACCGTGATCGAGGGGCCGGTTTATATCGGCGCGGGGAGCCATATCGAGGCCGGCGCCACCATTATCGGGCCGACCTGGATCGGGCACGGCAGCCATGTTTGCGGCGGTGCACAGCTGGTTCGCAGCGTGTTATTTGAGTATACTCGCGTGGCGGCCCATACTCGCATTGAAGAAACCGTGGTCTGCGGCGCTTATAGCGTCACCCGGGACGGCGAGATGAAGCATATTTCAGAACACCAGAATACCCACTATTGGAACGATGCTCGCGACCGGCGCCTCAAGCCGCGCAGCGTGCTCCAGGAAGTCAAAAGGGCCTAACATGAAGATCTATCCCGTCATTCTCTCCGGCGGCTCCGGTACCCGCCTGTGGCCGCTGTCGCGCGCTGCCTATCCGAAGCAGCTGTTGCCGCTGACCAGCGAACAGACCATGCTGCAGGAAACCGTGACACGCGTCTGCGCCTGGCCGGAAGCCCTGGCGCCGGTTGTGGTGTGCGGCAACGACCACCGTTTCATGATCGCCGAGCAACTGCGCGAGATCGACGTGCGTCCGCACGCCATCATGCTGGAGCCGCAAGGCAAGAACACGGCGCCGGCGGTGGCGGCCGCCGCCTATCAGCTGCTGCGCCAGGATCCGGAAGCCGTCATGCTGGTGCTGCCGGCCGACCACGTGATCACCGACCGCGCCGCATTCCATGAAGCGGTGCGCCGCGCCATGGCATCGGTGGAGCAGGGCGCGCTGGTCACCTTCGGCATCCAGCCATCCAAGCCGGAGACCGGCTATGGCTACATCCTGCGCGGCGAAGCGCACGGCGAGACCGGCAACTTTGCCGTCGACAGCTTCGTCGAAAAGCCCGATCTGGCGCGCGCCCAGACCTTCCTTGATGACGGTCGCTATTACTGGAACAGCGGCATGTTCCTGTTGCGCGCGCGCGATTACCTGGACGAGCTGGAGCTGCACCGTCCGCTGATCGCCGCCGCGGTCAAGGACGCCATGGCCAAGGCCTACAACGACCTGGACTTCTGCCGTCTGGACGAAGCCGCCTTTGCCTCCTCGCCATCCGAATCGATCGACTATGCGGTGATGGAAAACACCCGTCGCGCCGTGGTGGTGCCGGCCGACATCGGCTGGAGCGACGTCGGCTCCTGGAGCGCGCTGCAAGAAGTGATGCCGGCTGACGCCGACGGCAACGTGGTGCGCGGCGACGTGCATCTGGACGGCGTCTCCAACAGCCTGGTGCGCGCCGAGAGCCGCATGGTGGCGGTGCTGGGTGTGCAGGATCTGGTGGTGGTCGAGACCGATGACGCCGTACTGGTGGCGCACAAGGACAAGGCCCAGGACGTCAAGGGCATCGTGGACAAGCTCAAGGAAAAGAAGCGCAGCGAGCATATCCATCACAAGCGCGTGTATCGCCCATGGGGCAGCTATGAAAGCGTGGATGCCGGCGAACGCTTCCAGGTCAAGCGCATCACCGTCAAGCCGGGCGAGAAGCTGTCGCTGCAGATGCACTATCACCGTGCCGAACATTGGGTGATCGTGAGCGGTTCGGCGCTGGTGACGCGCGGCGAGGAAGTGACCTTGCTGAGCGAGAACGAGTCGATCTACCTGCCGATCGGCGTCACGCACCGCCTGGAAAATCCGGGCAAGCTGCCGCTGCACCTGATCGAAGTGCAATCGGGCAGTTACCTGGGCGAGGACGACATCGTCCGCTTCGAAGACGTCTACAAGCGGGCGTAACGCGGCGGGATCCGATCGATCACGCCAGGAAGCAAAAAGGGAGAGCCGATGCTCTCCCTTTTTGCTTGATGCTTCAGGAAACCAAGTACATCAGCCGTCGTTGGCAGCGATGGGGAAATCCTCCGCCACCACTGGCGGCAACTGCGCCTTCCTGTGATTGGCGGCGAACAGCGCTTCGACCACGTCCCACGGCTGCTCGTCGAACTTGCGCGCGAACAGGACTTCGCCACCGGGCAGCGGGCAGTTGTGGTTGACCGAGTTCATCACCAGCGGCTGGGCGAAGTGCTCCAGGTGGAATTCCTTGAGCGTGTCCGGGCTCATCTGGCCTGGGCGCCAGTTGGTGTAGGTGATGCTCGGTTCCAGCGTGGAAGCGAAGGGCGAGTTGCCGAGGATGGTCTGGAAGAAGAATTCGTCCGGGCAATCCACGTGATGCGAGAAGTGCACGAAGCGGGCATGCGCCTGCGTGTAGTCCAGCACATAGCGGCATGCCTCGCCGGTGATGGCCCACCATTGCGAACCGGCCATCGGTTCCAGTTCGCCCAGCGCCGCCTTGTAGTCACGCAGCGGCGCGTACTTGTTGATCAGCGTCTGCGCCTTCCATTTCATGCGGATCAATGGACGGCTGCGGCGCAGCCAGTAGTGCGTCAGGCGGCCGAGGGTCTTGCCGAATTCCTCGTTCGGCATGGCGAAGGCTTCCATGAAATTGGCCTTGGGCATGCGCGCGAAGAAGTCCTCGATGTAGCGCGTCGGCTGCACCGGAAGGGTAGAGCCGCTCAGCAGCACCACGCGGCTGAAGTCGGCGTCCTGCTTCACGGCCATGTCCATCATGTTCAGCGTGGCCTGCACCAGCGAGAAATCGGCCCAGGCGCCGTTGATGCGCTGTTCGCAGAAATGCACGCGCGGCAGGGCGCGCAGGCCATCGAAGGCCGAGATATCGGTCTTGCTGTCGATATGCAGGAAGAAGTGCGCCTGTTCGGTGGAAAGCTCGCTGATCAGGCGCGACAGCAGCCTGGGATTGTTGTGCGCGAGAATCAGGTAGGCGATCTTCATGCTCACTCCTTGACCAGCGTGGTCAGCGGGCTGGCGATGGTCCACTGGTTCATGTAGGTGGAGTTCTTGCCGTAGCTGTTGTCGATGACGATGTTCTTCTTGTCCATCAGGCAGGACAGGATGTGGCCGTGCAAGCGGTCGGTGACGATGGTTTCGTGGTCGGCGAACAGGCGTACCGCCTTGCCGACGAAGCGGCGCGACACCGGCACCCAGAACCACAACGCCAGCTTGGTCAGGGCAGCATCCCATCCGTATCGCTTGAAGCGCCATTCCAGCTTGGCGAACAGTTTCATCAGCTTGCGTTCGTCGCCGATCACTTCCACCCAGTCGGTGGTGGTGCGGATGGACAGGTCGCGCAGGCTTTCGGGCGTCTTGGGCTTTTCAAGATCCACACGCTGGATGCGCACATTGCCCTGGGCCGCGCCGCCGCTGTAGCGGATCGGATAGAGCTGGTGCGCCATGTCGGGCACCAGATAGACGTTCTTGGTGAATTCATGGGCCAGCTTCTCCGACACCACGTCGCGCACGAACAGGTGCAAGTCGGGATGACGCGAAATCGTCGCGGCCGATCTGGCGCGGGCTTCGTCGGAAGAGAAAAACAGGGTCTGGGGCATCAGCACGATGCGGTTCTGCGGGAAAGACTCGATCAGCTTCTCGCGCAGGTCGTGGATGCTGCCATACAGGTCGCCGAAATTGCCGCCGCCGTGGAAGACGATGACGTCGCCCGGCCGCACCCACTTGTGGTCGAAATAATAAGTGTTGGAAACGGTGGCCGGCGTCAAACCGTTGTCCTTGAAGAAGCGCACCGTGCCCAGCATGATCAGGAGATCGCCGATGTTGTCGTGCACCGGGATATCCACGTAGTGGAAGCGGCGCCCCTTGAGCATCGCGGCGATGACCTCATGGTGCTTCTTCAGGCCCAGCATGACTTCTTGGTGTTTTTCCATTGTTGTCTTTTCTTGTGAAGGATCGTGGCGTAACAGTCCGCCGGCCTCGGCGGCTTGGGCGGTCGGGGCTTGGATGGTTTTCATACGGGCTCGCTATTGCTGACGCTGCGTGCTTGCAGGCGCGCCCTGATGCTGGCGATGACCTTCTGCGCTTCTTCTTTGGACGGGAACAGCCGGGGCACCGGCTCCTTGAGGACATACGGATAGATTGCCAGTGTGATGGCCATGCGCAGGGTGGCCCCCAGGAGCATCAGCAGGGCCAGGTAGACCGAGATGTTTTCGCGCGGGAGGATCGGCAGCAGGGCGACCACCGGCAGTACCGAGATCAGTTGGCGCACCAGCACCAGGCCCGGACGGCCGGCGGCATTGAAGCGCTGCGCCAGGGTCCAGCCGGCGCCCGACACCACGCATTCGAACATCAGCACGATGAAGGCCGGCGTCATCGACGCGAACTTGGGGCCGTACACCCATTGGATCAGCCACGGCGAGAGCGCGGCGCCGATGCCGGCCAGGATCAGCATCGGCAGCAGCGTGAGGCGGAAAGCGATGTTGATGTTCTTGCTCAGCTCGGCTTCATCCTTGCCGGCGTAGCGTGAATAGAGCGCGGTATTCATCGCGTCGTACAGCACGCCGATCAGGCGCGAGGTGGTGAAGGCCAGCGAGTAATAGCCGAACTCGACGATGGTGCCCACCTTGAGCAGATAGACCTTGTCGAAGTTGGTCAGCGCGAGGCCGATCAGCACCGTGCCGTGCTGGTTGAAGGCGTACTTGAGCAGATGACCGGTACTGGCGTCGCGCGGCGCCTGCGACGGATTTTCGACGGGGCGGAACACGTTGCGGCGCGCCCAGTTCACGCACAGCGCGATCAGGGCCAGCGCACAGATCATCTGGCCGGTCAGCACATACACGAAATCCACCGGACGGAACGCCAGATACAGCAGCACCAGGGCGGCCAGGTTGAAGAACACGCCGGCGATACGCGTGACGTTGAGGAAGCTCAGACTGGGCTGCATCTGCGTCAGGTTCACCAGATAGTTCTGCAGCGCCATCACCAGCGCAAAGCCGACGATCAGCGCCAGATGCGCATGCAATTGCGGATCATGGTTGAACAGCAGGCCGCCGGCGGCCAGCCCGGCCGCCACCAGACCGATGAACAGGGCCGAGAGGAACACGAAGCGCTTTTGCTTGAACCGTTGTCCGGCGCCGCGGTGGTAGATGTAACTGAAGGCAAGGCCGCAGGCAGCTGATCTTGCCCCCGTTTCACGGACACCCCTATAAGCGATTAACTATCGCAATAGGAGGTGGACGATGACCAAGAGCAAGGCAGGCAGAAAGGGGCAGGAGTTCAGCCTGGAGTTCAGGCAGCAGGCACTGTTGCGAGCGGCCACAGAAGGGGTAACCACGGTGGCTCGTGATCTGGGGTTGCAGCCTGCCCAGCTGTACAGTTGGCGCGCCCAGGCGCGGCGGCACGACCAGGACGATCAGGCACAACGCTTGGAGTTGGCCGAACATGCACGGCTCAAACGTGAAGTGGCGCGGCTGGAGGAGGAGAACGCTTTC
>WNDX01000069.1 GCA_009914615.1 Herbaspirillum frisingense
TGGGCTGGTTCTTCACCTGCATCAGGATGGTGTGCTCGTAGGCGCCCGACACCACGTCGGCGCTGCCGCCCACCATGGCCTGCAGCGCCTTGGCGCCGCCGGCGAAGTCGGATATCTCGACCTGCAGACCTTCATCCTTGAAATAGCCGAGCTGCTCGGCGATGGTCAGCGGCAGGTAGTAGAACAGGTTCTTGCCGCCCACGGCGATCGAGACCTTGGATTTTTCCAGCGCTTGCGCGCCCGCGCTGCCGTTGAAAGAAAAATAGCCGGCCAGGAACAGGCCACCTGCGATTGCCAACTGCTTCCAGCTGAATTTCATTATGTCTCCTCCGTGTATCATGGATGGGTGCTACGTCTTTTTGCGGCTTCATCAGGCGCAGGCAGGTCCACGATGCATCGTCGGCGCCTCCCTGTTTTCACCTGTTCTCAGACCACGCCTTCTTGGCGCAGCCGTTTAATTTGGGCTTCATCATACCCCAGCGAACGCAGGATTTCATCGCTGTGCGCGCCCAGCTCCGGGCCCAGCCACTTGGTCTGGCCGGGTGTTTCGGACAGCTTGGGGGTGATCGCTGGCAGCTTCACCGGCGTGCCGTCGGCGAAGTGATGCTGCTCGAACATGCCGCGCGCGAGGAATTGCGCATCCGTCATCATGTCCTTGACCGAGTAGATCTTGCCCACCGGCACGTCGGCGCCCTGCAGCGTGGCCAGGGCGGCATCGATGGTCTGGGTGTCGCACCATTGCTGGATGGCGGCGTCGATCTCGGCGGTGCGCGGCACGCGGCCGTCGTTGCGCGCCAGGCCGGGATCGCCGGCCAGGTCGTCGCGGCCGATGGCGATCATCAGGCGCTTGAAGATGGCGTCGCCGTTGCCGGCGATGACGATGTTCATGCCGTCGCCGGTGGTATAGGTATTGGACGGCACGATGCCCGGCAGCGCGCCGCCGGTACGCTCGCGCACCACGCCGGCCTGGTCGAACTCGGGAACCATGGATTCCATCATGTTGAACACCGCTTCATAGAGCGCCACGTCCACCATCTGGCCTTGCCCCGCCACGCAGTCGGCGCCGCTCTTGCCGTTCCAGCGACCGCCGGTGACGTCGCGATGGCGCAGCGCCATCATGGCGCCGATCACGCCGTGCAGCGCGGCGATCGAATCGCCGATGGAAATCCCGATGCGCACCGGCGGGCGATCCGCATGGCCCGACACGTAGCGGATACCGCCCATCGATTCGCCGATCGCGCCGAAACCGGGCAGATCGCGCAGCGGGCCGGTCTGGCCGTAGCCGGACAGGCGCACCATGATGGTCGCGGGATTGAGCTGCTTCAGATCCTCATAGCCGAGCTTCCATTTTTCCAGCACCCCGGGACGGTAGTTCTCGATGATGACGTCGGCTTCCAGCGCCAGCTTGCGGGCGATCTCCTGGGCCCGCTCGTCCTTCATGTTGAGGGTGATGCTTTTCTTGTTGCGCGCCTGCACCGACCACCACAGCGAAGTGCCGTCCTTGAGCACGCGCCACTGGCGCAGCGGATCGCCGTTGCCGGGCGCTTCGACCTTGATCACGTCGGCGCCGAATTCGGCCAGCATGCGCGAGCAGAACGGCCCTGCGATCAGCGTGCCGAGTTCAAGCACCTTAATGCCGGCCAACGGGCCGGGCTTGGATGCGGTTGTCGTCATAGTGCGTGCACCGAATGCCGCGGATGAATGCGTCCACGCCGGTGCTTCTCCTGTTGCCGATTATTGGAATCCATCTCATGCCTATCGATGAAATGAGTTCCGGTTCTTGTCGCTGCTGCCATCCTGTATCGCGCGGTAACACGCACAGGCGGCGCATTGCGCCCGGTAAGCGCTGCTGCACTGCCACATGCATGACGTCGTACGTGGATGTGAAAAGCCGACATTTTATTGCAGCAGGCGCTGGATGTCGCGCTAATTGGAGGAAATAATTGGAATGAAACGAAATCGGCGCAATTTCGTGCTGCCTGATGAGACAAAGACCGCAGAAAGTGCGCCGAACGAGACAATACGGGAGATTTTACTCAGGTGGTGCGCCGGTCCAGCATGGCGCGGGCGATGGTGCCGGCATCCACGTATTCCAGCTCGCCGCCCACCGGCACGCCGCGCGCCAGGCGGCTGACCTTGAGGCCGCGGGCCTTGAGCGTTTCGCTGATGTAGTGGGCGGTGGCTTCGCCCTCGTTGGTGAAATTGGTGGCCAGCACCACTTCGGACACCACGCCGTCGGTGGCGCGGGTGATCAGCTTTTCCAGATGGATATCGCGCGGGCCGATACCGTCCAGCGGCGACAGCCGCCCCATCAGCACGAAGTACAGTCCCTTGAAGGTCAGGGTCTGCTCGATCATGATCTGGTCGGACGGCGACTCGACCACGCACAGCTGCGTATGGTCGCGCTTGTTGTCCTGGCAGGTCTCGCAGATGACTTGTTCGGTGAAGGTGTTGCACAGCGCGCAGTGACGGATGGTGTCGAGCGCGTGGGCGAGCGACTTGCTCAGGTCGGCAGCCGCGTCGCGGTCATGCTGCAGCAGGTGATAAGCCATGCGCTGCGCGGTCTTGGGGCCGATGCCGGGAAGCCGGCGCAGCGATTCGGTCAGCAGGGTGAGACTGGATGGAGTTTTCAATTGCGGTCAACGGAATAGCGGAAGGCTTCGAGCGCTTCCGCCGTCATCGATGGGACAAATTCGATAATGTCGTACTCGGCCACGCCGGCGATGTAGAAGGGATCGGATTCGACGATCGCTTCCATCTCCGCGCGGTCGGAACAGTCTGCCAGGATGATGCCGCCGGTGCGCGGAACCTTGCGGCCCGACATCAGGAACACGCCATCCGCGTACTGCTGGTTGAGAAATTTCTTGTGCGCGGTCAGCAAGGAATCGATTTCGCTCGCCGGCTTGGTGTACGTGATCGAGATGACGAACATGTTGCCTCCACAAAGCAATACTGCACTCCATCAGACTGGCATACCGCCTTACTGCCGCTTGCGCCCCTGCATCGCAAGTAACGGGATCATGGATACGGATCCCGCCCCAGCAACCCGATGCGGCGCCGCGTCAACAACTGGGCGGACGCCGCGACGGCGATCAGAACGGCATCTTGAAGCCCGGCGGCATCGGCATGCCGGCGGTCACGCCGGACATCTTTTCCTGCGCGGTGGCTTCGGCCTTGCGCACGGCATCGTTGAAGGCGGCGGCGACCAGGTCTTCCAGCATATCCTTGTCGTCGGCCAGCAGCGAGGGATCGATCGAGACGCGCTTGACGTCGTTCTTGCAGGTCATCACGACCTTCACCAGGCCGGCGCCGGACTGGCCTTCGACTTCGATCAGGGCCAGTTGCTCCTGGGCCTTCTTCATGTTGTCCTGCATGGCCTGAGCTTGCTTCATCAGACCTGCCAGTTGACCTTTCATCATGGTATTGCTCCTTGTTTCAATTCACGGAATTTTATCGCGTTTGACGACAGGCCCGGAAAATTCACGGGCCGCGCCGCTTCACAGCGGATGGATGGATCCCGGCACGATGGTGGCACCGAATTCGCGCATCATCGACAACACGAAGGGATCGTTCTGCATCTTGTGCTCGGCCTTGCGTTGGCGGTCGGCGCGGTCGGCTTCGGCCACCGCGTTGGCCGTGTCGGCCACGGCGCCGATCTCGGTCTCGACGCGCACTTCCTTGCCGAAGCGTTCGGACAAGGCGGCAATCAGTTTTTCCACGCTGCCCGAGGAGCGCAGGGTCTCCAGCGGAATACGCAGATGGAAGCAGACATTGCCTCCGGCCAGCGCCTCGCAGCGCACCAGTTCGCTCTGGAAGGCCATCTGATGCGCCACGCCGCGCAGCGCCAGGCTGGCGGCCAGCGTCGGCCAGTGGCCGTCCCAGCCCAGTTCGGCGGCGATGCGCGCGGTTTCCTGCTTCTGGGCCGGAGTGGCGGCGGGACGCTGCGGCGCGGCCGGTGCCGGCGGTGCCGCGGGAGCTTCCTCTACAACGGGCGGGCGGGAAGATTCAGTTTTTTTTTGAGGCGCGAAACCGGCCGGCGGCATCGTGTCTTCTTCCCACGGAGGGATGGAGTCGAACGGCGGCGGCTCCGGCATGTCGGGCGGCATCGATGACATCTCGGGGTCGGTCGCCGCGGCGGCAGGCGCTGCCGCTGCGGGAGCGGGAGCAGGCGCCGGACGCGGCGCGGACGGCGCCTTGCCGTTCTTGCCGATGGCGGCGCGCGCGGCCATCAAGGCGGCTTCGCGGGCCGACGATGGTGCCGCGGGCGCCGGTGCAGCGGACACCGGCGCTGGACGAGGCGCGGGCGCTGGCGCAGCAGATGCGACGGGGGCAGCCGGCGCTGCCGCGGATGCTTGCACCGGGCGACTGACCGGCGCGCTCGCCACGGCTGCCTGCGGTGCCATCAGCGGCGCCGCCTGGCGCGGAGGCGCGGCCGGACGCGCGGACGGCGCACCGGCTGCCGGCACCGGCGCGGCCGCGCTGGCGCTGACCGGACGGAAGGCCAGCATGCGCAGCAGCGTCATACTGAAGCCAGCGTATTCATCGGGCGCCAGGCCCAGTTCATTACGGCCGTGCACGGCGATCTGGTAGAACAACTGCACGTGTTCTGGGCTGAACTGCGACGACAGGCGCACGATATCTTCGCGATTGGGCAAATCATCCGCCAGCGCCGTGGGCACACTTTGCGCCAGCGCGATCTGGTGCAGCAGGGTACCCAGATCCTGCAGCGCGGCGTTGTAGGAAAGGCTGCGCGTGGCCATGTCATCGGCCACGCCCAGAAGCGCGGCGCCGTCCTGGGCGGCCAGCGCATCCAGGATGCGGATCAGATAAGACTGGTCGAGCGCGCCCAGCATGCCCTGCACTGCTTCCAGCGTCACGCGGCCGGCGGCATAGGCAATCGCCTGGTCGGTCAGCGACAGCGCGTCGCGCATGGAGCCGGACGCTCCTTGCGCCAGCAGGCGCAGTGCCGGCGGGTCGAACTCGATGCCTTCCTGGTTCAGAATATTGTCCAGGTGGCTGATGATATGGCCCGGCGGCATCTGCTTCAGGTTGAACTGCAGGCAGCGCGACAGCACGGTCACGGGAATCTTTTGCGGGTCGGTGGTCGCCAGGATGAACTTGATGTGCTCGGGCGGCTCTTCCAGCGTCTTCAGCATGGCGTTGAAGGCGTGGTTGGTCAGCATGTGCACTTCGTCGATCATGTAGACCTTGAAGCGGGCATTGGAGGGCGCATAGATGGCCTGCTCCAGCAGTTGCGCCATCTCATCGACGCCGCGGTTGGAGGCGGCGTCCATCTCGATGTAATCGACGAATCGACCGGCATCGATGGCCACGCAGGCTTCGCACACGCCGCACGGAGCGGCGGTGATCCCGCCATTGCCGTCGGCGCCGACACAGTTGAGCGACTTGGCCAGGATACGCGAGAGCGTGGTCTTGCCCACGCCGCGGGTGCCGGTGAAGAGGTAAGCGTGGTGCAGCCGCTGCTGTTCCAGCGCATGCGTCAGCGCGCGCACGACGTGTTCCTGGCCTACCAGGGTGTCGAAGCTGCGAGGACGATATTTGCGGGCGAGAACTTGATAAGACATGGAGATGGCTGCTGTCGGCTTTTTGACTCAGGGGGGCATTTTAAGCTATTTCGCCGCGGGCATCGCCTTTGCCGTCGCGGCAAGATGCGGTGCGCCGTGCATGCCGCCGGCGCGCCTTGCCGGACAAGGCATGCGGACACGCCAGCCCGACGGGTGTCGCGATCCGCGGCGCAAATGAATCAGGCAGAAGCGCGGCGCCGGCTCTTCTGCTCGTACATCAGCGCATCGGCGCTTTGCATAAGGTCGCCGATGGTCTGATGCACGGCCGAATCGAATTCGATGACGCCGACGCTGTAGCGCAGCTCGTACTCGCGCTGGCCGTGCTGATTGAACTGCTGCACGGCACGTTCGAAGTGCTTGAGCACCGGCTGCGCCTCTGCGATTGAGGTATTGGTGAGAAAGACCGCGAACTCATCGCCGCCCAGGCGGCCGATGACGTCGGATTCACGGAAATTGCCCGCCAGCAGGGACGAGAAATTGATCAGCGCCGTATCACCCTCGGCATGCCCGAAACGGTCGTTGATCTGTTTGAACATATCCAGATCGAAATACAGCACGCAGGCCGGGCGGGATACGCGCTTGCACAGTCCCAGCGCATGCTGTGCCAGTCCTTCGAAGCCGCGACGGTTGGACAGCTTGGTCAGATCGTCGATGGTCGCCAGCTTGACGGCGGTCAGCTCCTGCTCGACCATCGCGGCCAGGTCGCGCAGCAGGGCGCGGTCTTCGGCGTCGAAGGCGCGCGGCGCCATGTCCACCAGGCACAGCGTGCCGAGGTTGAAACCACTCTCGCTCTTGATCGGGCAACCGGCGTAGAAACGGATGTGAGGCTCGCCGGTCACCTGGGGGTTGCCGCTGAAGCGCTCGTCCAAGCGGGCGTCGGGCACCACGGTGATGTCATCGGTCAAGATGGCGTGGGAGCAGAAGGAGACCTCGCGCGTGGTCTCGGTCGCGTCGCCCAGGCCGACGCAGGACTTGAACCATTGGCGGTTGACGTCGATCAGCGTCACCACCGCGATGGGCACGTCGAACAGCCGACGCGCCAGTCTCGTCAGACGGTCGAAACGCTCCTCCGGAGGCGTGTCCAGGATGTGCAAAGAATGCAGGGCTTCGATGCGCGCTGCTTCATTGGCTGGGAACTCGGCGATTTTCATGATTCATCTGCGATGGTTAGACGAGAAATACGGTTGCGGGCCATGGGCTAAGCCGTTCCCAGCCGTCGCCAGCCCGTTCCCCCCGCCTTCCGCGGTACCCCGCGCCCCCTGGCACGCCGCCCCGAGACGCCGTCGGGATCATGGATCGGATGGGATCCGGGAGAGCCGTCGGCCGGTGGCTGCGACCCACTTTAACCGCAATTTTTTCGAGAAACAAGACCTACTTGCCGAGATGTCAGCAATCTGCACGGAGCGCATCGTCTCGCCTGAGGGGAGGCCTGCGCCCGGGTCGTGCAGTCCCGGAAAAGGCATGAGCAGGCATGACGAGCGCCGTAATGGCGACGCCCGTCATGCCATGCCCCGCTTACTTCCCGGCCTTCGCGGCCGCGTCGGGGGCATCACCTTCTTTGCCCATGGCGCCGGACTTGGCACTCTTGTCGCCACGCGGTGCCTTGCCCTCCGCCTTGGCCTGCTGGCCGGAAGCGCCCGGCTTGGGCTGGCCATTGACCGTCAGGCCGTTGGCGGACAACTTCATGGCGCTCTTTTCCTTGATGCCCTTGACGCGCTTTTCCAGATCGCTCCAGTCCTTGAAACCGCCGCCTTTCTGGCGCTCTTCGAGGATGCGCTTGGACATCGACGGTCCGATGCCGCGCACGCCGTCGAGGGCGGCCTGATCGGCCTTGTTGACATCAACTTCGGCAAAGGCCATGCCGGCCGCCATGAACAGGCCAACGATGAACAACAGGGATTGCTTCAACATGCTGCTTCCTTTCGGGATGGATAAAAAACAAAAGGCAGCGCATCCGGAGATGCCGCTGCCTTTGCTCAACGAAGCCCAAAAGTCCTTGTTGACAGAATTTCAACCAGAAATGCCGCCCGAAATCAGCCCGCCAACAATTCCTCGCGCGTGACGGTCGCCGTGCCCAACTTGCCCACCACGATGCCGCCGGCGCGGTTGGCCATGGTGACCGCATCGACCAGCGACGCGCCCGCACCCAACATCACCGCCAGTGTGGCAATCACGGTGTCGCCGGCGCCGGAGACATCGAAGACTTCACGCGCCATGGTCGGGAAATGCGTCACCTCGCCATCGCGGTACAGGCTCATGCCCTCTTCCGAACGGGTCAGCAGCAGCGCTTCCAGGTTCAAGTCGGCGCGTAGCTTCTGGGAGCGCGCCGTGAGGTCTTCTTCGCCCTTCCACTGGCCGACGATGCGCACCAGTTCGGACTTGTTCGGCGTCAGGATGGATGCGCCGGCGTAACGCGCGAAGTCGTCGCCCTTGGGATCGACCAGGATGCGCTTGCCCAGCTTGCGCGCGACCGCAATCATCTCGGCCACGTTGACCAGGCTGCCCTTGGCGTAATCGGAAAAGATGATGACATCGTAGTCCGCGACCAGCGAATTGAACTGCGTGAGCTTGTCGCGCAGCACGGTATCGGTGGGCGCTTCCTCGAAGTCGATGCGCACCAGCTGCTGCTGGCGGCCGATCACGCGCAGCTTGACGATGGTCGAGATGGTGGCGTCGCGGTTGAGATGGCTGCGAATGCCCATCTCGCCGAGCATGCTGTCCACCACGCGCGCCGGTTCGTCATCGCCGGTCACGCCCAGCAGCGCGGTCTGCGCCCCCAGGCTGGCGGTATTACGCGCCACGTTGGCGGCGCCGCCCAGGCGCTCTTCCCTGCGCTCCACGCGCACCACCGGCACCGGGGCTTCCGGCGAGATGCGGTTGACCTCACCGAACCAATAGCGGTCCAGCATCACGTCGCCCACGATCAGGATGCGGGCGGAATTCCAGGCGGATACGATGTCGTTGTTCATCTTACTGTCCACGATTCAGAAGCGAACGGCCGATACCGTAGTACTCGACGCCGCTGTCGGCCATCACTTGCGGTTCGAACAGATTGCGGCCGTCGAAGATCACCGGATTTTTCAGCGCTGCCTTGACGCGCTCCAAGTCCGGGCTGCGGAAGGCCTTCCATTCGGTAACGATGGTCAGCGCGTCGGCGCCTTGCAAGGCATCCATCGGATTCTCTGCGAAACGGATGCGCTCCAGCAGCTTGGCGTCGTCCGCGAAGTCCAGCTTCAGCACGCGCGCGGCTTCTTTCATCGCCACCGGATCGTAGACGGCCACCGTCGCGCCGCGACGCACCAGCTCGTCGATCAGCACGCGCGAAGAGGCCTCGCGCATGTCATCGGTGTTGGGCTTGAACGCCAGGCCCCAGATCGCAAAGTGTTTGCCGGCCAGATCTTCGCCAAAGCGCGTAATCACCTTCTTGCCCAACACATGCTTTTGCAGGTTGTTGACTTGTTCGACAGCCTGCAGGATCAGCAATTGCTGATCGTAGTCGCGCGCAGTGCGCTCCAGCGCCTGCACGTCCTTGGGGAAGCAGGAACCGCCGTAGCCACAACCGGCATACAGGAAGCTGTGGCCAATGCGCGGATCCGAACCGATGCCGTGACGCACGGCTTCGATATCGGCCCCCACCTTGTCGGCCAGATTGGCCAGCTCGTTCATGAAGGAGATGCGCGTAGCCAGCATGGCGTTGGCGGCGTACTTGGTGAATTCCGCCGAACGCACGTCCATCCAGTAGGTGCGCTCGTGATTGCGATTGAAAGGCGCGTACAGCTTCTTCATCAGCGTCTGGGCGCGCAAGCCTTCGGCGGTCTCATCGTGGCCGATGACGATGCGGTCGGGCCGCATGAAGTCTTCCACGGCAGCGCCTTCTTTCAGGAACTCGGGATTGGACACCACCGAGAAGCCGGCGCCGGACTTGCCACGTTGCGCCAATTCGTCGGCAATCGCAGCCTGCACGCGGTCAGCAGTGCCGACCGGCACGGTGGACTTGTCCACCACCACCTTGAAACCTTCCATATGGCGACCGATGTTGCGGGCCGCGGCCAACACGTATTGCAGGTCGGCCGAACCGTCTTCATCCGGCGGCGTACCGACGGCGATGAACTGAATATCGCCGTGCGCCACGCTGGCGGCGATGTCGGTCGAGAACTGCAGGCGGCCGGCGGCGCGGTTGCGCGCCACCACGTCTTCCAAGCCGGGTTCGTGAATGGGGATGCCACCGTTGTTGAGGATATCAACCTTCGACTGGTCGACGTCGAGGCAGAACACGTCATTGCCCAGTTCCGCCAGGCAGGCGCCGGTCACGAGGCCGACATAGCCGGTGCCGATGATGGTGATTTTCATGGTTATTCAGACTTTCCAAAAATGGCGCGATGGCCTCAGTTCATGACGTTCAATTCTTCCGTACGACGCGGCGGATAGGTTTCCCAATGGCTGCACCCCGGGCACTGCCAATAGAACTGGCGCGCCTTGAAGCCGCAATGGCTGCACTGGTAGCGCGCCAGCTTCTGGGTGTAGCCGTGCACCAGCGTCTTGACCACCGACAGTTCGGGGCGCACATTGAGCGGCGCGGTCATCATGCGCGCCTCCAGGAATTTGTCCAGGCCCAGCAGCGTGGGCGTGCGACGCAGCTCGTCGCTGACCAGATTGTTGGCAGCGTCGACGCCGTCGGCGTCGAGCACGGCCTTGAATACCACTTCCAGCAGATCGATCGACGGCGCTTCCGCCAGATAGGCGCGCAGCAGGTTGATGCCTTCCTGCGGGCGGCCCACCGCGAGATAGCCTTCCATCAGGCGCTGCGCCACCAGCGCGGTGTGCGGCACGCTCTGGTGCTCGACGCGGCGCCAGGTTTCCAGCGCGCTCTCGATGTCGCCCTTGGCGCGCAGCGCGTCGCCCATCAGCATGGTGGCGCGCACGCTCTTGCGGTCGGCGGCCAGGGCCTTGTCCAGCAAAGCGATGGCGGCGTCGGTGTTGGTGCGCACCAGCTCATCGGCGGCCAGCTCGCAATAGAACTGGGCGATTTCGCGCTGACGGCCGCCGGCGCCGGTGGCTTGCAGGATCTCGGCGGCGGAGATGGCGCGGGTCCACTCCTTCTCGCGCTGGTAGATTTCCAGCAGGGCGCGCCCGGCCTGGGCGCTGTATTGGGTATCGATGAGCTTGTTGAAGGTTTCCTCGGCGCGGTCCAGCAGGCCGGCTTTGAGATAATCCTGGCCCAGTTCGTAGAGCGCATGGCCGTGGTGCTCGGCCGGCAGGTCGGGGCGCGCCAGCAGGTTCTGGTGCACGCGGATGGCGCGCTCGGTCTCGCCGCGGCGGCGGAACAGGTTGCCCAGCGCGAAATGCAGATCCACCGTCTCCGGATCCAGCTTGACGATCTCGATGAAGGCATCGATGGCCTTGTCGGGCTGCTCGTTGAGGAGGAAGTTCAGCCCCTTGAAATACCCGCGCGGCAAGGTGCGCGATTCGGACAGCAACTGGTTGATGTCAACCCGCGCGGCAATCCAGCCCAGTCCGAAAAAGACGGGGATGCCGAGCAACCACCAGAATTCAAATTCCATAAAACGAGAAGGAGGATTAGAGGATGTGCTGGGCCGTGATCACGCTGTCCGGCTGCGGCGGCTGGGCCTGCGCCTGGGCGATCTCGTCCTGCTGTTTCTGGATCTGCGACAGCGCCTTCTTGTAGCGCGCGGCTTCGCGGCGGTGGCGGAATACCATCGGCGTCATCGCCGGCACGCCGAGCACGGCGCCGACCACGAAGAAGGACAGCAGGACCAGCACCAGCGGATCGGTGCGTTCATAGCCGAGGAAGAAATGCATGGTCACTTCCTGGGTATTGCGCAGCGCGAAGAAAAAGAAGCAGACGAACAGGATGGCCGCGATCAATCTGGAAATAATTTTCATGGCGTAATCCTTTTTTTGGCTGGTCGAATGATGCCCGGAAGCTGCCCGGCTCGCTTTGCGCCGGCACAGGAACATGCGCAACATTGTTGCGCCAGCCGGGAAAAACGGCCCGGAATCTCACGTTTCCGGGGTCAAAGCGGAATTGTACGTGAAAAAAAACGGCATCCAAAGATGCCGTTCATTTTGTTGATAAGCCTTTACACCCCTTCCCCGCGGGGTTGCGGAGTGCAGGGCTTGCCAACGGATGCTGCAAAAGTACTGCCTTGGGACAATGGCTGGCCGGGTCAATCCTCGCGAATAGGCTGGCCGACCATCGCATCGACGCGCTCGCGCAATTCCTTGCCCGGCTTGAAGTGCGGCACCCGTTTTTCGGGAACCATCACCTTGTCGCCGGACTTGGGATTGCGGCCGATGCGCGGCGGGCGACGATTCAGCGCAAAGCTGCCAAAACCACGGATCTCGATGCGCTGGCCGGTCGCAAGCGCGTCGACCATGGCATCGAGGATGGTTTTGACCGCGTAATCCGCATCTTTAGCGACCAGCTGCGGATAACGCTCAGCCAAGCGGGCGATCAGCTCCGACTTTGTCATCGTGGACCGAAGGATCAGTTCTTGTTGTCGAGCTTGGCCTTCAGCAGCGCGCCCAGGCTGGTGGTGCCCGAAGCAGCGTTGGAGTCAGCCGACATCTTCTGCATGGCTTCCTGGGTCTCGGCGTTGTCCTTGGCCTTGATCGACAGCTGGATGCTGCGAGCCTTGCGGTCGATGTTGATGACCAGGGCTTCGACGCTGTCGCCGACCTTCAGGTGGGTACCGGCATCTTCCACGCGGTCGCGGGAGATTTCGGATGCACGCAGGTAGCCTTCGACTTCATCGTTGAGCTGGATCACGGCGCCCTTCGGCTCCACCGACTTGACGGTACCGGTCACGATAGCGCCCTTGTCGTTCAGTGCAGCGAAGTTGTTGAAGGGGTCGCCTTCCAGTTGCTTGACGCCCAGGGAAACGCGCTCGCGCTCGACGTCGATGGCCAGCACGACGGCTTCCAGCTCGTCGCCCTTCTTGAACTTGCGCACGGCTTCTTCGCCGGCTTCGGTCCAGGACAGGTCGGACAGGTGCACCAGGCCGTCGATGTTGCCCGGCAGGCCGATGAACACGCCGAAGTCGGTGATCGACTTGATCGAACCCTTGACCTTGTCGCCCTTCTTGTGGCTCATGGCGAAGTCGTCCCACGGGTTCGGCTTGCACTGCTTCATGCCCAGGGAGATACGACGACGCTCTTCGTCGATTTCCAGAACCATGACTTCGACTTCGTCGCCCAGCTGGACAACCTTGTTCGGTGCCACGTTCTTGTTGGTCCAGTCCATTTCGGAGACGTGCACCAGGCCTTCGATGCCTTGTTCGACTTCCACGAATGCACCGTAGTCGGTCAGGTTGGTGACCTTGCCGAACAGGCGGGTGCCTTGCGGGTAGCGACGCGACAGACCGGTCCACGGATCGTCGCCCAGTTGCTTGACGCCCAGCGAGACGCGGTTCTTCTCTTGATCGTACTTGAGGACCTTGGCGGTGATCTCTTGGCCGACGGACAGCACTTCCGACGGGTGACGCACACGACGCCATGCCAGGTCGGTGATGTGCAGCAGGCCGTCGATGCCGCCCAGGTCAACGAACGCACCGTAGTCGGTGATGTTCTTGACGATACCGGTGACGACGGTGCCTTCCTTCAGGGTTTCCATCAGCTTGGCGCGCTCTTCGCCCATCGAGGCTTCGATCACGGCACGGCGCGACAGCACGACGTTGTTGCGCTTGCGGTCCAGCTTGATGACCTTGAATTCCAGGGTCTTGCCTTCGAACGGGGTGGTGTCCTTGACCGGACGGGTATCGACCAGCGAACCCGGCAGGAAGGCACGGATGCCGTTGGTCAGAACGGTCAGGCCGCCCTTGACCTTGCCATTGACGGTACCGGTGACGATCTCGCCGGACTCCATCGCCTTTTCCAGCGAGAGCCACGATGCCAGACGCTTGGCCTTGTCGCGCGACAGGATGGTGTCGCCGAAACCGTTTTCCAGCGATTCGATCGCAACGGAGATGAAGTCGCCGACGTTGACTTCGACTTCGCCGTTGTCGTTCTTGAATTCTTCAACAGGGATGAAAGCTTCGGACTTCAGGCCGGCGTTCACGATCACGAAATTGTGATCCAGACGGACGACTTCTGCCGAAATGACTTCACCCGAACGCATGTCCTGACGCGACAGCGATTCTTCAAACAGAGCAGCAAATTCGCCGGAGGTATCAACACCTGCAGCGATGACGGTAGTGGTAGACATAAAAGAAAAAAGATAGATTGGCCGGTATCCGTTCGATGCAATCAGACCGACTTGCACTGCCGCCTTCGTTATCGCCGGCGGCATGGATACTGGGTTAGGTTTATCAACACCCGTCAGACTTTGCATCTGCCGGGCACCAATGGCACTACAGGTACAACAATTGCAACTGCGTCACCTGCCCTCGATGAGACCGGACCCGATTCAATTCAAGCGGATCAGTGCCCCAGGGCAGCGTACCAACTGAGCACCTGCTGCACCGCCTCGTCAGCGGTCATGTCGGAAGTATCCAGGTGATATGCGCCCTCCGCAGGCTTCAACGGGGCCGACGAGCGATTCATGTCGCGTTCGTCGCGCTCCTTCAAATCCCTGGAGAGATCTGCGATATTAGCAGAAAAACCCTTGTCAATCAATTGCTTATGGCGTCTTGTGGCGCGCGCTTCCACACTGGCGGTCAAAAACACCTTCAGACGCGCGCCGGGGAAGATCACGGTGCCCATGTCACGGCCGTCGGCCACCAGGCCGGGCGGCTTGCGGAACGACAACTGCAGGCCATACAGGGCCTGGCGCACCGTTATCAAAGCAGCAATCTTCGAGGCCGTATTGCCGACCTCTTCGGCGCGGATGGCTTGGGTCACGTCCTCGTTGGCGAGGAAGATGTGGGCGCCGTCGAAATGGCAGATCAGATGCTCGGCCGACTTGGCCAGCGCGTGCTCATCAGCCAGATCGACGCCGCGCCGCAGCACCGACAAGGCGGTGAGGCGGTACAGCGCGCCCGAATCCAGATAATGGAAGCCCAACTGCTGGGCCACCTTCTGCGCCACGGTGCCTTTGCCCGAGGCG
The DNA here is from genome assembly GCA_009914615.1 of Herbaspirillum frisingense. Taxonomy (GTDB): domain Bacteria; phylum Pseudomonadota; class Gammaproteobacteria; order Burkholderiales; family Burkholderiaceae_D; genus Herbaspirillum; species Herbaspirillum frisingense_B. Next base: position 14,650 of record WNDX01000069.1, read on the forward strand.
GTAGGGCCATCGATGGTGATGACCGGTATCTTTGCTTTTTCCATGCAACCCTGACCGAGAAAATAATTTACGCGATAAGACGCGCAAGAAACGGTTTATCAGATCAAGGTTTGCTCGGCAATCTTTTTGAATACGTCGAAGTAGTCCGGGAAGGTCTTGGCCACGCATTTGGGATCGTTGATGCGCACGCGGTTGCCGCGGCGCAAGGCGCCATCCAATGATGCCAATGAGAAACACATGGCCATACGATGGTCGTCATAGGTGTCGATGGCGGCCGAGCCGATCTCCGCCGGCGGCGTTACCTTGAGATAGTCCGCGCCCTCTTCCACCTCGGCGCCCAGCTTGCGCAGCTCGGTCGCCATGGCCGTCAGGCGGTCGGTTTCCTTGACGCGCCAGCTGGCGATGTTGCGCAGCGTGCTCGGACCGTCGGCGTAAAGGGCCGCCACGGCGATGGTCATGGCGGCATCGGGAATATGGTTGAAATCGGCGTCGATGGCCTTCAACGGGCCGTTGGAGGACGCCTCGATCCAGTTCTCGCCCATGGTGATGGTGACGCCCATCTGCTGCAACGCTTCCACGAAGCGCACATCGCCCTGGATGCTGTCGCGTCCCACGCCTTCGACCCGGATCGGACCGCCGGCGATCGCGCCCGCCGCCAGGAAGTAGGAGGCAGACGACGCATCGCCCTCGACATGGATGGTGCCCGGGCTGCGGTAGTGCTGGCCCGGCTTGATGGTGAACTGCTGCCAGCCGTCGCGCTCGACCTCGACGCCGAAGCGGCGCATCAGATTCAGCGTGATCTCGATATACGGCTTGGAAATCAGCTCGCCGACCACGTCGATCTGCATCGCCTCGTCGCGCGCCATCAGCGGCGCGGCCATCAGCAGCGCGGTCAGGAACTGACTGGACACATTGCCGCGCACCTTCATGCGGCTGGAGCTCAACTGGCCGCGGCGGATGTGCAGCGGCGGATAGCCCGGGTTGCCGGTGTATTCGATGCGCATGCCGACCGCATTGAGCGCATCGACCAGGTCGCCGATCGGGCGCTCGTGCATGCGGGGCACGCCGTGCAACGTGTAGTCGCCGCCCAGCACCGCCAGCGCCGCGGTCAGCGGACGGATCGCCGTGCCGGCGTTGCCCATGAACAGATCGGCCTGATGCACCGGCAGCACGCCGTTGACGCCATGCACGATGTAATCCTGGGTGCCCTCGGTCTGTTCCCACTTCACGCCCAACGTCTGGAGCGCCATCAGCATGACCAGGGTGTCATCGGACGCCAGCAGATCGAGGATGCGGGTAGTTCCGCCGGACAGCGCCGCCAGCAGCAGGATGCGGTTGGAAATGCTTTTCGAGCCCGGCAGCTTGACCGTGCCCTGCACGTGCGGCACCGGCGCCAGGTCGATATGTCGGGGGTAGGAAGGCTGTTTCATCGGATTGGGAATGAGAGTTGAGGGTGGGGCCGCCTGGCGGCGCCCGTTTCATTTCATTGTAGCCGCCGGCGGCTCAGGATTCCTTGCGCTCGGCCGCCTCGATCGCGGCGGCCCATTGCAGGCGGGCGTGCTGGGCGCTGGCGTAGATCTTTTCCAGCGCCGCGCCGTTGCTGTCGGCGATCATGCCGCGCATCGCGGTCAATTGCGCCAGATAGGCATCGACCTCCACCAGCAATGCATCGCGGTTGGCCAGCGTGATGTCGCGCCACATTTCCGGCGACGAGCCGGCGATGCGGGTGAAGTCGCGGAAACCGCTGGCGGCGTACTGGAACAGGGTGGCGGCATGCGGCTTGCCGGCGATGTCGTCCACCAGGGCAAAGGCCAGCACGTGCGGCAGATGGCTGACCGAAGCGAAGACCGCGTCGTGCTCCTGCGGCGACAGGCGGTGAATGATGGCGCCGCAAGCCTGCCAGGCGGCCGCCACCCGTTCGACATCGGCGACGGCGTTTTCAGGCAAGGCGGTGATCACCACCTTCTTGCCCTCGTACAGGTCGGCCAGCGCGGCTTCCGGACCGTGCTTTTCACGGCCGGCGATGGGATGGCCGGGCACGAACTGCGCGATCCTCCCGCCCAATACCTTGCGCGCCGCCGCGACCACGTCGCTCTTGGTGCTGCCGGCATCGGTGACGATGGCGCCCGGCGCCAGATGCGGCGCGATGGCCGCCAGAATACTCTCGGTCTGCGCCACCGGCGCGGCCAGCATGATCAGGTCGGCGCCATCGACGGCCGCGGCCGCATCGGTCGCGACCGCGTCGATGATGCCCAGTTCCTGCGCGCGCGCCAGGCTCTCGGCCGAGCGGCCGACGCCGACGATGTGGGCGGCCTGTCCGGCGCGGCGTAGCGCCAGCGCGAACGAACCGCCGATCAGGCCGACGCCGAAGATGACGACTTTCTTGAACACGGCAAACTCAGGCAAGAATGGTTTTCAGGGCGGCGATGAAGGCGGCGTTCTCTTGCGGCAGGCCGATCGAGATGCGCAGCCATTGCGGCAAGCCATAGTTGCCCACCGGACGCACGATGATGCCCTGCTTGAGCAGCGCCAGGTTGACGCGGGCGCCGGCGCCGTCGTCCTCGCCCACCTTGACCAGCACGAAGTTGCCGAAGGACGGCACGTACGTCAGGCCCAACTCGTCGAAGGCCTGGGTCAGCTGGCGATAACCGGCGCTGTTGATCTCGGCGCTCTTTTGCAGGAAGGCCTTGTCGTTCAGCGCGGCAATCGCCGCGGCCTGGGCCAGCGAGTTGACGTTGAACGGCTGGCGGATGCGGTTCATCAGGTCGGTCACCTCCGGCTGCGCGATCGCGAAACCGACGCGCAGGCCGGCCAGGCCGTAGGCCTTGGACATGGTGCGCGATACCACCAGGTTGGGATACTGGCGCACCCAGCGAGTCGATTCGTATTGATGTTCGGCGGCCAGGTATTCGTTATAGGCTTCGTCCAGCACCACCACCACGTGCGCCGGCACGGCCTGCAGGAAGCGCTCCAGCTCGCCGGCGGTGACGAAGGTGCCGGTCGGATTGTTGGGGTTGGCCAGATAGACCAGGCGGGTGTCGGCGGTGATGGCCTTGGCCATGGCGTCCAGGTCGTGGCCGAAGTCCTTGGCCGGCACTTCGATGGCGCGCGCGCCGACCGCCTGGGTCGCCAGCGCATAGACCAGGAAACCATACTGCGCATACACCACCGACTGGCCCTGCTGCACGAAGGCGTGGGCGGCGATCTCCAGGATGTCGTTGCTGCCGTTGCCCAGGGTGATCCAGTTCTGCGGCACGTCGTACTTGGCGCCGATGGCGGCCTTCAGTGCGAAGGCGTTGGCATCCGGGTAGCGGCCCAGTTCGGCTACCGCCTGCTGCATCGCCAGCTTCGCCGATTCGGGCATGCCCAGCGGATTTTCATTGGAGGCGAGCTTAACGATGCCGGCCTCGTCCAGGCCGAATTCACGTGCCACTTCCGAGATCGGCTTGCCGGCCTGGTAGGGCGCGATGGCACGGACGTAATCGGGCGAGAAATGCGCGGGTGCGGGTTGTTTGGACATCTTGGTCTTTCCGGAAAATGTGAGTGGCGCCGCCGCGGCGGCACAGTCATCGCGGTTCGCTTACAGGCCCAGCGGATACGAACCCAGCAGCTTGAAGAAGGCGGCGTTCTGTTTCAATTCGTCCAGCGCCTGCGCGACCTTCTGGTCCTGTTCATGCCCTTCGAGATCGACGTAGAAGTAGTATTCCCACGCGCCCATGCGCGCCGGGCGCGACTCGAAGCGCGTCATCGACACGCCATGCCTGGCCAAGGGCGCCAGCAGGTTGTACACCGCGCCGGCCTTGTTGGGCACCGACAGCACGATGGACGTCTGGTCGCGGCCCGAAGGCGCGGTGCGCAGGCGGCCGATCACGGCGAAGCGGGTGCGGTTGTGCGGATCGTCCTGGATGTGGGCGTTGACGGTCTGCAGATTGTATTTCTGCCCGGCGATCTCGCCGGCGATGGCGGCCACCGAGCCGTCCTCGCCGGCCATGCGCGCGGCTTCGGCGTTGGAGGCCACGGCCTGTCGTTCGATGGACGGGTAATTCTGGTTGAGCCAGGCGTTGCACTGCGCCAGCGCCTGCGAATGGGCGCAGATGCGGGTCACGCCATCCATCCTGCCGTCGCGCGTCATCAGGCTGTGATACACGGGAATCGCCACCTCGCCGCTGATGGTCAGCGTGGTTTGCAGCAGCAGATCCAGCGTGCGGTTGATCACGCCTTCCGACGAATTCTCGATGGGCACCACGCCGAAATCGGCGGTGCCGGCTTTGGCATCGCGGAACACTTCATCGATGGACACACAGGGCAAGCCTTCGATTGCATGGCCGAACTGCTGGTACACGGCCTGTTCGCTGAAGGTGCCTTCCGGGCCGAGATAGGCCACCACCACGCGCTTTTCCAGCGCACGGCAGGCCGACATCACTTCACGGAAGATGGTCTGGATATCGCCCCCCAAGAGCGGCCCCGGATTGCGTTCGGCGGCCTTGCGCAGCACCTGCGCCTCGCGCTCGGGGCGAAACACCGGCGCATTGGTCTCGGCCTTGACGTGCCCCACTTCCTGCGCCACGCGGGCGCGCTGGTTCAGCAGGTCGAGGATCTGCGCATCGATGGCATCGATTTTCTGGCGCAGCGGCAGCAACTTGTCGTCACTCATCTTGCTCTTTCATGTTCTGTCGGCCGCGCGCCGGTTGGCTCCGGAGGCGCGGCGCAATGGCGTCGGTGCGGCACGGCGCACGGCCTCCGCCGCGCCTGGCGCGAACCGGAAGGCTTGCGGAACCGGCGGGCGGAACTCCGCCGCGGCCGGTATCAGCCGTGCTGCTTCTCGAATTCTTTAAGGTAATCGACCAGGGCCTGTACGCCCTCGATCGGCATCGCGTTGTAGATCGATGCACGCATGCCGCCGACCGACTTGTGGCCTTTCAGCTGCAGCAGCCCGCGCTCCTTGGCGCCGGCGAGGAATGTGTCGTTCAGCGACTCGTCGCGCAGGAAGAACGGCACGTTCATGCGGGAACGGCAATCCTTGGCGATGCGGTTGCTGTAGAAATCGGTGCCGTCGAGATAGCCGTACAGCAGCTCGGCCTTGGCGATGTTGCGCTTCTCCATGGCGGCCACGCCGCCCTGGCGCTTGAGCCACTGGAACACCAGGCCGGCGATGTAGATCGCATAGGTCGGCGGGGTGTTGTACATGGAATCGTTGTCGGCCACGATCTTCCAGTCGAAGGCCGAGGGGCAGAAGGGCAGAGCGTGGCCCAGCAGGTCTTCGCGCACGATGACGATGGTCACGCCGGCCGGCCCGATGTTCTTCTGGGCGCCGCCGTAGATCACGCCATACCTGGAGACATCCACCTCGCGCGACAGGATGTGCGAGGACATGTCGGCCACCAGGGGCGCGCCGTTGGTATGGGCGGCCACATCCGGCGTGTATTGGTATTCCACGCCGTCGATGGTTTCATTGCTGCAGATATGGACGTAGGCCGCGTCCTTCGACAGCTTCCAGTCGGCGCGCGCCGGGATGCTGGAGAACTTGTCGTCGGCCGACGAGGCCGCGACGTTGACCTTGCAATAGCGCCCGGCTTCCTTGATCGACTTGGTGGACCACGAACCGGTGTTGACGTAATCCGCCACGCCGGCTTCGCGCTTGCCCGCCGGCGAACGCAGCGCCGCCAGGTTCATCGGGATGATGGCGTTCTCGGCGATCGCACCGCCCTGCAGGAACAGCACCTTGTAGTTCGACGGAATCGCGAACAGCTCGCGCACGTCGCGCAGGGCCGCCTCGATGATGGACATGTATTCCTTGCCGCGGTGGCTCATCTCCATCACGGACATGCCGCTGCCATGCCAGTCCAGCATCTCGTCGGCTGCCTGTTGCAGCACTTCCCGGGGCAACACCGCCGGGCCGGCGGAAAAGTTGTAAACCATATCTGCGATCGCAATCAAAAAAGGCGGCCCACCTTGCTGCGAGCCGCCTTGCGTTTCTAGCTTACTCGCCGGTTGCCGGAGTCTCTCCGCCGGCCGCCGCACCATCCTCGCTTGCCTCGATGCCTTCCACGGCATCCTCGACATCCGATTCCACCACACGCTGCAGGCCCGACAGCTTGGTGCCGTCTTCCACCGCGATCAGGGTCACGCCCTGGGTGGCGCGGCCCATCTCGCGGATTTCCGACACGCGGGTGCGGATCAGCACGCCGCCGGTCGTGATCAGCATGATCTCGTCGGTCGGCTCGACCAGGGTCGCGGCGACAACCTTGCCGTTGCGCTCGCTGGTCTGGATGGCGATCATGCCCTTAGTGCCGCGGCCGTGACGGGTGTATTCGGTGATCGGGGTACGCTTGCCGAAACCGTTCTCGGTCGCGGTCAACACCGACTGCTGCTCGTTTTCGGCGACCAGCAAGGCGATGACCTGCTGCGTTTCTTCCAGGTTCATGCCGCGCACACCGCGCGCGGTACGGCCCATCGGACGCACGTCGTTTTCGTCGAAGCGCACGGCCTTGCCGGAATCCGAGAACAACATCACGTCATGCGCGCCATCGGTCAGCGCGGCGCCGATCAGGAAGTCGCCCTCGTCCAGGTCAACGGCGATGATGCCGGCCTTGCGCGGGTTGGAGAAGTCCGACAGCGGGGTCTTCTTCACGGTGCCCAGGCTGGTCGCCATGAACACGTAGCGGTCTTCCGGGAACGCGCGGTTGGCGCCCGACAGCGGCAGGATCACCGTGATCTTCTCGCCATCCTGCAGCGGGAACATGTTGACGATGGGCTTGCCGCGCGAATTGCGCGAACCCTGCGGCACTTCCCACACCTTCAGCCAGTACAGGCGGCCGCGGTTGGAGAAGCATAGGATGTAGTCATGCGTGTTGGCGATGAAGAGCTGATCGATCCAGTCGTCATCCTTGGTCGCCGTGGCCTGCTTGCCGCGGCCGCCGCGCTTCTGGGCGCGGTATTCCGACACCGGCTGCGACTTCATGTAACCGGTGTGCGACAGCGTGACCACCAGATCCTGCGGCGTGATCAGGTCTTCGGTGCCGAGGTCGGTGGCATTGAGCTCGATGGTCGAGCGGCGCTCGTCCTTGGCGCCGATGCCGTAGTCGTTCTTGGCGGCGTTGAGTTCGTCGGTGATGATCGCGGTCACGCGGGCCGGCTTGGACAGGATGTCCAGCAGGTCGGCGATCTGCGCCATGACTTCCTTGTACTCGTTGACGATCTTGTCCTGCTCCAGGCCGGTCAGGCGTTGCAGACGCATCTGCAGGATTTCCTGGGCCTGCTCGTCGGACAGCTTGTACAGGCCGTCGGACTGGATGCCGTAATGAACCGGCAGGTTTTCCGGACGGAAGGCGGCGATGCCGCCTTCGTTGGCCTCGCCGGCGCGTGCCAGCATCTCGCGCACCGTGGACGAATCCCAGGCGCGCGCCATCAGCTCGGTCTTGGCGATCGGCGGCGTCGGCGCGGCGCGGATGATGGCGATGAAGTCATCGATGTTGGCCAGCGCAACCGCCAAGCCTTCCAGCACGTGGCCGCGTTCGCGCGCCTTGCGCAGTTCGAACACGGTGCGGCGGGTCACCACTTCGCGACGGTGCGACAGGAAGCATTCCAGCAGCTGCTTCAGGTTCAGCAGGCGCGGCTGGCCATCGACCAGCGCCACCATGTTCATGCCGAAGGTGTCTTGCAGCTGGGTCTGCTTGTACAGATTGTTCAGCACGACTTCGGGCACTTCGCCGCGCTTGAGTTCGATCACCACGCGCATGCCCGACTTGTCGGACTCGTCGCGCAGGTCGGAGATGCCTTCCAGCTTCTTCTCGCGCACCAGCTCGGCGATGCGTTCCAGCAGCGCCTTCTTGTTGACCTGATAGGGCAGCTCGTCAACGATGATGGCGATGCGACCTTCGCGGCCGTATTCTTCGAAGTGGGTCTTGGCACGCATCACCACGCGACCACGGCCGGTGCGGTAACCATCGCGCACGCCGGAGACGCCATAGATGATGCCGCCGGTCGGGAAGTCCGGCGCCGGCACCAGCTCGATCAGCTCATCGATGGTGCAATGTTCGTTGGCGAGCAGATGCAGCGCGCCGTTGACCACTTCGGTGATATTGTGCGGCGGGATGTTGGTGGCCATGCCCACAGCGATACCGGAGGAGCCATTGACCAGCAGATTGGGGATACGGGTCGGCAGGACCGACGGTTCCTTTTCCTTGCCGTCGTAGTTGGGCACGAAATCGACGGTTTCCTTCTCGATATCGGCCAGCAGGTCGTTGGAAATCTTGTCCAGGCGGCACTCGGTGTAACGCATCGCCGCGGCGCCGTCGCCGTCGATGGAACCGAAGTTGCCCTGACCGTCCACCAGCGTGTAGCGCAGCGAAAAGTCCTGCGCCATGCGCACCAGGGTGTCATAGATGGAAGCGTCGCCGTGCGGGTGGTATTTACCCATGACTTCGCCGACCACGCGGGCGCATTTGACGAACGGACGGTTCCACACGTTGTTCATCTCGTGCATGGCGTACAGCACGCGGCGGTGCACCGGCTTCAGGCCGTCGCGTACGTCCGGCAGTGCTCGCCCCACGATCACGCTCATGGCGTAATCGAGGTAACTCTTGCGCATCTCTTCTTCGAGGGAAATGGGGATGGTTTCTTTAGCGAATTGATCCATTGGAGAGTCGAAAGATGTTTCTCGGTCAAAAAAATCACACCGAGCGGGCCGTGCCCTTGGACATGATCTGAACAGTGCATTCTAGCATGCCGGGAGCCCCAAACGCCCGTTGGCTGGCTCGGCCAGCGCATCGGTAAATCACCACAGCGGCTCCCGGCGCACGGGAGCGCCGCCTTTGCGGAAAAATCGCTTATATATTAGGCGCCTGTAATGACCCAGCGAAACCTGCTCACCTCAAGCAGCTAAAGCAAACGCCTCAGCTGGTGTCTTCATGCCCAGCGCCTGATGCGGCCGGCGGTGGTTATAAAAGCCGATCCAGTCACCAATGATGCG
>WNDX01000007.1 GCA_009914615.1 Herbaspirillum frisingense
GGCTGCACTCGTTTCGGCGCCTGAAGATTCGTTACGAACGCTATGCTCATATCCACGAAGCCTTCCTGTCATTGGCTTGCGCCTTGATTTGCTGGACCCGGTTAAAACAACTTTTAAAATAATTTCGCAACAGCCTCTAAGTGAAGAGCACGAAGGAAAACCCTGATCCATGGAAGAGGCGAGCGCCCCGCAAGCAGCACCCCGACGCCCCGTCGAGCCAGACCTTGAAGGCCAGGCCCGCGAATGGGTGCGCCTGCTCGCTTCGGGCCAGGCACGTCGGGAAGACGCGCGCCGGCTGGAGCGCTGGTGCGCCATCAGCCCGGAACACGCCCAGGCGTTCCAGCGCGAAGCCGGCTTGTGGCGCCAACTGGGGACGGCCGCCGATCAGGCCGGCGCCAGCGATCCGGAGCTGGCGGCCATCCGCCGCGCCGCCGCCCAGGTCAGGCTGGCGCCGCCGCGCGCGCGTCTGTCGCGCCGCGCCTTCATCGGCGGTGCGGTGGCCGCCTCGGCGGCCGCCGTGGGCGTCATGCTGGTGCATCCGCCGCTGGCGCTGTGGCCCTCGCTGGCCTCGCTGCAGGCCGACTACCGCACCGACATCGGCCAGCAACTGCAGGTGGCGCTGGCGCCGGACGTGGATCTGCAACTCAATACCCGCAGCAGCGTCGCCGTGCGCACGCGCCAAGGCGCGACCGTGGGCATCGACCTGATCGATGGCGAAGTCGCGGTGAACACCACGCGACCGTTCGCGGTCAGCGTCGGCAACGGACTGATCGACACGGCGTATTCCCGCTTCGAAGTACGCCGCCTGAACGGCGAAGTCTGCGTCACCTGCATGGAGGGGCAGGTCGGCGTCAGCGTCGCCGGCCGCCGCCAGGTGCGGGCCGCTAACGAGCAACTGACGTATGGGGGGGCCGGCGCGCCCGTGCTCAGCCGCGTCGATGCCCAGGCGCAGTCAGACTGGCAGCGCGGCGTGATCAATTTCCGCCAGGCCGCGCTGGCCGATGTGGTCAGCGAGATCAATCGCTACCGTCCGGGACGGCTGGTGCTGATGGCCGACGCCCTGTTGCAAAAGCCGGTCAGCGGGCGCTTCCGCATCGACGAGATGGACAAGGCGATCGGCCAGATCCAGCGGCTGTTCCATCTGAACGCGACGAGCTTGCCGGGTGGGATCGTGATCCTGGCCTGATCCCAGGCATCCATCATCGGATAGTGGGCAAGCGCCGCGGCGCGATCCGCAAAAAGCTGTATAGGTTTTCTCATCGAGGTTCGTCTAGGAGGAAGGATAGCCGGCCAGGCCGGTTGCCATCGACCAACGTTGATCCGAACAGACATCAAGAGAACCTTCATGCCGCCTCTTCACGCAGCCCGTTATCCGTCAACGCTTTCTTCCCGCCCGTACGTCGCCCAGGCATTCCACACCGCATCTCCTGCCCTTGCCTGGCAGCGCCGGCCCGTGGCCCGCGCCGTCGCCATGCTGCTGGCGGCGGGCGCTGCGGGTTCGGCGACGCCAGGCGCGCAGGCGCAGCAGGCCTTCAGCTCGGCCTGGTTCGCCAGCAAGGGCGCGACACAGAACAGCGCGGCGGCCACCGGCTATCTGCCTAACGGCACGCCGGCGGCGCTCTTGACCAATCCCTCGCAGCAACAGCAGCAGGCCAACGCGCAGTTGCAGCGCTCGATCAATAATCTCTCGGCCCTGGCGCGCGGCATCGCGGCCCAGCAGGCGGCGCAGGAGGCCGCGCGGCAAGCGGCCTTGGCCAATGGCGCCGGCGTGCCGGATGGCCTCGCTGATGGCGCTCTGAAGGTCGATACCAATTCGTTGACGCGCGGCTGGTTCAATGCCAATGCGCCCACGCAAAGCGCCACCGACGGCAAGACCACGGTCAGCGTGCAACAGACGGCCGACAAGGCGATCCTGAATTGGGAAACCTTCAACGTCGGCAAGAATACGATTCTGAGTTTTGCCCAGAACGCCAACTGGGCCGTGCTCAACCGCATCAACGATCCCTTGATGCGCCCCAGCCAGATCCAGGGCCAGATCAGCGGCAACGGCACGGTGATGATCGCCAACCGCAACGGCGTGGTGTTTGCCGGCAGCAGCCAGATCGACGTGCGCAACCTGGTCGCCGCGGCGGCGAAGATCACCGACGCCCAGTTCCGCGACAAGGGGCTGTACGTCGATACCCTAGGCAGCGCGCCGACCTTTACCGATGCCGCCGGCAAGGTGCTGGTGGAAGCCGGCGCACAGATCGCCACGCGCGCGCCGCAATCGGCCACGCAGGATGGCGGTTACGTACTGCTGCTGGGCACCGAGGTCGGCAACGCCGGCCGCATCACCACGCCGTCCGGCCAGACCGCGCTGGCAGCCGGCGACAGCTTCATCATCCGCAAGGGCGTGGGCACGGATGCCAATCTCGGCGCCAGCACCGCCGGCAACGAAGTCTCGCCCGGCCGCACCACGGCCAGCGGCGCGGTGCGCAACACCGGCCTGATTGCCGCATCCACCGGCGACATCACCATGACCGGCCACACGGTCACGCAGGCCGGCGTGGCGCTTGCTTCCACCGCGCTCTCCAAGCGCGGTACGGTGCATCTGTCGACGCGCGCGGGCGATGCTGGCGGCACGGTGACTCTGGCCGCCGATTCCGTGACCGGCATCGTGCTGGAGGCCGGCGACGCCACCGCGCTGGATAGCCAGCGCAGCGCGCTATTGCAGCGCTCCGGCACGGGGCAAGGCAATCAATATACCGGCGCCTTCGACAACCTGAGCACGGTGGCCGACCGCAAGGATCTGTCGCGCATCGAGATCGTCAGCGGCAATACCGTGGAATTCCAGGGCGGCTCGATGGCGCTGGCCACCGGCGGCGAGATCGTGGTGTCGGCGCCCAAGCGCACGCTGGTCAACAATGGCGCCACGCTGGACGTGTCGGGCGCGGTAGGTGTCAAGCTGACGATGGAAAGCAATAACATCGCCATCAACGTGCAGGGCAATGAACAGCGCGACGCGCCCATCAACCGCGACAGCAAGAACCTCAATAACGCCAACCTCTGGATCGATCGCCGCAGCCTGGTCTATGTGCCGGCCGGCACCAACGGCTATGCGTCGGATCGCTGGTACACCGCCGGTGGTTTGCTGGAAGTGAGTGGCTATCTGGGCACCAGCGGTCATACGGCAGGCGAGTGGATGGCGCAGGGCGGCACGGTCACGGTGACCGGCGGCGACCTGGTGACGCGCGCCGGTTCCAGCATCAACCTGTCCGGCGGCACGCTGGATGTGGCCAGTGGCACGATACGCCAAAGCTGGCTGAAGGGCAGCGACGGCCGCTTGTACGAGGTGAACCAGGCCCCCGGCGATCTGTTGTACGGCGGCATGTATCGCGGCTTCGAAGTGGCGCACGCACGCTGGGGCGACAAGACCACCGAGTACTACTACAACCCGCTGATCGCGCCACAGAGCCGGCTGGAAAATGGCTACACCGTGGGCCGCGACGCCGGCCGGCTGATCGTGGCGACCAACAATGCCGTGCTGGAAGGCAGCATCGTCAGCGAGGCGTATCAAGGCCCGCGCCAGACCAGGGCGCCGCAGGCGGATCTGGATGGTTACGCGCAATCGCACTACGCCACCGCCCGCCGCGCGCAACTGGTAGTGGGGCAATACCAGCCGGTCTATGACAGCGCCTCGGGTGGGCTGCGCCGCAGCCTCAGCGCGATGCTCAATAGCGTGACGCTGGGCAACGCGCCGGCCGGGCTGGCTGATGGCATTGCCCTGAACGACGCGATAGCAGCGGATCGCCAGGGTAGCCTGGTACTGGATTCGGCCGCGCTGGGGGACGCCCGCCTGGGCGCGCTGCGGATCGCTTCCAAGAAGAACATCGACGTGCGCAACGCGGTGCAACTGGCCGATGGCGGCGAGATCGTGCTGTTCGCGCCGCTGGTGGATGTGGCGGCGGATATCACGGCGCATGGCGGCGCGATCCGGCTTGGCAACGTACTCCGGCAAATCAACATCGGCAACGGCATCGTCAGCGACCTGGGCATCGACGCGCCGTCCGGTGCCGTGACCGGCGTCAATGTGCGGGGCGGCGTGAGGCTGGATGCCACGGGGCGCTTCAGCGACCTGCGGCAAGCCGGCAGCGAGCAGGCGGCGCAAGCCTATGTGGACGGCGGCACGGTGAGCCTTCGTTCCAGCGACAGCGTGAGCCTGGCGGTCGGCTCCGTGATCGACGTCTCGTCGGGTGCGGCGGTGCAGGGCAATGGCAGCGTCGCAGGCGGCAAGGGTGGATCGGTGCAATTGGGCTCAGGCTTGACCAACACCACCGCGACCGCCAATCCGGCGGCCGTGCTGACCGTGGATGGCGAGATCCGCGCCTACGGCGTGAAGGGCGGCGGCAAGCTCGATATCGAAGCGGCCAGCGCGATCGTGATCGGCGGCAAGGCGGTGCCTGTGGATGGCGTGCTGGAAGCGGGTCATGCATCGCTGGCCGGGCTGATCCTGAAGGAGGATTACCTGGTCAGGGCGGGAGATATCCTGCCCGTGCCCTACAAGGCCCTGAGTTATGTCGCCGCACCGGGCACCCGGCTGGAGGGTGGAGCGCTGGCCACCAATGTCTGGTACACGCTGGCGGACGACTGGGTATTGCCCGCCCCATCGACCGTGACCTCCAATGCCGTCAGATCGGACACGGGCCAGTCTTGGGTGATGTACCACTATTCCACGCCGGGCAGCCAGGTGATCCCCAGAGGGACTCGGGTGCAGATCTACTCCACCGACACAGGCGCTTTCGGCGACTATATCGTTCCTCGCAATGTGTTCCCGAACGGCATGCAGTTGCGCACGCCGATGACGGTGATCACTCCCGCAGGCCAGGTCGCCTCGGTCGATTTCACCATCTCGGCCGGAACCAAGCTGGCGCCGGGAACCCGCCTGTTGCGCACGGTCCAGGTGGGCAAGAGCACCTCCTTGCCGACGGATCTGTTCGGTGCCGGTTTTTTCAGCTACAGCCTGCGCGGCTATCTGGGCGTGGCGGTTCCAGGCGGCACCGCGATCGATGTCACGATGCCGGTATGGCAGCCGGACTTGTCCACGCTGGCCGCGGGCGGCGATATCCGCACCGCTTTCCGCGTCGCGCTGCCTGCTCTTTATCAAGAGAACGCAACAGCCCGCAAGCTCACCCAACGCGCCGGCGCCAGTGTGACGCTGGCCGCGGGCGTCGACAATGTCGGTCTGGACGGCGCCTTGTTCATTGGCGAAGGCGCCGCCGTGCGGGTCGATCCCGGCCAATCCATCGCGCTGTCCGCGCGCACCAGCCTGAGCGTGGACGGCTTGCTGCAAGCCAGGGGCGGCAGCATCACCGTATTGGGCGCGCGCAGTCCCAAGGCCGGTATCAAGGGGCTGGAAGGCGGCGGCGGAGAAGGCAACGCCACGCCCGACGGCAACGCGATCGTGCTGGGGGCGCACGCCGTGCTGGACGCCTCGGCCGAAAGTCATGTGGCGGTGGACGCGCTGGGCCGGCCTTACGGCGTGCTCACCGATGGCGGCAGCATCACGATTGGCGGCACCCTGCTGGAGTCCAAGGCGCGTTCGATCGCCTCCGATGCCTTCGTCGTGGTGCGCGAAGGCGCCGTGGTGGACGCCTCCGGCGCTTCCGCCCGGCTGGATGTGGACGGCGCCGGCGCCAGGAACATCCCCAGCGCGGGCGGCAGCATCCAGCTGGTATCTGGACGCAGCATTTATCTGGATGGCAGCCTGCGCGCCCGTTCCGGCGGCGTGGGCGCGGCCGGCGGCAGCCTGATCGTGGGCCTGGAGGCGCTCAACTATGAGAGCGCCGCCAGGCCTGCCGACGACGTCCTGGTGCCGCGCGAGCTGATGCTGATCCAGAACAAGAGCGGCGGCGCGTCGGATGCGGGGCGGCAATACGGTCAGGCCGTGCTGGGCGTGAATCAGGTGCGGGACGGCGGATTCTCTTCGCTGGCGCTCTACAGCAATGGTCTGGTCAGCTTCGGCGGCGATCTCAACCTGGCCATGGACAAGGAGCTGCGCATTTACTCCGGCAGCCTGACCCCGGCAGCTGGCATCCAGCGCGGCATCAACGTGTCGCTGGCGGCGCCTTACGTCCTGCTCGGCGGCATCAGCGACAACGGTGCTGCGGCCGATACGCATGTGCGACCCAGTTTCCAGGGAGGCGTCACTACGCTGGGCTCCTCTTCCGCGCTGACGGTGCAAGGCAAGCTGATTGATATCAAGGATGCGGTCACGCTGGGGATGAACGCGACGCAAGGGCGGATAACGGTGAACCGCGCTGGCTTCGATCAGCTCAATGTCATTAGCGAAGGCGATCTCCGTTTTGCCAAGGGCGCGGGCATGCTTAATTTCGCCAAAGCCAGTGCGGAATTGTATTCGCATGGCGACATTCTGTTGCGCGCGGCGCAGGTGTATCCCGCTACCGGGGCGTCCGGCATAGTTCGCGCCGGCATGCTGACAGCGGACACCTTCGATCCGGCCGGACGCCTGGTGATTGAGCGTTTCGACCCGCTGGCGGGCGATCCGCAGATGCCGTACTCGGTATTTGGCAGTCTTGTTCTGGGGGCGTCGAACGTCGAGCAACGCGGTGTGGTGAGAGCGCCGCTGGGGAACGTTACGCTGGGTATCTATTACCCGGCGCCGCAGGGAAGCCCTGCCACGACGCTGACGCTGGCGGCGGGCAGTCTCACCTCGGTCAGTGCGGCCGGGCTGGTGATGCCCTATGGCGGCACCGCGGATGGCGTGAACTACGTCTATCTGGGAAGCAACGTTGTATTCAAGGGAATGGGCGCCTCTGGCAGCCTGAATCTGGACGCTAACAAGATTACTGTTGCAGCCGGCGCGCGGCTGGATCTGTCGGGAGGCGGAGATCTGCGTGGCGCGGGCTTCATTTCCGGCCGCGGAGGTTCGACCGATGCCCGCATGAACCCGTTGGTACAGGTCTCGGGCAAGGGCTTCAGCCTCCCCGGCCTGGTCACCAATCCGGTCTATGCCATCGTTCCCGGTTACGCTTCTGCCTATGCGCCGACCGATGCCGGCGGCGCGGTGGATCCGCGCATCGGCCAGCGGATCACCATCGCCAGCAACCAGATTCCCGGCCTGGCGGCGGGCACTTACACCTTGCTGCCGTCGAACTACGCGCTGTTGCCGGGGGCATTCCGCGTCGAGATCAACGGTTCGGCGCTGAGCCCCGCCGCCGGGCTGGCAGTGGCCATGCGCAACGGATCATGGAGTGTCGGTGGCGTGCTGGGTACGGCCAATACCGGTCTTGCGGACAGCGTGCCGAGGTCCATCATCGTCACGCCGGCCGACACGATTCGACGGTACTCGCAATACAACGAGACCAATTATGCCGAGTTCGCGATCCAGCAAGCTGCTTTGGCCGCGACGGTTCGACCTGTGTTGCCAGCAGACGCGAAGCCGCTGAACATTTTCCTGGCGACCCAGTCTCAAAGCTCGCTGAGTTTCGAGGGGACTGCCGATTTCACGCCGGAGCGCGGCGGTCAGGGCGGGGTAGCGTCGATCAGGATTCCGGGGCCCAGTTTTGCCCAAGGGAGCATCGAGATACTTGCTGCCGGTGCAGCGCCCACGCCGGGATTCAACGGTCTTTCCCTACATGCCTCCGATCTCAATGCGATTGGCGCCTCCAGGCTCGTGATCGGTGGTTTCCTGTCATCGACCTACGGGACGAACGTCAATCGCAGCAATCTCAGCAATTTCATTGACGTTGCCGGCAATTTGGCCAGTATCGTGCTTCGCGGTGGCGCGATCCTGCGTGCGCCGGACGTGTTTTTGATCACCAACAATCCCAATGGCGGCATCACCATCGAAGCCGGGGCGGGCATCAATACCATCGGTGCCGGCAAGGCGCCGTTCGATTCCCGTGAAGGCTATATCTACAAGCCAGCCGCAGTGTCGGTGCTGGCCGCCTCGAACGGCTGGCTGAACATGCTGGCGCCGCAGGCCGAAGACGCCGGCACGGGGGCGGGGGCGATCAATATCGGCGCATGCGCGGGCGCTTGCTCGGGCGCCACGGAACTGTATTCGGAAGGCACGCTGCTGGCGGCCACCCGGCGCGATTTCCAGTTGAGCGATGCAGTGCGCTACGGCACCCGCAATCTGGTGCTGGCGGTGGGTGCGGTCAATGCCGGCAGCAATGCCGAGCTGGCCGCGGCCGCCGCGCGCGGCGCCTTGACGCCGGGCCTGACGCTGAACCAGACCGTGCTGGATCGCTTGCTGCGCGGCGACACCGCCTATGGCGCGCCGAAGCTGGAGCGGCTGGTGCTGACGGCGGCAGAGTCGGTCAACTTCTTTGGCGACGTCAATCTCTCGACCATCGATGCAGCCACCGGCAAGTCGTCACTGGCTAATCTGGTGCTGTCTACGCCGGCCATCTACGGTTACGGCAATGTCGGCGAGATCGCCACCATCAGCACCGGCCGCCTGACCTGGGCCGGGCTGGCGGGAGCCTCGCCTGCGCCCATCGTCGGCGGCCGCGGCACCGGCGCGGGGCAACTGGCGATCAATGCCGATGTGATCGAGTTTGGTTACGACGCCAGCACGCAGCCTTCGGGCCTGGATAATTTTGGTCGCATCATCCTTGGCTTTTCCGACGTGCGGATCGCCGCCAAGGATCGCATCACGTCCAATTTCAAGGGCGCGCTGTCGGTGTATCAGTCGCAGGTTGCCGGCGCCAATGGCCCGCAATATCAGGGCGGCAATCTGACCCTGCAGGCGCCGTTGATCACCGGCGCCGGTGGTTCGGTCAACAGCATCACGGCCGGGGGCGCGCTGCAATTGACGGCGCCGGCTGGCGGACGCGCTGATCCCAAGACGTCAACGCTGGAGACCGGCGCCGAACTCAAATTGAGCGGCAGCACGGTCAGCATCGACACCACCGTGGCCCTGCCCAGCGGTAAATTGAGCGTCAATGCAGACGGCGACATCACGCTGGGCAGCGCAGCCTTGCTCGATCTCGCCGGGCGCGAGATCAGGCTGTTCGACGTCAGCCGCTATTCGTGGGGTGGCGACCTGTCGCTGCAAAGCAAGGCGGGTAACGTTCGTCAGGCATCGGGATCGTTGATCGATCTCTCGGCCACCAATAACAATGCCGGCCAACTGAGCGCGATCGCCCTGGCAGGCGCGGTCGATCTGCAAGGCATGCTGCGCGGTTCGGCCAGCGGCCGTTACGATGCGGGCGGCACCTTGGTGCCTTACCGCGCGGGTTCGGTGGATGTCCGGACTCTGGCGCTGGGCGGCGGTAATTTGAGCGCAGACTTTGCCGCATTCAATGGCAAGCTCAACGACGGCGGATTCCTGGGCGAGCGCAGCTTCCAACTGAAGCAGGGTGATCTTGTCATCGGCAACGAACTCAAAGCGCATCAAGTCAACGTGTCCCTCGATGCGGGTCAATTGACGCTTGCCGGAACAATCGATGCTTCAGGTGAGCAGGTCGGCAGCATCCGCCTGTCGGCGTCGAATGGCCTGACGCTGGCCAGCGGCGCAGTGCTGGATGCGCATGGCACGGTGCTGCGTGTGGACAGCTACGGCAAGATCATCGACAGCCCCAACCGCGCCATCGTGCAACTGGATGCCGGTAACGGCACGCTGACCTTACAGGGCGGTTCCCGTATCGACTTGCGTCACGGTACCGCTTCCAATGGTAACGACGGTAACAACCGCGGCACGCTGGATCTGTTCGCGGCGCGTGTGGGCAATACCGGCAGCACGACAGATGCGAATGCCGCCACCTTCGGCGACATCGCCATCGATGCGCGCGGCGCCATCGATGTCCAGGGCGCGCGTTCGATTGCGCTGTATGGCCGCCAGCGTTATCGCGACGCTGCCTATGGCACCGATCCGGCGGCCAGCGGTCGTCCGTATCAGGTGATCGATCAAGCATATCTGGATGCCAAGGGCGCGCAGGCGACGCAGTTCATCGATGCCGCACTCGCTAATTCCAACCTGCTCAATCGCAAGCTGGCCGGACTGAACAACGCGACGTATCGCCAAGCCTTCCGCCTGCGTCCCGCCATCGAGATTGTCAGCGCCACGCCGCAAGGCGATCTGGTGGTGCAGGGCGATCTTGACCTGTCGGGCCTGCGTTTCAACAGCCTGAATCCCAATACGCCCAAGACCGGCGTCTACGGCTCCGGCGAAGTCGGCATGCTGAGCCTGCGCGCGGGCGGTGACCTGTCGATCTACGGCAGCGTCAACGACGGCTTCGCGCCGCCGCCGAATACCCCGGATGATGGCGGCTGGGTGCTGACCGCCGGTGTGCAGCGATTCGGCGGCGATGTGGTGGTTCCCGTCGGCGGCGTCACGCTCTCCGATGGCACCACGTACCCGGCCGGCAAGACGCTCAACTACGCCATCACCGCCAGGAACGTCACGCTGCCGGCGGGGACGCTGCTGCCGGCCAGCTTCACGCTGGACGCGGCGCTGACGCTGCCCGCCGGCACCGTGCTGGCAGCCGACGTCCGCGCGCCTAACGGCACGGTATTGCTGG
Organism: Herbaspirillum frisingense; assembly: GCA_009914615.1. Lineage (GTDB taxonomy): Bacteria > Pseudomonadota > Gammaproteobacteria > Burkholderiales > Burkholderiaceae_D > Herbaspirillum > Herbaspirillum frisingense_B. The sequence goes on from WNDX01000007.1 coordinate 10,527, forward strand.
CGGCAGGTACCGTGGTGGGCGCCGCCGGACTGAGCCTGCCGGCCGGTGCGCAACTGCAGGCGGGCGCGCGCCTGCCGGTGGCGATGACCCTGGCCAGCCTGACATGGCCCAAGGGCGTGGCGCTGCCGGTGGACATGGTGCAGCTCGGCTCCCTGGCGTTGCCGGTCGGATCGCTGATTGCTTCCGGCACCAATGTGGTGCTGGCCTCTGGCGCCACGTCGGTCAATCTGCGTCCGGCCGATGCCAACGGTCGCCAGGCGAAGAACTGGGCGGTGGCGCCGATGCTGCCGGAAGGTTCGCAATCCTGGAGCATGAACCTGACGGCGGGCGCCGATACCGGCGCCGCCGACCCGCGCGCGCGCAATGCAATGCGTACCGGCGACCTGGTGCTGGCCGATACGCACTACGCCGTGAAGGTCACCGGTGGCGGGCCGCTGGCCGTGCTCAACGAACGCGGCGTCGATGCCGTGATCGTCGCCGCCGGCGGCCTGCCTAGCGGCAAGACCCGGAACGACCTGATCGGCAAGACGATGGCCGAAATCATCAGCCTGTACTACGCCTCGTCCTGGGATGACTTCGGTCTGCCCGATTTCTGGAATCCCGCGCGTGGCAACATCCAGCTCGGTCTGACCTTGCAAGGCGCCAACGCCGTGGTTGCGGCTGCGTCGGGGGCTGCCGAGCGGCTATACCAGCGTGAACCAGTTGGTCGGTAAGACCGAGAGCCAACTGGTGTCTCTGTATATGGCGGTTTCGTTCTCCGACTTCGGTTTCCAGCCGGATTTCTGGGAACTGGGCCAGGGCAATGGCGCGGTCATCAACGTACCGTTGACCGCCACGCCCAAGAGCCCTACCTTCAGCGTGGTGCGCACCGGCACCGGCGACCTTAGCCTGGCGGCCGGCGGCAACTTCTCGATGCAGTCGCCGTATGGCGTCTATACCGCCGGTACCCAGCGCAGCCTCGGCAATGCATCGCTGGATGTCGCCTACAACCAGGCGCGCGGCCTGATCAACAATGGCACCGTGCTGGGTACCGAGCCCGGCACGGCCGCACCGGACTACGAGCGGCTGGTGAGCGGCGCCAACAGCATCTACCAAGCTTGGTATCCGGATGGCGGCGGCAATCTGAACGTGAACGTCGGTGGCGATCTGACCGGCGATGCCTGGACCACCAGCCGGGAGCTGGCGACGGCCAGCACCAGCGTCGGCAACTGGCTGTGGCGGCAGGGAACGGGCGTCACGCCCGGGGTGACGGATGTTCCGACCTCCTGGTGGATCAATTTCGGTACCTATGCCTATGTGTCGGCGCCTTCCGGCAGTTCATATGCGTACTGGCCGACCGTCGCGGGTTTCACCGGCATGGGCACGCTGGGCGGAGGCAATGCCACCATTCAGGTGGGCGGCGACGCCGGAATGGTTACCCGACGTTCCACCTCCGACGTCAATATTGACAATAGTTCGCGCAGCCAGGGCATGGTGCTGGCCGTGGGGAGCACCGGCAGGGTGTTGCCCGATGGCAGTCTTGTGCTCACCGGCGGCGGCGATCTCGACGTGCGGGCCGGTGGCTGGAACAGCCATCCGGAGGCGCGCCTGGGCAAGGCGGGCGTCGGCGCGACCGTACAGACTCATGAGTTGTATGGCGGCCTGGTCAATGTGCGCGGCGCCACCGCCATCGCCGCCGGCCAGATCGGGACGATGCAACTGGTGTATGCGATGGTGCAGGATGCCAGGGAAGTGCGCAGCGCGGATCCTTACGTGTCGAGCATGTCGCTGGCCACGGGCGGCTTGATGCTGATGGCCGGCGATAGCGGCATGAATGTGTCCAGCCGCGGCGACCTGGTACTGGGCGGCACCGGCAATGCCGGCATGGTTGCCACGCCCAACGGCATTGCGTATAGCTCGTCCGCGGCCAGTGGTGCAGCGGGCATAAGCTGGTTCAATCTGTGGACGGATCACACGATCCTGAAAACCTTCAGCGCCGGCGGTAATCTGGCCTTCGACACACGGGCCAGCGAAGGCAACGCCGACGTCAAAATAATTAACTGGGACTATACCAATAGCGGCGGCTGGTTCGTGTTGCCGGGCGAGGTCAGTGCGGTGGCCGGCGTGGGCAGCATCTACTATGGCAAGTCGGCCGCCTATCTCAATACCGCCGGCACCAGTAACCAGTGGGAGACGGCGGGGCTGCTGGTGGCGCCGCAGGGCGGGCGCCGCATCGAAATGCTGGCGGGTGGTTCGCTGTATGGCGGCGGTTATGGAATCGCTGTCTCCGGCACGGACACGTCAACGATGGCCAGCATCTGGCATCCCGGCTTCGCGGGTTTCGATGCGACGGGCATGTCGCTGGTGAGCAATATCAGCATCGATGCATCCTATGCCGATCCGCATTTCTTCCCGCTGCTGGCGTTCTCCCGCAACAGCGTGGATGCCTCGGCCGGCGTGCTTTCCCGTGCGAGCGAACCGTCCCGCTTCTATGCAGCCAAGGGCGACATCGTCGGCTTGCAGACAGGCGCGAAACTCACTTTCAACGCGGGCATTCGTTTCAACCAGACGGATTATGTCGGGGCAGGGCCTGTTGCGATCAAGGCCGGACAGGATATCGTCTATTCCGGCACGCGAATCGATGATGACGCCCCGGCCATCTTCGGAATGGCCAGTGACGGCTCGTCGGCCTACGTGTCCGGCAATCTGCTGGTGCATGCGAACAGCAACGATGTCTCCGTGATGCAGGCCGGACGCGACATCCTCTATGCCAACTTCGAAGTGGCCGGCCCGGGTACGCTGGAGATATCGGCCGGCCGCAATATCCTGCAGAAAGAACGTTCATCGATCACCACCATCGGCCCGGTGGTGCGCGGCGACAACCGGCCCGGCGCCGGCGTGGTGGTGCAGGCCGGAATGAAGGACGTCACGACCAGTTATTCCGGCTTGCTGGCGCGCTACCTGAACCCGGCCAACCTGGCGCAAGGCGGCATGCCGCTGGCCGACCAGCCGGGCAAGGTGGTCAAGACCTATGGCGCCGAGCTGGCGGCATGGCTGGCCGAGCGCTTCGGTTTCAGCGGCACGGCGCAGGAGGCCTTGGCTTACTTCAACGCGCTGGCGCCGGAGCAGCAGCGCATCTTCGCGCGCCAGGTCTACTTCGCCGAGCTGCGCGCCGGCGGGCGCGAGTACAACGATGCAAACAGCCCGCGTTACGGCAGTTACCTGCGCGGCCGCAATGCCATCGCGGTGATGTTCCCGGCCACCGGCTATCAGGGCGACCTGCTGATGTATGGGGCATCGGGCATCCATACCGACGTGGGCGGCGACATCCAGGTGCTCACACCGGGCGGCGCCCAGACGTATGGCGTGGAAGGCGCGGCGCCGCCGTCCACGGCCGGCCTGATCACGCGCGGCCAGGGCGACATCTCGCTGTATTCGCTGGAGAGCATCTTGCTGGGGCAAAGCCGCATCATGACCACCTTCGGCGGCGGCATCACGGCCTGGTCGGCGCAGGGCGACATCAACGCCGGGCGCGGCGCCAAGACCACCGTGGTCTATACGCCGCCGCGGCGCGTGTACGACAACGTCGGCGACGTGACGAGGTCGCCACAGGTGCCGTCCACCGGCGCGGGCATCGCGACGCTGGCGCCGATCGCGGAGGTGCCGCCGGGCGACGTCGATCTGATCGCGCCGTTGGGGACCATCGATGCGGGCGAGGCGGGCATCCGGGTCTCGGGCAACGTCAACGTGGCGGCGCTGCAGGTCGTCAACGCGGCCAACATCCAGGTGCAGGGCAAGTCCACCGGTCTGCCGGTGATCGCGGCGGTGAACATCGGCGCGCTGACCAATGCCAGCGCGGCGGCTAGTTCGGCGGCGATGGCGGCGCAGGATGCGGTGTCGCGCGAGCGTGCCGCGGCCAGGCAGAACCTGCCGTCGGTGTTCACGGTGCGGGTGCTGGGCTTCGGAGGCGACGGTGCGGCGGCGCCGGAGAGCCGCCCGGCGCCGGCCGGGGCCGGCTATGACAGCGGCAGCGCGATCCAGGTGCTGGGCCAGGGTAATTTGAACGCGGTCCAGCGCAATCGCCTGACCGATACCGAGCGACGCAACCTGAACCGCTGACGGGCCCGGCGCGTGGGCGCATGGGCGGAAAAGCGCCGTCCATGCGCCCGCGGCGGGGAATTGACTAAAAAATTGTCATTTTCGAGTCATCCATTACGTCTATGCTGTATGCCTGTCACGGCGCGGACCGACTGGATAACGATGAAAATAATTTCGCAATCGATTCTTGCATCTTTTGCAATCGGGCATCCCGCCATGCGCGGCGTCCTGGCGGCAGGCGGCTTGTCCGCCTGCCTGGCGGCCCATCCGGCCCATGCCCAGACGGCCGCGCCCGATGCGGCGCAGGCGGCGCGCCCGCCGGTGACGGTGGTGCGTTCGGAGCCGGACTTCACCCGCCTGGTCAAGGCTAACGGCAATACCGTGGTCAACATCGGCGTGGCGCGCGAAGCATTGCAGCGCCGCCAGAACGGCGCCTTGCCGCAGGATCGCGTCGATGACGGTACGCTGGGTTCGGGCTTCATCGTCGGCGCCGACGGTTATATCCTGACCAATGCCCACGTGGTCGCGCGCGGCAGCGCCATCAGCGTCAAGCTGAGCGACCGCCGCGAATTCAAGGCGCGCCTCTTGGGCATCGATTCCATTTCCGACGTGGCCCTGCTGAAGATCGACGCCACCGGTCTGCCGGTGATCCGCATCGGCGATCCGGCGCGCATCGAGGTCGGCGAGTGGGTGCTGGCCATCGGCGCGCCTTACGGTTTCAGCAATTCGGTGACCGCGGGCATCGTCAGCGCCAAGGGGCGTACCTTGCCGGGCGCGGATTACATGCCCTTCCTGCAGACCGACGTGCCGATCAATCCGGGCAACTCGGGCGGGCCGCTGTTCAACATGCGCGGCGAGGTGATCGGCATCAATTCGCGTATCTACAGCAACAGCGGCGGTTATCAGGGACTGTCGTTCGCCATTCCCATCGACGTCGCCATGCGCATCAAGGAGCAGTTGCAGGCCAAGGGCTATGTGACGCGCGGGCGCATCGGCGTGGTGGTGCAAGAGGTGAGCCAGGCGCTGGCGCAATCCTTCGGCTTGCCCAAGCCGGTCGGGGCGCTGGTCAGTGATGTCGCGCCCTACGGCGCCGCGGCCCGGGCCGGGCTGCAGCCGGGCGACGTGATTCTGAAGGTGGATCGCCGCGAGGTGGTGCAGTCGGCCGATGCGCTCGGTTATGTGGCCGAGCGTACGCCGGGCGAGCGGGTGACGGTCCAGATCTGGCGCAGCCGCGCGCTGCAGACGCTGGACATGTCGGTCGATGCCTCCGAGACCGCGGCGTCGGCGGCGCCGCAGCAGGCGCAGCCCGAGATTCCGTTGGGCATGACGGTGCGTCCGCTGCAACCGGAGGAGCGCGCGCTGTTCAAGGTGGACGGCGGGCTGCTGGTGGAGCGCGTCAATCTCACGGCGTCGCGCACCGGCGTGAAAGTGGGCGACGTCATCCTGGCGCTGAACGGGCAGAGCGTGTCCACCATCGAGGGCTTGCTGGAGGTGATCCGCCAGACCGGCGGCAGTTCGGCGCTGCTGGTACAGCGCGGGATGACGCGGTTGTTTGTGCCGCTGGAGCTGCCCAAGCCCGCGCGCGAGGAGCCCAGGAGCGAGCTCGATCCCTGAGGCTGGCGCATGCCGTCCGAGGGCGCGGCGCATATGTCAATTGCAACAAGGCGCGTACTTTTCTGCAACAGGCCCGAAGCCTGGCGCGGGCACGATGTCTTCCAGGCCGATCCCGGCGCTGCATCCGGCGGCGTCGGGCAAGCGGCCCCGACATCGACCCAAGGAGAACAGATGCGCGCCTTCCTCATCGCCGCCCTGACGCTGACCACCGTCAGCGCCTACGCCACCGACATCGACGCCATGACGGCAATGCCTTCCCTCTCCTGGTTCAATTGGCTTTGATTCGCTGGCGCCGATGCGGCGCCCGGCGAATGCAACGGCGCGGTCTTCCTTTCCCGGATTCTTCAGAACGGGAAGGAAGACTGGGTGTCGTTATTGCGCGCATTGCCATAGCCCCGGTCGAGATCCCAGGTCTTCATGGCGGCGGCCGGGTAGGGACGCAGCATGGACCAGGCCACGTCGGGCGTGCCGGCGTTGAGCCAGGCCGTGTAATCCGAGGGCGGCACGATGACCAGGCTGCGCCGTTCATCGCCGGGTTTCTGGAAGCGGCTCATCAGCGGATGACGGTCGGCGTTGATGGTGATCTGCGTGAAGGAGAAGGTATAGCCGCCTTCGGCCTCTTCCCAGGCGCGCCACAGCCCGGCCACGCAGAAAGGGGCGTCGTCGGCCATGCCAATGGCCCAGCGCCGGGCGCGGCCGGATTCATAATTGGGTTCGCAAAACCATTCCAGCGGGAGCAGGCAGGTCTGGGCGCGACGCCAGGGCAGGGCGTAGCTGCGCCGCTCGCCGATGGTTTCGGCGCGGGCGTTCATGGTGGTCAGGCGCACGCCCGGTTCCATTTTGCTTTTGGGGATCATGCCGTAGGTGCCGACGATCAGTTCCGGTTCGCCGCGTTCGTCCGCGCGCACGATGGGCGCGGCGTAGTCTTGCCAGGTGTCTTCCGGCCAGTCGGACGTGCCCGAGGTATCGGCGCCGGTGAGTTCGGCGACGGTTTGCTTATTGGCGGGTTTGTAGTTGACGCACATGCCGGAGTCGTTCTGCTGGGATGGAGGCAGGATTTTGCCACAAGCACGGCGGGAGCGCGGCGCGGCCGGACAGCCAAAAAAGTCCGGTCGCGCCAACGGCGCGCCGGACATGAAAAGCAGTGACCTGTTCGCATCAATCACTGCCGGCACTGCAGGAAACGGCGCCGTTGTGCTGGCGCCGTCCCCCCCTCAAGATGGGAAGGATGTCGGCGATGCCTCGCAAGGCACCGCCATGCGACATCAGAACTTGTGACGGATACCGACGTTGAACAGGTTGTCGGCCGAACCGTTGCGGTCCGCCCTGTAGTTGACGGCGTAGTTGTTGCTCAGGCGCGACCAGCTGGTGTACAGGTTGGTGCGCTTGGACAGGTTATGGGTGTAGCCGACGGCGATCTGGGTGGCGTCGCGGTGGTCGGCGAACTTGTCGTACTTGTGCATCAGCGAGGTCATGATGACATCGGCCGGCGTCAGGTTGATGTTCAGGCCGATCAGGGCGTCGCGGGTGTCGAGCGTGCCCACGCCCTTATTGATGGCATAGGCGGCGAAGGGTTGCAGCAGGCCGAAGTTGTAGTTACCGCCGATCAGGGTGGTCTTGGCGGCATCGCTACCGGTGGCGTTCTTGGTGTTCTGGTGGGTCAGCACCACGGCCAGCGGGCCGGCTGCGTAACCGATGGCGCCTGCCATGGTGCGGTTGGCGCTGGTGTCGCCGGCCACTTCGCCGAAGCTGTAGGCCAGTTGGCCGTTCACGCCGTTGGCAGCGGAGTAGCTGTAGTTGACGGTGTTGTCGGTACGGCTGCCGCCGTAGTTGAAGATGCGGGCCGAGTCGCCGGCCAGGGTATCGCCGAACGGGTCGAACACGGAAGCGTTGGAATAGACCACGGTCTGGATGCGGCCCAGCTTGACTTCACCGAAGCCGCCCGACAGGCTCACATACGACTGGCGGTTGAACAGCACGCCGCTGGCGCCCATGGCGCCGGTGTCGGCGTTGAAACCGGACTCCAGCACGAAGTTGGCCTTCAGGCCGCCGCCCAGATCCTCGGTGCCCTTGAAGCCGATGCGGCTGCCGCTCTGGTTACCGCTGTCCAGCGACAGGCGCGTGCCGGAACCGGCGTTTTCCACCTTCAGGCCCATGTCGACCACGCCATAGATGGTCACGCTGCTTTGCGCCGATGCGGCGCCGGTGATGGTTGCGAGTGCGGCGAATGCCAACAGCGATTTCTTCATTGTTTTACCCCTGTGAGTTGAACGTCGTGTGTAAGCACCTGCATGCGTCTGACGCGGCGCGCCTGGGCGCGGCCGCGCCCTGAGCGGCGCGTGCAGCTTGCGCGGTCCTCCGCCGCCTTGCGGCCGCGGAAACTGCCTGGTGTGCGTCGCTCCCGCGACGGCTGGCATCCGTGGCGCCCGCGGCCCGTCATCTCTCGCGGCCGCGGGGCCTATCCCCCGGATGTTTTTTGTTGAAGGAATGTTAGGGAGAGCGATGGCGCGCGGCGATAGACAGATCGCGCACCGGTCACCATTGCTGTATTGGCGAGGCACCAATACAGGTGGCGGATCAGCGTGATGACGATCCGGCGCGGTTGCTCGGGAAGGGGGTGGAGCGAAGGGCGTGAGGACGCAAAGGAAGGCGGGGCGCGGGAGAGCGGGCGCAACGGTGGGCGCGGCGGCAAGCCGATTCATCGTCGATGGGCGCGCACGGCGGCAGTACAGAGGACGTCTTGGACGACAGGCGCCATGGGCAGCAGCAGACGACTTTTTACGTTTTCGCGTGGCGATCCAACAACAATTTTATAAATAATATGGAGATTGACATGACAGCCGGCGGCGCGGTCGATGGAAGATCGACACGCGTTCGGCAAGACGCCGCAAGCGCCCGCGAACGACGCACGCAAAGCATGCAGGCATGCACCCATAACGCGCGCGCGGCGCACTATCGCGCACGAAAAAAAGCCGCGCCCGAAGGCGCGGCAACAGAGGGTGACTCGTAAAAGTCGCCAGGGAACTTGTCAGACGATCAGCCGGTGCGGGCGGCCGTATCGAGATCGCGCAGGATGCGGCGCGCAGCCGCGGTCAGTTGCGCCTCATCCAGCGTGGGAAGGAAACCGATGCCGAAGCGGTGGCCGTGCACCGCCAGCGTGTAGTTGCCGAGCAGGATGCCGACTTCGATATCGATGTCGTGGTCGAACACCTGATAGCCGCCGGCGGCATGGGTCAGCCGCAGGGTGAAATCCGGACCGTCGAAACCGGCATCGTCTTCCAGCGGGCGGAATACGCCGCGCTCGTCGCGCCAGCCGGCGATGCAGGCACCGTCGCCGAGATAGAGCTGCTCGACGAGCTTGCGCTGCAGCATGCGCGCCAGGTAGGCGCGCGGAAAGCCGAAGCTCAGGCGCTGTCGCGCGGGGTTCGGGCCCTTCGCGACCGTTGTGCCGGCGTGTTGATGCAGGGGGGATGAGAGCACGCAATTCTCCGCAATTGAGATGGCCGCCGCGCGCCGCAGGCGCTGCGCCGGGACGATGGAATCCGGCAAGTGTAGGTGGACGGGCTATGCTTGAAAATTACTCTATTGGCATAACCGCCATGCTTTCGAGGCATATGCCGCAGGCCATATCGTTCAGGCTCCGAAGCACATCTGCACCGCGACAAAGTATAAGAAAGCGCCGCACGGGCGAATTGCGCAATCGGCACAAGACCGTGCCGATTGCGTCAGCGGGCTTTCATCGCGCGGGAATGGAGAGGAAAAATGGAACGAAAAGGGAGGTGAAACGAAGCGCAGAAAGGGCGCGAAGGATCAGGCCCGCAGGCCCGAGAGAAACGCCAGCAGCGCCGGCTCCATGCAATATGCCACGTTGAGGCGGAACCAGGGCGTGGCTTGCAGGTTGTCGCGGAACACCTTGCCGGGAGCGATCAGGATGCCGGCGCGGGCGGCGCGTTTCCAGATTTCTTCCGAATCGTCGATCTCGGGATGGCGGGCCCAGACGAACTTGCCACCCAGCGGACGGCAGAACAGCTCGAAACCTTCCGCCTCCAGCATATCGCAGGCCTGCTGTTGGGCATTGGCCAGCCGGTAGCGCAGGCGCTCCACGCTGCGCCGGTACTGGCCTTCGGTGAGCGCGTGATACACCAGGCGTTCATCGACCTGGCTGCCGGTGATGCTGGCCACCATCTTGCGATTGCTCAGTTCGCCGATCGCATCGGCCGCGCCGGCCACGAAGCCCACGCGCGTGGCCGAGGACAGCGTCTTGGAAAAGCTGCCGACATAAAACACCCGCGCCAGTTGATCCAGCGTCGCCAGGCGCGGCAGGCTCAGACCCAGCATGTCGCAATAGACGTCGTTCTCGACGATGCGGAAGTCGTGCTGCTCGGCCAGTTTCAGCAGCCGGTGCGCCTTGGCCGGCGCGATGCTGGAGCCGGTCGGCGCATGGAGCATCGACTGCACGAACATCATCGATGGCTGGTGTTCGCGCACCAGCGCGTCGAGCAGGTCGAGATCGGGGCCGTCCGCGCGGCGCGGAACGGGAACCGGGCGGATGCCATGCAGATGCAGGTTGCTGAACAGATTGAAGTAGCCGGGATCATCCACCAGCACGCGGTCGCCGCGTTTGAGGAAGCAGCGCATCAGCAGATCGGCGGCCTGCGTGGCGCCGTTGGTGAGCAGGATCTGCTCCGGCTGAGCGTGGATGCCCAGTCCCAGCAGCCGCGTCTGCAGCAGCCCGCGCAGCGGCGCGTAGCCGAAGGGATCGCCGTACTGCGCCAGGCTGGTGTCGGCCTTGGCGGCCAGCGATTTCATGCCGCTGCGGATCAGGTCGATATCCAGCCAGTCGGCCGGCATGCGGCCGTTGGAGGCGCCCAGGCGGTCATGCAGGCTGGTGAAGTGCGAGCGTAGCTGCCATAGGTGGTCGGGTTCGATGCCAGTCTCGTCGTCGCGGCCGCAGGCGGTATAGGCTTGCGGCCGCGAGACGAAGAAGCCGCTGCGTGGGCGCGACTGGAAGTAGCCCTGGGCCACCAGTCGTTCATAGGCCTCGGCCACGGTATGCGCGCTGATCCTGTGGTCGCGCGCGAACACGCGGATCGACGCCGCGCGGCTGCCGTCGCGCACCACGCCGTTGTCGATCAACTGTTTCATCTGTCCGACCACTTGTTCTACCAGCGAGAGCCCCGAACTCCCGGAAATCCTGATCAGCGCCATTGTTCCCCTTTTGCGTTGATGTGTTGCCGCGCGCCCGTGCAGGATCGGGCGACGAGAATGGCTGTACTGCCGCGCGGGCAGTACAGATGGCGAGCGTCGTCGACAGGGCGCCGGTGCGGGATGGCAAGCTGCCCTGGAAAGAAGTTGTCAGCTATTTGCAAGCTTTGTGCCAAGTCATAAGAAACGCGGCCCGGCGTCGGCCCCGCGCGTTCGGGACGGCTCAGGCGTGCTTGGCGTCGCGCGGGCCGGAGGTGCTCATGACGCGCGCAAATTCTCGCAGGATGGGGCTGTCGGCATCGCTGCGCATGACCAGTTCCACATCATGCACATCCGACAGATCGGGATGGTGATGCAGCACCACTTCCTTGGGGCAGTTGTACTTGGAGATCTCGGTGACGATGGAATAGCCCATGCCCGCCGCCACCATGCCCAGGGTAACGTCGGCGCCGATGGGCACCAGCCTGGGCGAGAGGCCGGCGCGCTGGCATTGGTGGATCAGGTAGTCGTGATACACCGGCGAACGTTCGCGCGGGAACCACACGTAGGGTTCGTCGCGCAGATCGTGCAGGCGCGCCGGCGGCTTCTTTGCATACTTGCTGTGCGAGGGCACCGCCAGCAGCAGGCCGGAGCTGAGCACCTTGATGCCGGTCAGTTCCTTGTCGTTGGGATCGCGCAGCGCGACCAGGCCGCCATCGATGCGGGCTTCCTTGACGCGGATCAACTGCTGGGTGGACAGCGCCGGCTCCAGCATCAGCGCCACGTTGGGGAAGGCGCGCTGGAAGCGGCGCAGGCGCTGCAGGATCAGCGGATGCCAGGTGTGGTTGGGCGAGATGCCGATGCGCAGCGAACCTTCCAGTCCGGCGGCGGCGCGCAGCGCGCGGTCGCGGGCGGCGTCCAGTTCGGCCAGCAGCTTTTGCGTGTCGCGCGCGAACTGCTTGCCGGCGGCGGTGAGTTGCACGCCGCGCACGCTGCGCTCGAACAGCGGCGTGCCGAGCTGTTCTTCCAGGTCGTGGATCTGGCGGCTCAGCGCGGGCTGCACGATATTGAGCTTGCGCGCCGCCTGGGCCACGCTGCCGTGTTCGGCCACGGCCTGGAAGTAGCGCAGATGACGGATTTCCATGTTGTCTCCCCTATGCCTTAAAGGCATATCTTCTATACAAATATAGTAATTCCCAAGCATATGGGCTGCTGCCTACACTTTGCCACAAGCTCTGCCGATCATTCAATCGCCTGATGGTCTGATCGTCGCGGAGCGGCCGAGCAACCTTGCTGCATTGCGTATGAACCTGATTACCGAGATAGAACGATCGCGCGCTGAATTCCAGCGCATCCGGCGCGACCTCCACGCCCATCCCGAACTGGCCTTTGAAGAGCGACGAAGTTCGCAACTGGTCGCAGAACTCCTCAGCAACTGGGGCATTCCCATCCACACCGGCCTGGCCGGCACCGGCGTGGTTGGCATCATCAAGTCCGGCGACGGTTCCCGCGCCATCGGCCTGCGCGCCGACATGGACGCGCTCCCCATCCAGGAAGCCAATACCTTCGAGCACGCTTCGCGCCATCCTGGCAAGATGCACGCCTGCGGCCACGACGGCCACACCGCGATGCTGCTGGCGGCCGCGCGCCATTTGCAGGCGACCCGCAATTTCGATGGCACGGTCTATCTGATTTTCCAGCCGACCGAGGAGAAGGGCGGCGGCGCGCGTCGCATGATCGAGGATGGCCTGTTCGACCGCTTCCCGATGGAATCGGTGTACGGCATCCACAACTGGCCGGGCATGCCGGCCGGTTTCTTCGGCGTCAATGCCGGCGCCATCATGGCGTCCTCTAGCGAATTTCGCATCACCCTGCGCGGCAAGGGATCGCACGCCGCGCTGCCGCATAACGCCATCGATCCGGTGGCCGCCATCGTGCAGTTGGCACAGTCCTTGCAGACCATCCTGACGCGCAACAAGCGTCCCACCGATTCGGCGGTGCTGTCGGTCACGCAGATCCATGCCGGAGAAACCAGCAATGTGATTCCCGACAGCGCCTGGCTGGGCGGCACCGTGCGCACCTTCTCGCTGGACGTGCTGGATCTGATCGAGAGCCGCATGCGCGAGCTGGGGCAGCACACCGCGGCGGGATTCGGTTGCGAGGCCGAGGTGGTATTCAGCCGCAACTATCCGCCGACCATCAATCATCCGCGGGAAACCGCGGTGTGCGTGGAGGTGATGCGCGAACTGGTGGGCGAGCATAACGTGGAGGCCGACCTGGAGCCGCCGATGAGCGCCGAGGATTTCTCCTTCATGTTGCAGGCCCGTCCGGGCTGCTATGCGCTGCTGGGCAACGGCGATGGCGGCCATCGCGAGCACGGACATGGGGCGGGGCCCTGCATGTTGCACAATACCAGCTATGACTTCAACGATGACCTGCTTGCTGTCGGTGCGAGTTATTGGGTGAAGCTGGCGGAACGGATATTGGCCAGGGGGACGTAGGACTGCCTGGAGTCGCATGTGCCGCATGCGGCGGCCATGAGGAAGGCGGTCGCCGCAGCAGAAGCAGGAACAGCATTCATCCACGCGGGGCGGGGCATGACCCCAAGCCGTATTTCATCGTGCTTTTCAAAAGAGGGGAAATCCATGAAGTTCGTCAAGACCGCAATGGCCGTATCGGTGGGCCTGATGGCCGTGTTCGCAGGCAATGCCATGGCCGATGCGCTGGCCGACATCCAGAAGGCCGGCGTGCTGAAGATCGGCGTGCCGCAGGACTTCGCGCCTTACGGTTCGGTCAATGCCGATCTGCAGTTGCAGGGCCTGGACATCGACGTCGCCCGGCTGGTGGCCAAGGGCATGGGCGTGAAAGCCGAGCTGATCCCGGTGCCCATTTCCAGCCGCATGGCTTTCCTGCAGACGCACAAGATCGACATGATCATCTCCACCCTGGGCAAGAACGCCGAGCGCGAACGCGTCATGGATTTCTCGCAGGGCTATGCGCCGTACAACAATAGCGTGTTCGGCGTGGCCGCCATCAAGGTGGCGGGGCCGGCCGACCTGGCCAACCAGACCGTGGGCGTGGCGCGCAGCACCTTCGAGGATCTGATGCTCACCGACAGCGTGCCCAAGAGCACCGTGATCAAGCGCTATGAGGACAACAACAGCCTGATCTCGGCCTATGTCTCCGGCCAGGTGCAGATCGTGGGCACCGGCGACTTCGTGGCCTATGCGCTGGCCGAGAAGACGCCGACCAACAAGCCGGTGCTCAAATACATCATCAACGTCTCGACCTGTTACGTGGGCATGAACAAGGGCGAGCCGGCCCTGATGGCCAAGGTCAACGAAGCGCTGAGCGCTTCCAAGAAGAGCGGCGAACTCAATGGCATCGTCAAGAAGTGGCTCAACGTCCCGCTGCCCGAGAAGATCGCCACCACCTACCAGTAAGCGCGATCCAGCCGCCGCGTCCTGCGGCGGCATCATCGCATTTCCCATCCTGCGGGGCGGCTGCGGCCGCCGCGCCATCGATTCCTCGGCCCCTGCATGGCATCGGCCGACGCGGCGCCGCACGCGTTGCGGGTACGTTTCTTGCTGAAAAATGCGGGTCGGCAACACAGGGAGTTGCCGTGACGAATGCATATCAAGGGGAGCAACATGAAGGTCTTTGGAAACATGCGCATCGGCAGCCGTCTGGCGGTCGGTTTCGCGGTGGTGCTGGCGCTGTCCATCCTGATCATGGCGATCGGCGTATGGCGCCTGCAGATGGTGTCGGACGTGACGCATGACATGGTCAGCCAGTCGGTGCGCAAGGAGCGTCTGATCTCGGCCTGGTACGGCAACCTGCGCGCGGCCATCCTGCGCACGGTGGCGATGTCGCGCAGCACCGATCTCACGCTGAACAATTATTTCCTCAACGAGGAACTGGCCTCGGGCAAGGAGAGCGCGGAGCTGCAGAAGGAGCTGTCGCAGATGTTCGACGCCGAGGCCGAGAAGGCGCTGTATGCGGAGATCCTGGGCTATCAGAAGGATTACAAGAGCGTCTATCTGAAGATGATGGATCTCAAATCCACCGGCGACCAGGACGGCGCCAACAGCGTGCTGATCCAGGAATTCATGCCGCTGTCCAAGAAGTACCAGAACACCATGCAAAAGCTGCAGAAGGCCGAGCAGGCGGAGATCGATGACGCGTCCTCCAATATCGAACAACTGGCCCGCCAAAGCCGCATCCTGTTGCTGGTGCTGGAAGCCGCGGCGCTGGTGTTCGGCGTGCTGTGCGCCTGGCTGCTCACGCGCGGCATCGTGCGTCCGCTGAAGCAGGCCGTGGCGTTGTCGCGACGCGTGGCCGAGGGCGACCTGACGGCGCAGATCCACACCAGTTCGCGCGACGAGGTGGGGCAACTGCTCAATGCCTTGCAAGACATGAACGCCCGCTTGCGCGACATCGTCACGCGCGTGCGCCACGGTACCGATGCCATCGCCACCGCTTCGGGCGAGATTGCCGAAGGCAACCAGGATCTGTCGGCGCGCACAGAGCAGCAGGCCGGCGCGCTGGAAGAGACGGCGTCGGCGATGGAAGAATTGATTTCCACCGTGCGCACCAATGCCGACAACGCCCACGAAGCGAGCCGCCTGGCGGCGTCCGCCTCGGGCATAGCCAGCGAGGGCGGGGCGGTGGTGGGCCGGGTGGTGGAGACGATGGACGAGATCAATGGTTCGTCGCGCAAGATCGTGGACATCATCAGCGTGATCGACGGCATCGCCTTCCAGACCAATATCCTGGCTTTGAACGCGGCCGTGGAGGCGGCGCGCGCCGGCGAACAGGGGCGCGGGTTTGCGGTGGTGGCCTCCGAAGTGCGCTCGCTGGCGCAGCGCTCGGCGGCCGCGGCCAAGGAGATCAAGCAGCTCATCGATGATTCGGTGCAGAAGGTCAATGCCGGCAGCGCGCTGGTGGAACAGGCCGGCGCCACCATGACCCGCGTCGTCGAGAGCGTGCAGCACGTCAATGCCATCGTCAACGAGATCAGCGTGGCCAGCGCCGAGCAGACCGAAGGCATCCAGCAGGTCAACGATGCGATCGCGCAGCTCGACGACGTGACCCAGCAGAACGCGGCGCTGGTGGAAGAAGCCGCCGCGGCGGCCGCGTCCATGCGCGGCCAAGCGGGCAACCTGACCCAGTTGGTCAGCGTGTTCCATGTGGAAGGCAGCGGTGGCGAGCCGGGGCCGGAAGCGGAAAGCCCGCCCGGCCGCGGCCGCCTGCCGCTGTTCTCCCGCCGACGCGCGCTGGCGCAGGCCTGAGGCCGGCACCGTCGGCGCCCCCGGTGCAGGCGCATCGGCGGCAAGAAGAAAGAGGGTGTCAGCCCTCCTTTTTTTGCGTCCGCATTCCTGCCTTCAGCGACCGCTGAGCAACCGTTTCCGGCTGCGATGCAGGTGGCGGGCGCGGGTGCATGGCCTCATCCATGCGGCGTTCTGCGTGGAGCCCAATCGCGCGCTGACGGTGGGGTGGCGGCCGGCGACGTCACTTCGCTGGAGATGCTGGCGTTCGGCGGACGCACCGTGTATTCGGCCCGGCAACCGATGGACCGAGCAGGAACAGGTGCAGGGCAGGCGTTACGCCATGCGCGCGCCAAAGAAAAACGGCGGACAAGTCCGCCGTTTTTTTCATGCCTGTCGCGGCAAGAGGAGGGAGATCACTGGAAGGTGGTCGCCATCTTCTGCGGCAGCGGCACGTTGAGCCACTTCTTGACGATGGCGTTGATCTCGCCGCTCTTCTTGGCGGCGGTGATCACGTCGTTGACCTTGGCCAGCAGGGCGGGTTCGCCCTTGTTGAGGCCGACGCTGCAGCTCGACTCGTTGATGATGTACTTCAGCACCGGCTTGTTGTCCGGCGCCTTCTCGCCCAGCGCGTAGGCGACGAAGTCGCCGGTGCCCACCAGTTGCACCTGCCCCGAGACGTAGGCCGAGATCATGGCGTTGTTGTCCTCATAGCGCTTGATGGTGGTACTCTTGGGCGCGGTGTCAGTCAGTTGGATGTCCTGGAAGGTGCCGCGGGCCACGCCCACGGTTTTGCCGGCCAGGTCGGCGGCGCTGGCGACCTTGACGCTGGCCACGCCGAACACGCTGTTTGTTGTACGGCGCATAGGCTTGCGAGAAATCGATCACCTTTTCGCGCTCGGCGTTCTTGCCCAGCGTGGAGATCACCAGGTCAGCCTTGTGCGTCTGCAGGTAGGCGATGCGGTTGGCGCTGGCCACCGGCACCAGTTGCACCTTCACGCCCATCTTCTGCGCGATCAGCTTGGCCACGTCGATGTCCAGGCCTTGCAGTTGCAGGTCGGAGTTGACCGAACCGAACGGCGCGAAATCCTGCGGTACGGCGATTTTCAGCACGCCGCTTTTCTGAATGTCGGCCAGCGCATCGGCATGAGCATTGGCGGCGACGATCGCCAGCAGGCCGAAGGAAGCGGCCAGCACCGGTTTTGCAAACTTCATAATTACCCCTTGAAAGTAAGTGATTTCGCGGCGCCGGCCCCAGGTCCGTGCGCCGCCCATTCCTGCGGATGGCGGCAGGGATGCGGCCTGCCCATCCGCACCGCGGCTGTCGCATGCCGCCGCGGAGTTGCGGCGTCTGGTGCGCCGCAGGCGAGAGATGGTCTCTCTTCTGTTATCGCGCGATTTCTTTGCCCAGCCGGACCACGGTGACGCCCGGGCCGATGTGCCGCAAGGAGGGCATGACCAGCGTGCAGTCGTCGTAAGGCGTGGTGATCTCGCGCCCACTTTCATTTGCAATGACCGTGCCAGCCTTGGCGATGACTTCCATGCCGCGATAGTCGTCGCTGAATTCCAGTTCCAGGCTTTGTGCCACGACCGGTTCGGTGACGCCGATGAAACGCTGCCTGGGCAGTTCGCCGTCCTGCATCAGTTCGGCCACGTCCGCGCGCGCCACCACACCGGTGACGACCAAAAAGCGCGCCGCCACGTCCTGCGCCACGCGCTCGCTGACGGCGGAAAAGTGCTGGCCGCATTCGACCAGCAGGGCATTCTTCGGACTGTCGGGATCGCCGAAGCCGGCGTAGTCGCGCATGCGCACGCCGTTGGGATGGCCCTTGTCCACCACCACGTGCTGCGGCGTGCCGAGCCGGGCGGCGAAGTCCATGCCCTTGTCCAGCGGGCCGCTGACGATCAGCGGTGGCGCCGCTTCGTGCATGGAGTGCAGGTCCAGCATGAAATCGACGGTGTCGATCACCGGGCGCAGTTCGCGCGCGCGGCGCAGTTCGGAAGAATCCTCGGCGCCGTCCAGCCGGCCGGTGCTCCAGACGCGGTTCATGTCTTCATCGATGTAGCGCGAGGCGTCCGCGTCTTCGGGCTTGAAGCGGCGATAGGCTTCGACGTTGCCGAAGCCCAGCGTGACGCGTCCCTTGACCGGATGCAGGCCCTGCCGCAGCAGGCGATCGACGGCGATGGCGCCGCTCACTTCGTTGCCGTGCATGAGGGCCAGGATCATGACGTGCGGGCCGTCGATGTGGCTGTCGAAGGTATGGACGTAATCGACGCCGGTATTGCCGAAGCGCCAGCGGTCGATATCGGGGAATTCAACTTCTACGGGGTAGTGCGGCAGCGCTGCGCGGATCTGCTCCAGGGTCTTCATGCATGCTTTCGTTGTGACGTTCGCGGACGAGTATAGGCAGGCGCATGGGGTATCCCGTGCCGATTCGGCACAGGCTTGTGCCGTTTGGATTCAGTGCAAAAAACGGTGTCTGTTCGCGGGGCATGCAGGCGCGAACTTGGGGCGTGTTCTCACCAATAGCGTGCCTGCTCGCAATCGGATCCCGCAGGGCGGGAATGCGTTTTTTACTGGGCTTCCCGGGTCGCAGCGTATTCCCAGATCGCATTGACCAGGGCATTGCTGCTGCCGCGCACGCGGTACAGCGATACGTCGAAACGGATGCGCAGGTTGTGTTCGCCCACGATCAGCAGCCGGCCTTCGGCGATGTCCTTGTGCACCAGGCGCTGCGGCAGCCAGGCCACGCCGGTGCCGCGAACGGCCATCTCCTGGATCGATTCATAGGAGTCGGCCTGATAGACCATCTTCAGCGCCGGCTTCTGCTCCAGTTCGGCCAGGTGCTTGGCCAGCACGCCGCGCAGCGTCAGCGTCTGCGAGAAGGCCAGCCAGGGCACGGCGCCGCTCTTGCCGTCGAGGCGGTAGAGCGGCTTGCCGCGCTTGTCGGGCGCGGACACCGGCAGCAGCAGTTCATGCGCGACGGTCAGCGATTCATAGCGCTGGGGATCGATCAGCATGCGCGTGGCGGGACTGGAATAGATCAGCAGGATATCGGCTTCGCCGCCGGCCAGTTTCATGATCACGTCCTGCGCGCCGCCGGTGGCGATGGAGACCGGGAAATTGCCGCAATGCTGCCGGATGCTCTCGTACCAGTCGGGGAAGAAGGTCTGCGACAGCGTGCGGCCGGTGGCCAGGCGCAGCACGTTCTCGGTCTCGGTGGGGGATTCCTGCAACTGGGCGCGGGCGGCGTAGAGCACGTCCACCGAATTGTGCGCCGCATCCAGGAACAGCTTGCCGGCGCGGGTGAGCGTCACGGGCTGGGTGCGCGTGACCAGTTCGGCGCCCACCCACTGCTCCAGCGCCTTGATGCGGCGGCCGAAGGCGGGATGCGTGACGAAGCGGTTTTCGGCCGCGCGCGAGAAGCTGCGCGTGCGCGCCAGTTCGATGAAGTCTTCCAGCCAGACGAGATGCACTTGCGGTTCCTTTGCGTGAAGCGCGCACGGCGCGCGGTGGCGATCGGTATGGAAGGAACAAGTCCTGTTCCCACGCACGGGAAGATGGCCTGCATGGTGCGCGATTGTAGCGCCAAACCGCCGCCGGGCGCAGCGGCGCGACTGAATGGAGAGGAACCATGGACGAAAAAAAGCCACGGATCGCTCCGTGGCTCGCAGTGAAATGCACCGACTGGGCGCTTTGCGCGCTTCTGCGGCGCCGTGGGGTTGGACGGGCCGGCGGCGCTACAGGGAGGCGGCTCAGAAGGCCGGGACGACGGCGCCCTGGTATTTCTCTTCGATGAACTTCTTGACGTCAGGCGAGTTCAGCGCGGCGGCCAGCTTCTTGATGGCCGGGCTGTCCTTGTTGTCTTCGCGGGCCACCAGCAGGTTGGCATAGGGCGAGTTGGCGTCTTCGATGAACAGGGAATCCTTGACCGGGTTCAGCTTGGCTTCCAGCGCGTAGTTGGTGTTGATCAGGGCGACATCGACCTGGTTGAGCACGCGCGGCAGCGTGGCGGCTTCCAGGGCGCGGAACTTCAGCTTCTTCGGATTCTCGGTGATGTCCTTCTGGGTCGAGGAGATGTTGGAGGTGTCCTTCAGCTTGATCAGGCCGTTGCGGGCCAGCAGCAGCAGCGCGCGGCCGGAGTTGGACGGATCGTTGGGGATGGCGATGGTGGCGCCGTTGGGGATGTCGGCCAGCTTCTTGTACTTCTGCGAATAGGCGGCGAAGGGCTCCACGTGGACCTTGGCGACCGGTACTTCGATATCGTTCTTGTGGCTCTTCTTGAACTGCTCCAGGTAGGGCAGGTGCAGGAAGAAGTTGCCATCGACCTGCTTTTCGTTGGTCTGCGCGGCCGGCTGCACGTAGTCGGTGAAGACCTTGATCTGCAGGTCGATGCCTTCCTTGGCCAGGGCTGGCTTGATGTGTTCCAAGATCTCGGCGTGCGGCACCGGGGTGGCGGCGATCACCAGCTTGTCGGCGGCATGCGCGCCCACGGAGAAGGCCAGCGCGGCGCCGGCGAAGAGGTGAGGGATCAGTTTGCGGATCATGGTTTTTCTCCAGTCTTTTAATAAAAGTTGACGTTGTACGTCGGTTCTCTAACGCGTGGGCGCCTGCCTTGTCAGCCTGCACCCGGGGATTTACTTGCGGGTAAAACGCAGCACCAGGCGATCGCCGAAGAACTGCAGCAACTGCACCAGCACCACCAGGATGGCGACGGTTACCACCATCACCTCGGTCTGGAAACGCTGATAACCGTAGCGGATGGCCAGGTCGCCCAGGCCGCCGCCGCCGATCACGCCCGACATGGCGGCATACGACATGAGCGTGATGGCGGTGATGGTGACCGCCGCCAGCAGGCCCGGCAGTGCCTCGGGCAGCAGGGCGCCGAAGATGATCTGGCGGCGCCGCGCGCCCATGGCGGTACAGGCCTCGATGACGCCGCGGTCGATTTCGCGCAGCACGCTTTCGGTCAGGCGCGCGAAGAAGGGCGCGGTGCCGATCACCAGCGGCGGGATCGCGCCGGTCACCCCCAGCGAGGTGCCCACCAGCCACAGCGTGAAAGGGATCAGCACGATCAGCAGGATCAGGAAAGGCACCGAGCGCAGCACGTTCACCAACAGCGACAGCACGAAGTAGAGGCCACGCTGCTCCAGCAGTTGGCGGCGATTGGTCAGGAACAGCAGGATGCCCAGCGGCAGGCCCAGCAGGATCGTGAAGAACAGCGAGCCGCCGGTCATGGCCAGGGTTTCCAGCGTGGCGTCCCACACTTCGCTCCAGTCGATCTGCGACAGGTCGATCAGCGCGCTCATGCCAGCACCTCATGATCGATGCCGGAATGGCGCAGGCGCTCCAGCACTTGCGCCACGGCTTCTTCGCCGCCGGAGAACTCCACCAGCAGTTGCCCGTAAGGCGTGTCCTTGATGCGCGACACGGTGCCGCGCACGATGGTCGCCAACGCCGCGGTGGCCGCGGTCAGTTGCGACAGGATGGGTTGCGCGGCCACTTCGCCGGCATAGGTCAGGCGCACCAGCTTGCCGTCGGGGCGGCGTTCATAGCAGGCGTCGGCGGCTTCGTAGGCGTGGTTCTCGGCCAGCAGGGCGCGCGTCACCTCATGGCGCGGGCGCAGGAAGATGTCCACCACGCGGCCTTGCTCGGCCACGGCGCCGGCGTCCAGCACGGCCACGCGGTCGCAGATGCTGCGGATGACTTCCATCTCATGCGTGATCAGCACGATGGTCAGGCCCAGCTTGCGGTTGATTTCCAGCAGCAGGCGCAGGATGGATTGCGTGGTTTCGGGGTCGAGCGAGGAGGTGGCTTCGTCACACAGCAACAGGCGCGGCGTGTTGGCCAGGGCGCGCGCGATGCCCACACGCTGCTTCTGGCCGCCGGACAGTTGCGACGGATATTGATCGCGATGGTCTTGCAGGCCGACCAACTGCAGAAGCTCATCGACGCGCGCGGCGCGTTCTTCGCGGCGGTAGCGGCCGGTGATCTTCAGCGGCCAGTCGATGTTCTCGGTCACGGTCTTGGCGTTGAGCAGGTTGAAGTGCTGGAACACCATGCCGATGCGCTGGCGCAGGCCGAGCAGTGCTTCGTGGCCGAGCGTGGTGATGTCCTCGCCGTCGATCAGGATGCGGCCGCTGTCAGGGCGTTCGAGGACGTTGAGCGTGCGGATCAGCGTGCTTTTGCCGGCGCCGGAGCGGCCGATGATGCCGAAGATTTCTCCTTGGGCGATCTCCAGGTTGATGTCGTTCAAGGCGATGATGTCGCGCTTGTTGGCCTGGTAGGTTTTGTGGAGTTGCTCGATGCGAATCACGTTGATTAGTTCTTATAGGTTGGGGCTAGTCTAACTTTTGGTTATTTCTGGGGGAAGTTAATAATAGTTTTTTGCTTATGAGGAAAAACGATTAAGGAGTACGGTTTTTTGTGGTGTGAATGAATTTGTGGGGTGGGCTGAGGGATGAATAACGTGGAGAAGCGCAGCAGCGGCGTGCTGGCTGAAGGGGGGGCTGCGTTGCCTATGTCGTCCGGAGGAGGTCGGGTCAGGCTTTTGCCTGCTGCCCGTGCGGCGCAGCAAACGGCGCTGGGTCCTGACCTTGGTCAGGACGATGCGTCGCGGGATAAATGATTCGAAGAAAAACTAAACCAGCTAGGCGGGCAACCACCACAAGACCGACTGCGGCTGTCTCTCTCCGTCGTCCCGGCGCAGGCCGGGATCCGGTGGCGTTCAGCGTTTCACCGAACGTGTTGATGCCATCACAAAACGAATAGAGACGAGAGACAGCAGCCGCCCTTACGAATGCAGCTCGGCCGCATCCAGCGTCATCACTTGCCTGACCGTGGCCGCTACGTAGTCGATTTCGGCTTGCGTCGTGCCGCGCCCCAGCGAGAAGCGCACAGCATTGCGCGCCACCTCGGGCGAGCGGCCGATGGCCAGCAGCACGAAGGAGGGCGCTGCCGCCGCCGAGTTGCAGGCCGATCCGGCCGAGACGGCGATGCCGAGAAGTTGGCTGGCGAGCGTGCCGTAGCGGGTGGGCGGGAAGCTGACGTTGAGGTTGTGCGGCACCCGGTGAAGTGCGCAGCCGTTGAGCTGCACGCCGGGCAGGTCCGACAGGCCGGCCCACAGGCGGTCGCGCAGGGCGCGGATGCGGGCGCCTTCTTCGTCCAGCAACCGGCCGGCCAGGGCGAAGGCTTCGCCCATGCCGACGATCTGGTGCGTGGCCAGGGTGCCGGAGCGCATGCCGTTTTCATGGCCGCCGCCGTCGATCTGGGCTTCCAGCTTCAAGGCCGGGTTGTGGCGTACATACAGCGCGCCGATGCCCTTGGGGCCATATACCTTGTGGGCGGAGAAGGACATCAGGTCGACCTTCAGCGTTTGCAGGTCGATGGCGATCTTGCCGGCCGCCTGCACCGCGTCCACATGGAAGACGATGCCGCGCTCGGCGCACAGTTCGCCCAGGGCGGCGATGGGCTGGATCACGCCGATCTCGTTGTTGACATACATCACCGAGGCCAGGATGGTGTCCGGACGCAGGGCGGCACGGAATTGGTCCAGCGTGATGAGGCCGTCGGCGCCGGGTTGCAGGAAGGTCACGTCGAAGCCGGCCCGTTCCAGCGTGTGCATGGTGTCCAGCACGGCCTTGTGTTCGGTGGCGACCGTGATCAAGTGCTTGCCGCGGCCCTGGCTACGCAGGGCATGGGCCGTGCCTTTCAGGGCCAGATTGTTGGATTCGGTGGCGCCCGAGGTCCAGACGATCTCGCCGAGCTGCGCGCCGACCAGCCCGGCCACCTGGGCGCGCGCCTTGTCCACGGCGCGCCGCGCTTCCCAGCCGAAGGCGTGGGAGCTGCTGGCGGCGTTGCCGAACTTGTCGGTGAGAAAGTCGCACATGATCCTGGCGACTTGCGGATCGACCGGCGTGGTGGCGCCGTAGTCAAGGTAGATGGGGAACGTGACGCCGGCGGGCGGGCAACAGGGGGCGGGGGCATTCATGACGGCGATCCGGAAAGTCCAGGTAAACAGTTCTGAAGGTTCTACATTACGCCAGTCACCTTATTCGAAAAACGAACTTAAGCACATTTCAATATGCGCTGAACAATGTTGCGTTTACGCGAATGGCGTCGGCGGACGGTGCTGCCTGCGGTGAAACGGCGTGGCGCCGGGGCTTTGCGGCCCGCGGCGTCAATGCGGCCAAGGCGCGGAGGGCGACCAATTCCCGGTCGGCCGCGTGCTCCATGCATTAGCTTATACAAAATTATTATACTGAAATAGAATAAATACAAACCTATATTCCGAAAATAATATGCAAGCAGTTTGATCAAGGATTTCTCTTCCGATGGATCTGAACCAACTGGAGGCTTTCGCCGCGGTCATGACCATAGGCAGCGTGACCGGCGCCGGTCGCAGCCTGGGGCGGTCGCAGCCGGCCATCAGCAAGGCCATCGGCGACCTGGAGGCGGAGCTGGGCTATGCCCTGTTCGACCGCAACGGCCCGCGCGTGACGCCGACCGGCAAGGCTTTCCTGCTGTATGAGGAAGTCGAGCGCTCGCTGGTCGGCCTGCGCAGCATCCGCGAACGCGCCGCCGAGATCGGCCGCGAAGAGGCGCAGCCGGTGCATCTGGTGGCCACGCCCGCGCTGGCCTCGACCATCGCGCCGGCGGCCTTGCAACTGGTGGCGTCGCAGGAGGGCATCGCCTTCCCCGAGCACATCCACCTGCGCAGCGCGTCGGCCGAGCAGGTGGTGCATGCGGTGTTGCACCGCACCGTCAGCCTGGGCCTGACCAGCCTGCCGGTGGCGCATCGCGGGCTGGAGCTGCACTGGATCGGCGAGGCGCCCTGCGTGGCGGTGCTGCGCGCGGATCATCCGCTGGCGAAGAAGGACCGCATTACCCGCGCCGCGTTGCGCGGCGAGCGCGTGATCACCATGTCCAACCGCTACCGCCTGCGCCAGCGCATCGAAACCGCGCTGGGCGAGGATAGCCTGCTGGACGTGGCGATCGACACCAACACCTCCTTCAACGCCATCATGGCCGCGCGGGCCGGGTTGGGGGTGGCGCTGGTGGAGCCGATCACGGCGCTGGGCATGCCCATCGAAGGGCTGGTGGTGAAGCCGCTGGCGGTCGATATTCCGTTTTACTTCGGCGTGGTCACGCCGTTCGGCAAGCCGGTCGAGGGCGTCACGCGGGCGCTCATCGATGCGGTGGAACGCTCGGCGCGCGACATCCTGCACGGCTTCGTCAAGCGCGACGCCGCCGAGCACGACGAATTGCTGTAAATGAGTTAGCCGTAGCAGCGCCACCGGGAAAGGCGCAGCCGACGAAGGCAAGAAATGCAAGAGCGGCGCGGACGCAGAGCCGCGCCGGCATATAAGACAACCCACCGAGAGACAGCGGCGGGCAAGCCCCACACGGGAACGCTTGCCGGCGGCGTCTCTTTACTGCTTTGAAGGGGCCCTATGCATCACACCGAACCGACCGGACTGGCCGCGCTGGAAGCGCGCCTGCGCCAGGATCTCGAATGGCTGGCGCTGCCCGGCAAGTCGTGGACGCCCCAGGTCGAGCGCGATGGCGTGCCGGTGATCGACGTCGCCATCATCGGCGGCGGCCAGGCCGGCATGGCGGCGTCGGTGGCGCTGAGTCACCTGGGCATCCCCAACGTCATCTATGACCAGTCGCCCAAGGATTTCGAAGGCCCCTGGGCCACCACCGCGCGCATGGAAACGTTGCGCTCCCCCAAGACCCTGACCGGCCCGGCGCTGGGCTTTCCGGCGCTGACCTTCCGTGCCTGGTTCGAAGCGCAGTTCGGCCTGCCGGCCTGGGAGGCGCTGGACAAGATCCCGCGCCTGCAATGGATGGATTACCTGCGCTGGTTCCGGCGCGTGATGGATCTGGACATCCGCAACGAGCACCGCGTGACGCAACTGCTGCCGCGCGCCGACGGCGTGGTCGAGTTGCATCTGGCCTCGCCGCAGGGCGCGTCAGTGGTGTTGGCGCGCCGCGTAGTGCTTGCCACCGGCCGCGACGGCCTGGGCGGTGCTTACCTGCCGCCGCTGGTGGAGCAACTGCCGCGCGATCGCTGGGCGCATTCCTCGGATCTGTTCGACTACGCCAGCCTGAAAGGCAAGCGCGTGGGCGTGATCGGTGGCGGCGCGTCGGCCATGGATAGCGCGGCCACCGCGCTGGAAGAGGGCGCCGCGCGCGTCGATCTGCTGATCCGCCGCGCCGAGCTGCCGCGCGTCAACAAGGGCAAGGGCTCGGGCAGCCCGGGCCTGGTCAACGGCCACCAGCACCTGCCGGACGCCTGGAAGTGGCGCATCCGTCATTACATCAACGCCCAGCAGGTGCCGCCGCCGTCGGGCAGCACGCGCCGCGTGTCGCGCTTCGATAATGCGCGCTTCCTGCTCGGCACCGCCATCGACGGCGTCGCCGTCCAGGACGACGGCGCGCTGCTGCTGGAGACCAACCGCGGCCGGCTGGAACTGGATTTCCTGTTCTTCTCGACCGGCTTTCGCATCGACTGGAGCGCGCGCCCGGAATTCGCCGCCATCGCCGCGCATATCCTGACCTGGAGCGACCGCTACACGCCGCCGGCCGGCGACGAAGACGCCGAACTGGCCGATTCGCCCTACCTCGGCCCGGTGTTCGAGTTCCAGGAAAAGACCCCCGGCGCGCTGCCCGGCCTGGAGCGCATCCATTGCTTCTGCTACCCGGCCGCGGCCAGCCACGGCACGGTGTCGGGCGATATCCCGGCCATCAGCGACGGCGCCTACCGGCTGGCGCAAGGCATCGCCTCGCTGCTGTACGGCGAGGATGTGGACTACCATTACCGCAACATCCAGGCGTACGAGGAGCCCGAGCTGGTGGGCGACGAGTGGACGCCTTCCGACTGGAATCTGCCCGAATTGCCGGAGTCGTCCCGATGAGCATGGCGATCGCGAAAAGCGTCTTGCAGGCGCTGATGGTGGTGTTGCTGATGACGGTGATCGTCTTCTTCGGCCTGCACATGATCGGCAATCCGGTGGATATCCTGATCGGCCAGGACGTCGATCAGGTGGACCGCCTGCGCATCATCAAGGAGCTGGGCCTGGACCAGCCGGTGTGGCGTCAGTACCTGTCCTTCCTCAACGGCGCGCTGCACGGCAACCTGGGCAACAGCTTCGTCTATAACTCGCCGGCCATCCAACTGATCTTCCAGCGCCTGCCGGCCACCCTGGAGCTGGCCTTCGCGGCGCTGATCCTGGCGCTGACGGTGGGCATCCCGCTCGGCCTGTTCGCCGGGCTGAAGCCCGATCATCCGTTGTCGCGCCTGGTGATGACCACCAGCATCCTCGGCTTTTCGCTGCCCACCTTCTGGATCGGGCTGATGCTGATCATGGCCTTCTCGGTGTCGCTGGGCTGGCTGCCCTCGGGCGGCCGCGGGCAGACCGGCGAGCTGTTCGGCATCCAGTGGTCCTGGCTCACCGCCGACGGCTGGCGCCACATGATCCTGCCGGCCATCAACCTGTCACTGTTCAAGATTTCGCTGGTGATCCGCCTGACCCGCGCCAACGTGCGCGAGGTGCTGCCGATGGACTTCGTCAAGTTCGCGCGCGCCAAGGGCCTGTCGCGTTCACGCGTGGTGCTGATGTATGTGCTGCGCAATACCCTGATCCCGCTGGTGACCGTGGTCGGCCTGGAGTTCGGCTCCACCATCGCCTTCGCGGTGGTGACCGAGAGCATCTTCGCCTGGCCCGGCGCCGGCAAGCTGATCCTGGACAGCATCAATGCCCTGGACCGGCCGGTGATCGTGGCTTACCTGATGGTGATCGTGTGCATGTTCGTGGCCATCAATCTGGTGGTGGATGTGCTGTACAAGATCCTGGATCCGCGCGTGCGGGTGGAGGCGCGGGCATGAGCGCGCCGCAATCGGAAATGACCCAGGAAATGACCACGGAAATGACCCAGGAACAGGTACGCGCGCGCGTGGCCGAGCTGTCGGCGTTCCAGGCGCCGCGCCGCGAATCGCCGTGGCGCAGGGTGGTGCGCCACTTCGTTGCATCCAAATCGGCCATGCTGGGCCTGGCCATCGTGCTGTTGCTGATCGTCGGCGCCATCGCCGCGCCCTGGATCACGCCGCAGAATCCCTATGACCTGATGCAGCTGGACGTGCTGGATTCGCGCCTGCATCCCGGCACGCCCAACGGCGCCGGCACCTTTACCTACTGGCTGGGCACCGATGGCCAGGGGCGCGACCTGGTGTCGGCGATCCTCTACGGCCTGCGCATCAGCGTGGGCATCGGCGTCGGCTCGGCCCTGATCGCCGGCGTGATCGGCACCCTGGTCGGCCTGCTGGCGGCCTATGCCGGCGGCAAGCTGGATACGCTACTGATGCGCCTGGCCGACCTGGTGCTGTCCTTCCCGTCCATCCTGGTGGCGATGCTGATCCTGGCCTACGTGGGCAAGGGCATCTTCAACGTGATGGCCACGCTGGTGGTGCTGGAGTGGGCCTACTATGCCCGCACCGCGCGCGGCCAGGCGCTGGTGGAGCGGCGCAAGGAATACGTCGAGGCCGCGCGCGGCCTGAACCTGTCGTCCTGGCGCATCATGGTGCGCCACATCCTGCCCAACTGCCTGCCGCCGCTGATCGTGATCGGCACGCTGCAGGTGGCGCGCGCCATCACGCTGGAGGCGACGCTGTCCTTCCTCGGGCTGGGCGTGCCCATTACCGAACCGTCGCTGGGTTTGCTCATTTCCAACGGCTACCAGTACATGCTCTCGGGCGAATACTGGATCAGCTTCTATCCCGGCATCACGCTGCTGGTGGTGATCGTGGCCATCAACCTGGTGGGCGACCGCCTGCGCGACATCCTGAACCCGAGGTGGCAGAAATGAACGCGCCGACTTCCCTGGCGCCCGGTGTGCCGACTCTGGAAGTGCGCAACCTGCGCACCCATTTCTTCACCCCCGACGGCGTGCTGCCGGCGGTGGACGATGTCTCGCTGTCGATAGGACGGGGCCGCATCCTGGGCCTGGTGGGCGAATCCGGCTCCGGCAAGAGCGTGACCGGTTTTTCCATCCTGGGCATGGTCGATGCGCCGGGCCGCATCGTCGGCGGCCAGATCCTGTTCCAGGGCCGCGACCTGGTGAGCATGGACCGCGCCGGCCTGCGCGAGCTGCAGGGCAACCGCATCGCCATGATCTTCCAGGATCCGATGATGACGCTCAACCCGGTGCTGAAGGTCGAGGCGCAGATGGTCGATGCCGTGCTGGCGCACAGCAGGATGGGTCGCCAGGCGGCGCGCGAACTGGCGCGCGACACGCTGGGCATGATGGGCATCGCCAGCCCGGAGGAGCGGCTGCAGGCCTATCCGCACCAGCTCTCCGGCGGCATGCGCCAGCGCGTGGCGATCGCCATCGCGATGCTGCACAAGCCCGACCTGATCATCGCCGACGAGCCGACCACCGCGCTGGATGTGACCATCCAGGCACAGATCCTGTCCGAAGTGCAGAAGCTGGCGCGCCAGCACGGCACCGCGCTGATCTGGATCACCCACGACCTGTCGGTGGTGGCCGGCCTGGCCGACGAAGTGGCGGTGATGTACGCCGGCCGCATCGTCGAGCAGGGCAGCGTGGACGCGGTGCTGGACGCGCCGCTGCACCCCTATACCCAGGGCTTGATCGGCAGCCTGCCCAGCAACAACCGGCGCGGCGCGCGCCTGCGGCAGATTCCGGGCATGACGCCCAATCTGTTGCACCTGCCGCCGACCTGCGCCTTCGCCGCGCGCTGCGAGCGCGTCAGCCAGCGCTGCCTGAGCGCGCCGGACATCACCGAACCGCTGCCGGCGCACCGGGTGCGCTGCTTCCACCCGGCGCTGGTGGCCGCACCGACGGAACCGAGGACGCAACATGGATAAGGCCGTCATTCCCTTGATCGAAACCCGCGGCGTCAGCCGCCGCTTCGGCGAACGCCGCCAGGGCTGGCTCGACCGCCAGCTCCAGCAGCGCGGCTGGGCGCGTCCGCCGGCGGTGACGCGCGCGCTCGACCGCGTGGACCTGCAGGTCATGCCGGGCGAGGTGGTCGGGCTGGTCGGCGAATCCGGCTGCGGCAAGTCCACCCTGGGCCGCATCGCCTGCGGTCTGCTCGATCCCTCCGACGGGCAGGCGCTGGTCGGCGGCAAGGACCGCGCCGCGCTGTCGCGCGCCGAGCAGGAAGCGGCGCGGCTGCAGGTGCAGATGATCTTCCAGAATCCCTATGCCAGCCTGAACCCGCGCCTGCGCGTGGATCAGATCGTGGGCGAGGCGGCGCAGGTCAACGGCAAGGTCGAGGGCGACCTGGATGAGTACGTCAGCCGCCAGTTGCTGCGCGCCGGCCTCGACCCGGCGCTGCGCGACCGTTATCCGCACCAGTTCTCCGGCGGCCAGCGCCAGCGCATCGGCATCGCCCGCGCATTGGCGGTGCAGCCGCAGATGCTGGTGTGCGACGAAGCGGTGGCGGCGCTGGACGTGTCGATCCAGGCGCAGATCCTCAACCTGTTCATGGATCTACGCGAAGAGCTGGGGTTGACCTATCTCTTCATCAGCCATGACCTGGGCGTGGTGGAGCACGTCTCCGACCGCGTGGTGATCATGTACCTGGGCCGCGTGGTGGAAAGCGCGCCGGTGGGCGAGCTGTTCGGCCGGCCCAATCATCCCTATACCCAGGCCCTGCTGGCCGAGGTGCCGCGCCTGGCGGCGCGCAAGAAGGAATTCACGGCGATCAAGGGCGAGATTCCCAGTCCGCTGAACCCGCCGTCCGGCTGCCACTTCAACCCGCGCTGCCCGCATGCCACGCAGCGCTGCCGCGAAGAGCAGCCGGCCCTGAAGGAAATCGCGCCGGGCCACCTGAGCGCCTGCCATCTCAACGATGGCGGCTGAACCGCAAGGCCCGCCGCACGCATCACCGCAACACCCGAAGACCACGATTCGATTTGCTCTCAACCTGACCACAAACAGAGGAAACAGCACATGAAAAAGACGCTCCTGACCCGCCTGCTGGCCATCGCCCTGACCGGCGCGGCGCTGGCCGCCGCCGCTGACGCCGCGCGCGCCCAGAATCTCAACATCGCCTTTGCCGATCCGCTGTCCTCGCTCGACCCGCAGCTCAACAACCACGCCGGCGACCGTTCGGTGGATCTGCATTTCTGGGATCTGCTGGTGCAGAACGACTACAACAAGCTGGTGCCCGGCCTGGCCGTGAGCTGGAAGAACATCGACCCCAAGACCTGGGAGTTCAAGCTGCGTCCCAACGTCAAGTGGCAGGACGGCAAACCTTTCACCGCCGACGACGTGATCTTCTCCTACCAGCGCGCGCGCAGCGTGCCGGGCAGCGTGGCGACCTTCGCCGGCTACCTGCGCACGGTGGAATCGGTGACCGCCAAGGACCCGCTGACGCTGGTGATCAAGACCAATATCCCCAACCCCGACCTGCCGCTGAACCTGGCGTCGGTGCACATCGTCAGCAAACACGTGGGCGAGAAGTCCAGCACCGAGAACTACAACAGCGGCGCCGCGGTGGTGGGCACCGGCCCGTACAAGTTCGTCTCCTACATCCCGTCCGACCGCGTGGTGATGCAGCGCAACGATGACTATTGGGGCGGCCGCGCGCTGTGGGAGAAGGTCAACTACCGCTACATCAACAACGGCGCGGCGCGTACCGCGGCGCTGCTGTCCGGCGACGTGGACGTGATCGACAAGGTCTCGGTGTCCGACCTGGCCAAGCTGAAGCAGTCGCCCAACGTCAAGGTCTATCCCTACAACGGCCTGCGCGTGCTGCTGATCCAGCCGACCTTCCATGACGGTCCCAGCCCTTACATCACCGACAACAACGGCAAGCAGCTCGACAAGAACCCGCTGCTGGACGTGCGCGTGCGCCGCGCCATGTCGCTGGCGATCAACCGCAAGGCGGTGATCGACCGCATCCTGCAGGGTGCGGCCACCGAAGCCAACCAGTGGATGCCGGCCGACACCTTCGGCTACAACCCGGAGATCAAGGACATCCCCTTCGACGCCGCACAGGCCAAGAAGCTGCTGGCCGAGGCCGGCTTCCCGGACGGCTTCAAGCTGACCATCCACGTGCCCAACGACCGTTACCCGCAAGCGCCTGAAACCATGCAGGCGGTGGCGCAGTTCTGGACCCGCGTCGGCATCAAGACCCAGGTGGAGGTGCTGCCCTGGGCCTCGTACTCGTCGCGCGCCAACAAGAACGAATTCGCGGTCTCGGTGCTGGCATGGGGCAACGGCACCGGCGAAGCCAGCTATGCACTGGTCAACGTGCTGGGCACGGTGGATGCCAAGAAGGGCATCGGCGCCTCCAACTGGAACCACTACAGCAACCCGGCCGTGGACAAGGCTCTGGCCGATTCCACCGCGGAATTCGATCCGGCCAAGCGTGAAGCCATCCTGCGCAATTCGGCCAAGCTGGTGTCCGACGACGTCGGCGTGATCCCGCTGTACCACTACCAGAACATCTGGGCGGCCAAGAAGGGCCTGAAGGTCACGCCGATCAGCAGCGACCGCACCACCGCCATGATGGTCACCCAGGACAAGAAGTAAGGCCATGCCCAACTTCTCGATCGAGGTCACCCCGGCCGATGCCCTGATCGACGTGCCGCGCCGCATCGTGGTACGCGGCGCGCTGCCGGGCGAGCCGGTGCGGGTATCGTCGTCCACCGTGCGCAACGACGTGGAGTGGCGCAGCAGCGCCTGCTTCATCGCCGACGCCAGCGGTGGCGTCGACCTCAGCATGAGCCCGCCGGTCGATGGCGACTATC
Source organism: Herbaspirillum frisingense (assembly GCA_009914615.1). GTDB lineage: Bacteria > Pseudomonadota > Gammaproteobacteria > Burkholderiales > Burkholderiaceae_D > Herbaspirillum > Herbaspirillum frisingense_B. Next base: position 43,454 of record WNDX01000007.1, read on the forward strand.
ACGGCATCGATCCGATGGGCCTGCTGTGGTCGCAGCAGCCGGTGCAGCCGGGCAAGCGCGACAACTTCCACGCCGACGTCACCGCGCCGCTGGTCACCACCCTGACCGTGTCAGCCGTGGCGGAACTGGGCTTGAAGCAGTGCCGCCCGGCCAGCACGACACTGGTGCAGCGCCTGGCGGCGGAGGGCGTGATGCGGCGCGAGGTGCGCGAGCAGGGGCTGGTCGGTACGCTGTTCCTGCCGGCCACGCCGGGGCCGCATCCGGCGGTGATGATCGTCAACGGTTCCGGCGGCGGCATCAACGAACCGCGCGCGGCGCTCTATGCATCGCGCGGCTATGCCGCCTTCGCGCTGGCGTATTTCAAGGCGCCGGGCCTGTCGGACTACATCTCCAACACGCCGCTGGAATACTTCGAACGCGGCCTCGACTGGCTACGCGCCGAAGTGCAGCCGAAGGACGACTTCGTCGCCATCAGCGGCCAATCGCGCGGCGGCGAGCTGGTGCTGCTGCTGGGCGCGACCTTTCCCGAGAAGGTCTCGGCGGTGCTGGCCTACGTGCCCAGCGCGCTGGTGCACAGCGGGCAGAACGCCGCCGATCCCAAGGTCGGGCGCGAAGGACCGACCTGGCTGCTGCGCGGCCAGCCGCTGCCGCATCAGTGGCAGGATAACCGCACGGCCAGTTGGCAACCTTTCGACGACGGCCCGTCGCCGCACCGCCATGAACTGGCGATGCTGACCGCGCTGGCCGACGAAGAGGCGGTGGCGCGCGCCCGCATCCCGGTCGAGCGCATCCAGGCGCCGGTGCTGCTGCTGTCGGCCACCGACGACGGCTCCTGGCCCTCCAGCCTGTATTGCAGCATGGTCAGCGAAAAGCTGGCCGAGGTGCGGCATCCCTGGCCGGTGCTCTGGCGGAACTACGCCAACGCCGGCCATTCGATCCTGTTCCCCTTCGTGCCGACCACCCAGACCACCTACGCGCATCCGGTCTCCGGCCGCATCAGCACCGGCGGCGGCGAGCCGTCGGCCAATGCGCGCGCCGATCTCGATTCCTGGCAGCAGGCGCAGCACTTCCTGCGTGACGCCATCGCCCAGCATTCATCTGAAAAGGAAACCCCATGAGCACCCCCGTGTACGACATCGGCAAGGATGTCATCGATGAGCTGGCCGGTTTGCCGGCCGGCAGCCCGCTGCACGCCCTGCGCCATCAGCGCGAGAAGGTCGCCGCCGCTTCCCAGGGCAGCTACGACACATTGTTCGACCCGGCGCTGGAAGGCATCGGCCTGGACGAGCGCCTGCTGGTGGCGCTCTACGCCAGCCGCCTGGCCGGCGTCGCCGATCTGGCCGCGCACTACCGCGCCCGCGCGCAAGCCTTGCCGGCGGATGCGGCGCAACTGGCCGCGGCCGACAGCGGCGAACCCGAGCAACTGCCGGAAGGCCGCCTGCGCGCCATGCTGGTATTCACCCGCGCGCTGACCCAGCGCCCGGTGGAAGGCGACAAGGCCGCCATCGAGAAACTGCCGGCCGCCGGCATCAGCACCCCGGCGGTGGTGGTGCTGTCGCAGCTGATCGCTTTCGTTTCCTACCAGCTGCGCGTGATCGCCGGCCTGAAGGCCATGAAGGCCGCCGCTGGTAACTGAGGAGAATCGACATGACCGACATCATCAAAGCCAACGGCTTTACCAATGAAAGCCTGGAGTGGGACGCCTGGCTGGACGTGATCCAGCTGGAAGACGCCACCGAAGACCAGATCAAGGTGCTGGAAGAAAGCAATCCCAAGGCCAAGACCTCCGACTACTACCTGTTCCTGGCGCACCAGCCGGACATCCTGCGCCAGCGTTCGGCCGCCTTCAACGCCATCATGTACGCCCCCGGCGGCATGTCGCGCGCCGAGCGCGAGCTGGGTTCGCTGGTGGTGTCGCGCATCAACGGCTGCGTCTATTGCGCCTCGGTGCATGCGCAGCGCTTCGAGCAACTGGCCAAGCGCAACGACACCGTCAAACAGGTGTTCGACAGCCCCTATGGCGCCGGCATCGACGACCGCGAACGGGCCATCGCCAAGTTCTCGGCCGAGCTGACCGAGCAGGTGGGCGAGGTCGGGGCGGCGCAGATCAAGGCCTTGTACGACGCCGGCCTGAGCGAACTGGAAGTGCTGGATCTGATCCACTCGGTGGCGATCTTCGCCTGGGCCAATCGCCTGATGCTGAACCTGGGCGAGCCGGTGTATGCCGACGGCAGCAAGGCCGAGTCCAAGTAATCTTTAACAAGTCAATCCAAGAAGGAGACCCCATGCTGATTCCCGACCATCTCGCCTATGCCGAAACCCATGAATGGGTGAAGCTGGAAGACGACGGCAGCCTGACCGTCGGCATCACCGATTTCGGCCAGGAGCAGCTGGGGCCGCTGGTGTATGTGGACATGCCGGCCGTGGGCAAGCACTTGAAGCGCGGCGCCGAATCCGGCATCGTCGAATCCAACAAGGCCGCCTCCGACCTGCACGCGCCGGTCGATGGCGAAGTCATCGCCATCAACGAGGCGCTGGGCGACACCCCGGACCTGGTCAATGGCGCGCCGTATGACCAGTGGATCTTCAAGCTGAAGCCGACCGCGCCGTTCTCGGCCGACGGTTTCCTGGACGCCGCCGCTTATCTGAAACTGATCTCCTGAGCCCGGTTCAGGACGCCGAGCGCGCGGCCCGGATATCGAACGCGCCGCCGGTCTGCGCCCGGTCGCGCAGCGTGACCGCCTGCTTGCCCAGCAGCGGGAACACCAGCTCGGCGAAGCGTATCGATTCCTCCAGATGCGGGTAGCCTGACAGCACGAAGGTATCCACGCCCAGGTCCGCATATTCCTGCAGCCGCTCGGCCACCGTGGCGGCATCCCCCACCAGCGAGGTGCCGGCGCCGCCGCGCACCAGGCCCACGCCGGCCCACAGGTTGGGCGCGATCTCCAGCTTGTCGCGTCGGCCGCCATGCAATGCGGCCATGCGCTGTTGTCCCACCGAATCCATGCGCGCATAGTTCTGCTGGGCGCGCGCGATGTCCTCATCGGTCAGCTTGCTGATCAGCCGATCGGCATCGGCCCAGGCCTCGGCCGTGGTTTCGCGCGCGATCACGTGCAGGCGCACGCCGAAGCGCACGCTGCGGCCCAGCTTGTCGGCGCGTTCGCGCACATCCGCGATCTTCTGCGCCACCGCCGCCGGCGGCTCGCCCCAGGTCAGGTAAGCGTCCACATGCTTGGCCGCCAGATCGTGCGCGGCCGCGGACGAGCCGCCGAAATACAGTGGCGGATAAGGCTTCTGCACGGCAGGGTGGAACACCTGGCCCTGACGGATGCGGAAATGCTTGCCCTCGTAATCCACGGTCTCACCCTGCAACAGCCGGCGCCAGATGGTCAGGTATTCATCGGCGGCCTCGTAGCGCTCATCGTGTTTCAGGAACACGCCATCGGCTTCGAGCTCGGTGGCATCGCCGCCCGGCACCACGTTCAGCAGCAGGCGGCCGTTCAAGGCCTGATCCAGCGTCGCCGCCTGCCGCGCCGACGGGCCGGGGCCGCCCAGCGAAGTGCGCAAGGCCACCAGCAACTTGATGCGCTGCGTCACCGGCACCAGGCTCGCCGCCACCACCCAGGGATCCAGGCAAGAGGCGCCGGTGGGAATCAACAAACCATCGTAGCCCAGGTTCTCGCTGGTGACGGCGATCTGCTGCAGGTAATCGATGGTCGGCGCGCGGCCGAAATCGGAGGTGCCGAGGTAACGGGTATCGCCCGAGGTGGGCAGGAACCAGAAAAGATCTAAGGCCATGCGGGTGTTTCCTTGCGTGATGCGGATCGGAGAGGAGGGCGCGGAGGCAGCCAGCCTGTTATTAAAACGCCACGGCGGAGGGCGGGATAGGAATGTTTTTGCATGTGCTTAGATGGAAAACGTGTTTGGTGCGTCACCTGTTGCCTTGCGCGTCATTTATCACCTTGTACGTCACAGTTCTTCCGCCCGTCGTCCTGACGAAAGTCAGGACCCGGCGTCGTTCAGCGGCTTGCGCGGCATGACAAACGTCACTGGGTCCCGGCCTGCGCCGGGACGACGGCGATGGGCGAGGTGCGGTCGATTTTGCTTAGTTGCCGGCCCGGCCGACCTTTCCTTCAGCGACCCATGAAGTGCTGCAAACACAGCCGGCACGTCCCCAAACCGCATAAGCAAACACAGAAATATTCGTGTCCCGCCCAAAAACAGCTTCCTATACTGGAACGCCCAATTCCAACATCCCAGAACAACAAGACCAATGAAGATTCTGCTGAAAACCCTGGCGATCGTCGCAACGATGCTCGTCGCCACCCAAGCCCAGGCCCAATCAGCAAGGAAGTCGTCATCGCCTACCAGGACATGGTCGTCCCCTGGCGCTACGCCCAGGACGCCCAAGCGCTGGAAAAGAAAACCGGCTACAAGGTCAGCTTCCGCAAGCTGGCCAGCGGCGCCGACGTCATCCGCGCGCTGGCGTCGGGCTCGGTGCAGATCGGCGAAGCCGGTTCGGCGCCGATCGCTTCCGGCCTGTCGCAGGGGCTGGATATCCAGTTGTTCTGGATCCTCGACAACATCAACGATGCCGAAGCCCTGGTCGCCCGCAACGGCAGCGGCGTCAACTCACTGGCTGACCTGAAGGGCAAGCGCCTGGCCGTGCCTTTCGTCTCGACTTCGCACTTCCATACCCTGCTGGCGCTGGAGAACGCCAAGGTCGATCCGCGCGGCGTGAAGATCGTCAACCTGCGTCCGCCCGAGATCGCGGCGGCCTGGGAGCGCGGCGACATCGATGCCACCTTCATCTGGGATCCGGTGCTGGCCAAGGCCAAGAAGAGCGGCACCGTGCTGACCACCTCCGGCCAGATCGCCCGCCAGACCGGCAAGGCCACCTTCGACGGCATCGTGGTCACCAAGGCTTTCGCGAAGGATAACGACGCCTTCCTGACCGATCTGGTCAAGGTGCTGGCCGAGACCGACGACAACTATCGCAAGAACAAGGCCGCCTGGACCGCCGACTCGGCGCAGGTGAAGGCGGTCGCCAAGTGGTCCGGCGCGGAAGCGGCGGAAGTGCCGGCCAGCCTTGGACTGTATGAATTTCCGACCCTGCAGCAGCAAGCCTCGGCCGATTGGCTGGGCGGCGGGGCGGCCAAGTCGCTGGCGGCCACCGCGGCTTTCCTGAAGAGCCAGGGCACCATCCAGAACGTGTTGCCCGACTACTCGGCCGGCGTGAATTCCACATGGGTACGCAAGGCGGCGCCGTGACGCAGGCAGTCCATGTCGGCCCCGCCGTACACGCGACGGCGGGCGGCCGCATCGAAGCGCACCGCTTGTCGGTGCGTTTTGCGTCCTCGCTCAGCGACGATCCCCCGGCGCTGGCCGGCGTGGATCTGGCGATCGCGCCGGGCGAATTCGTGGTCGCGCTGGGTCCCTCCGGCTGCGGCAAGACCACCTTGCTGAACTGCCTGGCGGGCTTCATCGGCGCATCGCAGGGCGAGGTGCGGCTGGATGGTGAGCCGGTGACCGGCCCCGGACCGGAACTGGGCGTGGTGTTCCAGAAGCATGCCCTGATGCCGTGGCTCAACGTGGAAGACAATGTCGCGCTGGGGCTGCGGTTCCGCGGCTTGCCGCGCGCCGAGCGGCTGGCCATCGCGCAGGAGAAACTCAGGCTGGTCGGCCTGGAGCGCCAGGCCGGGGCGCCCGTGTATCAGCTTTCCGGCGGCATGCAGCAACGCGTGGGCATCGCCCGCGCGCTGGCCAACGATCCGCGCGTGCTGCTGATGGACGAGCCCATGGGCGCGCTCGATGCGCTCACCCGCGAATCGGTGCAGGAGCTGCTGGCCCAGGTCTGGGCGCGCACCGGCAAGACCATCTTTTTCATCACCCATAGCGTCGAGGAGGCGCTGTTCCTGGGCAGCCGCGTGATCGTGATGTCGCCGCGGCCGGGCCGCATCGAACATGATTTCGCACTGCCTTTCCTGCGCCGCTACGTCGAGACCGGCGATGCGCGCGCGGTGAAGTCGTCGCCGGATTTCATCGCCTGGCGCGAGCGGCTGCTGCACCTGGTCCATGGACGTCCCGCATGAGCAACGCCAATTCCGTTTCCTCTTCCATTCCCGCGGCGCGCGAAGCGCCGCAGGAGCCGGCCGCCGTGTTGCCGCCGGCGCGCATCCATGCGCGTCCCGGCAGCGGTTCCAGCACCGGTATTGCCACCGTCACGGTGATCGCCCTGCTGTTGTTGTGGTGGGGCGCGACGTCGGCCGGCTGGATCGCGCCGCTGTTCCTGCCGCCGCCGACGGCGGTCTGGCAGGCCGCGCGGCAAGCCTGGGAAGGCAACGTGCAGGGCGGCCTGCCGCTGCTGCAGCACATTGCCTGGAGTCTGTTCCGGGTGTTCGGCGCCTTCCTGCTGGCGGCGATCACGGCGGTGCCGCTCGGCCTGCTGATGGGCACCAGCCGCATTGCGCGCGGCATCGCCGATCCCTTGCTGGAGTTCTACCGGCCGCTGCCGCCGCTGGCGTACCTGCCGCTGATCGTGATCTGGTTCGGCATCGACGAGGCGGCCAAGCTGCTGCTGATCTATCTGGCCTGCTTCGCGCCGATCGCGGTATCCACTCGCGCCGGCGTGGCGGCGGTGCAGGACGAGCAATTGCATGCCGCCCAGTCGATGGGCGCGACACGCTGGCAGTTGCTGCGTCACGTGATCCTGCCGGCGGCGCTGCCGGACATCCTCACCGGCCTGCGCATCGCCATCGGTTTCGGCTGGACCACGCTGGTGGCGGCGGAGATGGTGGCGGCCACGGCCGGGCTGGGGCAACTGGTGCTCAACGCGTCGAACTTCCTGCGCACCGATGTGGTGGTGATGGGCATCGTCTTGATCGGCCTGATCGCGTATGTCTTCGATCTGGCGATGCGGCGCCTGGCCGATGTCATCACGCCCTGGCGCGGCAAGCGCTGAGGGGCGTCAGCCGGCGCTGCGGTGTTCGCCCAGCCACTTGGCGAACAGTTGCGCCTCGGCGCCAGCCTGCGGGCTGATGCCGAGGTAGTAGGGGGCCAGCGGCAGGCGCAGCTCCGGCAGCGGGCACACCAGCCGCCCCGAGCGCAGGTCATTGTCGGCCAGCGACACCGGCGACAGCGCCAGGCCCAGGCCATCGACCACCGCCTGCAACACGAAGTGCACGTGATCGAAATGCAGCATGGGCTGCACGCGCGAACGCTTCAGGCCGGCCAGTTTTCTCCACTCCTCCCAATCGTTGCGGCGGCTGCGCGAAAGCAGCAGCGTGTGTTGCGCGATGGCGCGCACGTCGGGCAGCGGCGTATTCTTCAGCAGCGCCGGCGAGGCCACCAGCAGCAGTTCGTCTTCCATGAAGCGCTGCACCTTCAGCGTTTCCGGCCAGTTGGTCTCGTCGCGCCGGATGGCGATGTCGAACGGGCCCGGCGCCTTGCTCACCGTGGAGGTGCTGGTCACCACCTGCGGTTCGATGCCGGGATAGCGCTCGACGAAATCGGACAGATGCGGGATCAGCCAGCGCACCGCAAACGAGGGCCGCACGTTGATCATCACCGGCCGCGTGGGCGCGTCGCGCATGACGCGGCGCGCGGCGCCGGCCAGCATCTCCAGCGCCGGGCTGGCTTCTTCGAAGAACTGGCGGCCGCGCTCGGTCAGCAGCACCTGGCGGATGCGCCGTTCGAACAGCGGCATGCCGAGGTAGTCTTCGAGATTCTTGATCTGGCGGCTGATGGCGCCGTGGGTGACGTTGAGCTCCTGCGCGGCCAGTGTGAAACTCTGGTGGCGCGCGGCCGCGAGGAAGGCGCGGATGGCGTTGAGCGGGAGGGTGAGGTCGGCCATGCGTCAGATTTTATCACGCATGTTCGGAATTAATATCGTTTGTCAGTCCCGCGCGCGCGCCGCATGATGGCACGCATGACCACGCCAGATCTCCGCCAGGCCGATCTCGATTCGCGCCACGCCGCACTCTCGCTATCGGCTGCCTTGCCCTGCGATATCGTGCTCTACCTGCTGCTGCCGATGTACGCCGACCAGTTCCACGTGACGCTGGCCGAGGCCGGCATCCTGCTGGCGGCCAATCGTCTGGTGCGCATCGCCGGCTACCGCTGGGTGGCGCGCTTCTACGCCGAACGCGGCGACCGGCCGACCTGCTGGCTGGCGGTATGCGCGGCCATCCTCTGCGCGCTGGGCTACACCGTGGCCAGCGGCTTCTGGGCTTTGCTGCCGCTGCGCCTGCTGTGGGGCATGGCGTTCGCCGGACTCAATCTTTCCACGCAGGCCATGTCCACCGCCAATCCGGTGGGTGCGGCGCGCCGTTCGGGCCGGTCGCGCGGCGTGATCGCCATCGGGCCGATGCTGTGGCTGCCGCTGGCGGCGCTGCTGGCCGGGCATTACGGGCCGCGTATCGTGTTCCTGTTCGTGGCGCTGACTGCGCTGCTGGGCCTGCTGGCCGCGCGCCGCCTGCCGGCGCATGCCTATCCGGCGCCGCAGGCGCGGCGCTGGAAGCTGCCCAATGCGCTGGACTGGTGGTCCTTCCTGGAGGGCCTGACGCTGGATGGCTTGTTCATCGTCGGCCTGTCTTACATGAGCAAGCAATCCTTCAGCGAACATGCCGAGCTCATCGCTGGCGTGCTGATGGCCCTGCGTTACTTCGGCGAGATCGTGCTCAGTCCGCTGGGCGGTTGGCTGGCCGAGCGCTTCGGCGCGGTGAAGGTGCTGGTGGTGCTGTCGTTGGCGACCTGTGCGGCGCTGGTCGGATTCGGCGGCGGCCTGCTATGGTTCTTCGCCGGCCTGATCGTCATCCTGCGCGCCTTGCAACTGCCGCTGCTGGCGCCCATCGTCGCGGCGCGCACGCCGCCGGCCGAGCGCGTGCATGCGCTGGCGGGCCGGGCCATCTGGCGCGACATCGGCGCTGGCATGGGGCCGATGCTGGCCGGCCTGCTGCTGCCGGTGATGTCGTCGCTATGGCTATACGGACTGGCGGCCTCGGCGCTGGCGATCGCGGCGGCGGCATGTGGCCGCGAACCGGCGCATCCCGCCGCGCCCGCGGCGCCGGTCAGGCGATAGGAGGGGAGGGGCTTATGCGGTGGGCGGATATGCATGCGCATATCGCTTCGTTCACCGTAGCGGGAGGCTGGTCTAGCATGGAGCATGCTCGTTGCACATGGCGGCGGGCGCGCAGCCTTCAGGAGCCCGCATGAATGATCCCCATCTTTACCAGGAGCTCGGCAGCCTGGCGCTGGAACCGATGCAGCCGACCGACAGCAAGCTGATCGCCGCGATCTTCTTCGTCGGCCTGGCGCTGCTGGGCGCGCTGTTCTTCGTGCAGCGCTGGATGCCGCTGGCCGGCTGAGCGCCGGCCGTCTTCCTCAGAGTTTCTTGCACTCGCTCAGCATTTCCGCCTGCGAGACATTACTGCCCGGCGGCACGCTGTGCGTGAGCCAGACGTTGCCGCCGATGACCGAGCCCTGGCCGATGGTGATGCGGCCCAGCAGGGTGGCGCCGGCATACACCACCACGTCGTCCTCGACGATGGGATGGCGCGGAATGCCCTTGACCAGCGAGCCGTCCGGTTCGGTCGGGAAACGCTTGGCGCCCAGCGTGACGGCCTGGTACAGGCGCACGTTGCGGCCGATGATGGTGGTCTCGCCGATCACCACGCCGGTGCCGTGGTCGATGAAGAAGCTGGGGCCGATCTGCGCCGCCGGGTGGATGTCGATGCCGGTGGCCGAATGCGCGATGTCGGCCACCAGGCGCGCCAGCAGCAGCGCGCCCAGGCGATGCAGGGCATGCGCCAGGCGGTGGTAGATGATGGCGGTGGTGCCGGGATAGCACAGCAGGATTTCCGAAATGCTGGAGGCCGCCGGGTCGCCGTGATAGGCGGCCAGGATGTCGCTGACCAGCACGTCGCGGATGGCCGGCAACTGATGCGCGAAGTCGCGCGTGATGACGGCCGCGCGCATGTGCAGTTCATCCTCGTCCTGCGGCCCGTCGGAGGCGAAGTACAGGCCGCGGCGCACCTGCTCCTTCAGCACGCACAGCGCGGCGTTGAGCTGGCTGCCGACGAAGTAATCGATGGTCTCGTCCGACAGGTCGGTGTGGCCGTAATGCGTCGGGAACAGCGCCGCCTGCAGGTTCTGCAGCAGCTTTTGCATCGCTTCGCGCGAAGGCAGTTCACGGATCTCGCCGCGGTAGCGGATCTTGTTGGTCACTTCGCGCGAAGTGCGCAGACCGGCCACGACAGCCGACAGGCCCAGCCCTGCGGTGTCGGTCAGGGCGTTCAGTTCGGGGGTGTTCGAGGTATCCATGCCGGCATGCTATCAAAAATGCGCGGACGGCGTCGGCCGGCGCTAAAGTGCAATCAGGCAACTTTCCGCACCTGCCTTTTCCTCAACAGCCCGTCCTCACTGGGCGGCGTCCTTGGCCGCATCCCGGGCACGCGCCTGCTTGCCTTCATTCCAGCTGCGGTCGAAGACCGGGTAGTAATCCGGCTTGTTCAACTGGCCCGCGGCGCGCGCGGCCTGCATCTCGGCGATCACTTCGGCGCGGGTCTTGCCGCCCGGCTGGGACGGCGCGGCATTCTCGGCGTGGACAGCGGAAAAGGCGAGGGTGGCGGCGATGCGGAGTGCGTTCATGGCATTTCCTTTCAATGGCGATAACAACAATAAGAAAGCGCCAGCCTGGTGTGCGCCGGCGCGGAGACATCAAAGTTCGATCGGGCTATCCGCCAGCATCTGATTAAAACCGTGGACAAAGGCATGCTCCTTGGGGCCGGCGTTGTCGCGGAACTGGCGCGCCGCCTCGACCACCACTTCTTCTGCATCCGAACCGAGCGCCTGCATGGTCTGCTCGATGAAGGCGTCCAGCGGCATGGCGCGCGGATCGTCGGTCTTGCCGATCAGGTCGGTGTTGACCCAGGGCGGAGCGATTTCCTGCACCTTGACCGTGGTGTCGCGCAGCATGAAGCGTTGCGACAGCGAATACGAATGCAGCGCCGCCTTGCTCGCTGAGTACACCGCCGAGGCGGCCAGCGGCGTGAAGGCCAGGATCGAGGTGTTGTTCAGGATGAGCGCGCGCGGTTGCTTCTTCAGGTGCTCGATCAGCGCCGCGGTCAGGCGGATCGGGCCGTACAGGTTGGTGTTGATGATCGATTGCATCACCGCATCGTCGATGGCGCCGGCGGCGTTATCGAAGGGCATGATGCCGGCGTTGTTGACCAGCACGTTCAGCGTGGGGAATTCCTTGACCAGCCACTCGGCCACCGCCTGGATATCCTGCGGGTCGTTGATGTCCAGCTCCACGCCGCGCATGCCCGGATTGGCCGCGGTGACCTCATCCAGCAAGGCCTTGCGGCGCCCGGCGATGATCACCTGGTTGCCCAGCTTGTGGAAAGCCTCCGCCAGGCTGCGGCCGATGCCGGAGGTGCCACCGGTGAGGAAGATGGTGTTGTCGGTGAGTTGCATGATCTGTTCCTTGGGTTAAGTGTCGATGCCGGCGGGACGGCGCGCCAGCGGTGCGCGACGAAACGCCGTTCCGATGGCGCGAAACGCCCGGCGGGCGCCGCGGGCCGGGACTGTCCCGGCCTTGCAACTCATTTTGGGGATGGGGTGGGATATCCGAAATGACTAATTTCCCTCTTTTTGTGCCATCTGCGCGACAAGCCGCTTGCCGCCTGGGGCGAGGCGTCGGAGAATATGTCTCATTAATCAAACAACCCTCGAAAAGAGATAGGATTGCATCATGCCCAAACGCATCGCCTTCGTGGTCTTCCCCGGCTTCCAGATCCTTGACCTGGCGGCCATGACGGTGTTCGAGATGGCCAACCTGGAGCTGGGAGAGGCCTATTACCAGACCGAGCTGGTGTCGCTGGAAGGCGGCATGGTGGCCTCGTCCGCGGGCGTGCGGGTGGAAACGCTGGCCATGGCGCGGCGGCCGGCCGATACGGTGATGGTGGGAGGGGCGCTGGACGTGCCCGGCGGCATGAGCGAGCTGACCGAGCAATTGCGCAAGGCCGCGGCGCGCGCCCGACGCACCGCCAGCATTTGCACCGGTGCCTTCCTGCTGGCCGAAGCCGGCCTGTTGGACGGCCGTCGCGCCACCACGCACTGGGCGCACGCGCTGGAGTTGCGCGCACGTCATCCGCTGGTGCAGGTGGACGAAGACAGGATCTTCGTCAACGACGGCGGCGTCTGGACCTCGGCCGGCATGACCGCCTGTATCGACCTGGCGCTGGCCCTGGTGGACGCCGACCTCGGCGCCCAGACCGCGCGCTCGGTGTCGCGCAAGATGGTGGTCTATCACCGTCGCACCGGCGGGCAATCGCAGTTCTCCACCTTGTCGGAAATGGAGCCCGCCTCCGATCGCATCCGCGACGCGCTTTCCTTCGCCAAGGAACACCTGCGCGAACCGCTCACCATCGAGCAACTGGCCGCCCACGTGCACTGGAGCCCGCGTCACTTCAGCCGCGCCTTCCAGCTGCAGACCGGTTATTCCCCCGCCAAGGCGGTGGAAAAGCTGCGCCTGGAGGCCGCCAAGGCCCTGATCGAAGCCGGCCACAACGTTATCGCCGCCATCGCCGCCGACACCGGCTTCGGCGACGAAGAACGCATGCGCCGCGCCTTCCTGCGCGCGTTCGGCAAACCGCCGCAGGCCATGGTGCGCGAGGTGAGGGCGCGGCATGAGGCGAGGGAGGCGCTGGCCTAGGGGAAGATCAACGAGCGGGATTGGCGGGCGTCCGGGATGAAGACTTGCTGATCAGCCGTATGCAGAAGCAGCCGGGCCAATCCGGCCGAGGTCGGTCAGAGCGCCCGCTGCCATCCGGGGACGGCGTGCGCCGATAGAGCGAAGCGATAAGCAGGAGAGAGGCCATATTTCAATTGAAACATGGCGGACGAAAGTTGAAATCTGTCGGAAAGGTGCCGGGTTCACGATGTACTCAAGCCAAACGAAACACCCAAGACACTTTTTCAGACGGAGTCAATCATGCGCAACATCATCGTCCTCGCCCTGCTGGCCGTCACCGTGAATTGCCACGCAATGGATGTCCATAACTTCAGCGTGTGGGATGCCCTCATGAGCGTGCAGAAGCAGCGTACCGAGATGCTGGAAAAGCAACTGGAAGCCCAGATGCGCGCCGCCGGGATGAACCCTCCGCGCTAAGGCTGGAGCCACGCCCCGAGGGCAGGTGATGACGGCGCTGCCGTTCGGATTCCATCCTCATGGTGTCCCGGCAAATCCGGATTTGCGGAATCGCCGGGATCAACAGGCAGAGGCCGCGGTGGCCAATCAATGATCTGATATCGTCGGCATCATGCCCATCCCGATAAAAACAGCCCGATTGGATCGGGCTGTTTTTTTCACCGCTTCACTTACATTCTTCGTGCGATCAAGGTCGGAGTTTCATCAGGCATTCTCCGGGATTTCGGCAAGAACCCGATACGACTCTTCCGGTATCTCGGCCAGCCGGGATGGATGCACCTGCCCACAGAGTCCATAGAACTTCTGGAAGCTCATGATCAAGGGCGACCACTTATCCGGATCGATACGATTGGCGTGGCCTTCCATGAGCAAATCGGGATGCACGTGAACGCGCTGGATCCGTACTTCAAGCAAGCTGATGGCGCCGCGCAATTGATCATGGTCGTCTCCGATACCATGCGCCGCAGCAAGAACGGCTTCGAGCTGGATCGGACATTCCAGCGCGCGCGCCGCGCCGACGGTATCCGATGTCACCTTCGTCATCCCCGCCCGGCCGAACTTGTCGGGCTCATGGACATACCCCATCGCCTTCCTGAATGCCGAAACAGGATTCACCCCCGTGGTGCGCGCGATGCGATCCACCGCGCTCACTTCCTTGACCGAGGGAAGATTGAGCACGCATTCGCCGGTGCGCAGCAGATTGCGCGCCGTCTGCGACGCGGAGGCGATGCCCAGCACCCCGCGCCAGCCCAGCCAGAACACCGACGAGATCGGTGCCAGATTGTGGGTGCCGTCTTCATTGACGGTGCTGACCAGGGCGACGGGCGTTCCGAGATAGAGGATGCTGGGTTCTGCGACAACGTGAGGCGTATTCATGGCTTCCTTCCTGTGTGAGTGAATGAACCCATTATGTGACCCGGTCGCGCGTTGCACACTCCAGTTCTTGCTTCTTCATTCACGGATGATCGTTGTCGTATCCGTTGTATTCGTTGTATTCGTTGTCTTGCCGATAGAAGCCTTATACGTCAGCCGGAAAAACTATCGTCCCCACTCGTGAGGCGGACACTTTACGCCGAAGGCGATGCGAAAAGTCGCCGGCGCTCTGGAACGATCCATCCTGTCCTGTCGTCACGCCGTGCCAAACCGGAGCAGAAATCCTCCATGAAAAATGAGAATGAAGATGCGCATTGGCACACTAGGCAAACATGTTAGAAATGGTCGCTGCCGTGCGGGAACAGGTTCGACGTTAGCTTACGCGCTCTCGTCACTTTCGATGCGCACGGATTCCCATCAAGGCGCCGACAGGCCCCGCGCCAAAGCCCCGCGCAAGGCAGACCTGGTCGAAGGAAAATAAAAGTCTCCACTGAATCGTCATGAAAATTGCGCAAAGAAGTCATGCTTCCTTGTTATTTTCCACAGCCATACCCGGATCAAACCATTTGAGAAACGACAGCATCCACAATCGACAGCCGGCCACGCAATGCCCGGCTGTATCGCGATAGGCGATGCCGTTTCCTGCTGCGATCCGATTCAATCCCGGATGGGTCAAACAGCTTCAGGAGGGTTCCATGAGCGCAGTGTCCAACGATTTGCTTAACGGTATGAACGGCGTGAGTAAAAGAGGCGCCACGGGAAGCACCACGTCAAAGCAGGGGCTCAATAACAACACGCCTGAGGCGATCCAGAATCGCTTCCTGACCTTGCTCATCGCGCAGATGAAGAACCAGGATCCGAGCAAGCCGATGGACAATTCGCAGTTGACGACGCAGATGGCGCAGTTGTCTACGGTGTCGGGCATCAGCCAGTTGAACGGTTCGCTGGCCAAGCTGATGGGCAATCTCAATTCTTCCCAGGCGCTTTCTTCGGCCAACATGATCGGGCGCAGCGTGCTCACGCCTGGCGACAACCTTCAACTGGGTACGGTGACCACCAAGGATGACAAGGGCAATGCCGTCACCAGCCAGAAGGCGATTTTCGGCGTGAACCTGGCTACCAGCGCATCTTCCGTGGTGGTCACCGTCAAGGATGCGAACGGCGCCGTGGTGCGCACCATGGACCTGGGAACCCAGGCCGCCGGCGTGGCGCCCATCGTCTGGGACGGCACCAATGACGCCGGTGGTAAGGCGTCGAACGGGAAGTACACGTTCACCGTCAGCGCATCCAACAATGGCACCGCCGTGAATGCCACCGCGCTGGCATTCGGGACGGTGGTGAGCGTTTCGACTGCGTCCGACGGCATCAAGCTCAATATCTCCGGCATCGGCACCATCAAGCCGAATGATGTCCTACAGATTATCTAATGGCGGTAGATGTCAGTTTCTCGGGGCATGCGTCGCCACCTTGCCGATCGCAGCGACGGTGTGACGCATTTCGCTCTGCCCTAACTCATTGCCCCGCCGAATAATTGACCGGAATCCACTGGAAGCCATGCCCCTTCGTCCGCAGCCGGCCCAGGCCGGGGAAGGGGACGTGGGCGGCGGCGAAGAGCAGCCCGTCGTCGGCGATGCGGGTGAATTCCTTGATGCGTTCCTGTTCGGCTTGCCGGCTGTCGCTGTCGAATGCAATGGTGACCGTGGGATCCTCGAACTGGATGGTCGCAACGTGGATGATGTCGCCCACCACCATCAGTCGCTCGCCCTGGCTCTCGATCAGGTAGCCCACATGGCCGGACGTATGTCCGGCGCTTTGATAGGCCCGGATGCCGGGACTCAGTTCCGCCTCTCCTTCAAACGGGCGCACTCGGCCGGCCTTGATGTAGGGCGCCATGATGGCCATGGCGCGGCGGTAGCTGCCTTTCTGGTCGCCGCGATTGCCTTCGGGCGCCTTGGCCATGTTCGCTTCGCTCAGCCAGTAATCGAGTTCCCGGCGATTGACGCGCACGATCGCGTTCGGGAAATTCATCGTTTCATCCGTCGTCAGCCCGCCGATATGGTCGCCGTGCATGTGCGTGATGTCGATCTCATCCACTTGGGACGGCGTGTAGCCCGAGGCCTTCAGGTTGGCCGCCAGCTTGCCCAGGCGCGGGCCGAAGAGATTGCCGGCGCCGGTGTCGATCAGGATGAGCCGGGTGCCGGTATTGACCAGGAAGGCGTTGTAAGAGGTTTCAAGCGGGCTCTCCAGATAGTGATCGGCCAGCGCCTGGTTGATCTTCTCGGGCGTGGTGTTGGTCAGAAACTGGGCGACCGGCAATCCCAGCGTGCCGTCATTGAGCGCGGTGATCTCGAAACCGCCCAGCATGAAGCGGTAGAAGCCGGGCGCCGGCGTGCGCGCGAGCGGGGCGGCCGCGTGCGCCGCGCATTGCAGCAGCAGGGTGATGGCCAGCAAGGTATACAAGGCGCGAAGGGCCAGGCGTCGGGGCAGGGGAGTTTGGCAGGTCATGGTTGTCCTTGTTTTTGATTGAGCGAGTGATAAGGCCGGTCATCGAATGCGGCGCATGGGATGTGGCGATGTGTCCGTGTTGTTAGCGTTCGCCCAGCGTGGTTCTCGCCAGAGCAGACCAGTCATGGTCGCCGTAGCCGGCGTCCACGGCCTCTTGCATGCGTGCATGGACGATATCGAGCATTGGCAGCGCGCCCTTGGCGTCGCCGGCGGCTACCTTCGCCAGGCGCAGGTCTTTGAGGCCCAGCGTGGCCTTGAAGCCCGGCGGGTATTCGTTCTTGATCAGGTTGCCCGAGTAGGTCTGATAGGGCCGGCTGTTGAACAAGGTTCCGAGGATCAGATCGAGGAAGCGTTCCCGCGGCACGCCATGCGCTTCGGTCAGCACCACGGCTTCGGCCATCGCTTCGATCGCGAAGGTGATCATCATGTTGCAGGCCAGCTTGGCGGCATACGCCATGTGCGGTTCCTCGCCCAGGTGCCAGATGCGCTTGCCGATCGCTTCCAGCGCCGGCCTGGCCTGCTCGATCGCGCTCGTGGCGCCGGCCGCGAGAATGTTGAGCTCCGCCCGTGCGGCCACGTCCGGCCGCCCCAGCACCGGCGCCGCCACCAGCGCGACGCCATGGATCCGATGATGCTCGGCCAGTTCCCGTGCAAAGGCGACCGAGATGGTGGACGCCACCACATGCACCAGGCCCGGCCGCGCCCCGGCCAGCAGATCGCTTTCCACCAGCACGCTGCGGATGGCCGTGTCCTCGGACAGCATGGTCAATGCCATGTCGCCCTGCAATGCCTGCGCGGGCGTGTCCACCACGCGCACGCCCTCGACGTTCCCGCCCGAGCGGTTCCAGGCGACCACGGTGTGCCCGGCCGCGGCCAGGTTGCGCGCGATGGCGCGGCCCATTGCGCCAAGACCGATGATTCCGATATCCAATTGCGTTGCTCCTTCCAGGGCTGGCGTGCTCATGGCAGAGCCAGCGGGTGATGACGAGCGCCGGCGATGCGGCAGGTGACGGAGCGTAGTCTCGCAAAGTTCGATATTGTTCATCAACTGAATATAATGAACGCCGTCCGTTCATTTTTGTTGGGGGTGTCATGGAGTGGAGCGATGTCAGGATCTTTCTCGCCATCGCGCGCACGGGCACGCTCGGCGCCGCCGCGCGCGCCTTGCATCTGAGCCATCCGACCGTGGGGCGCCGGTTGCGCGTGTAATGACCCACTAAAAACCTGCTCAGTAGATAATCCTAAAAGGAAATCAAAATGAGCAAGGTCATGGAAGAAGAATTCAAGCGTTGGACAGCCAAGCGCAAAGCGGCGCTGGTGATGGAAATCATCCAGGGAAAGGCGACGGTCGCCGAGGCTAGCCGGTCGTTTGATATCCCGCCATCCGAGATCGAAGAATGGGTCGATGAAGGTCGTAAAGGGATGGAGAACGCCCTGCGTGCCAAGCCCTTG
>WNDX01000070.1 GCA_009914615.1 Herbaspirillum frisingense
GCGCCTTCTATGCGATTCTTGTTCATCGGCTCGCGATTTACGCTCCACGCTTCCTTCCCACACTCGGTCACCCTCATGCAGTTGCGCTTCACTTCATTCACTGTGACCAGCTCATGGCGGGACTTGCACCCGCAGGAGTGCGCCCATGCTGGGCGCACAAAGAAAAAGGGCCCATCTGACGATGGACCCTTTTGTCTTTTTTTGCATCTGGTGCGGCTGGCAGGAATCGAACCCACGACCCCTTGGTTCGTAGCCAAGTACTCTATCCAGCTGAGCTACAGC
Organism: Herbaspirillum frisingense; assembly: GCA_009914615.1. GTDB lineage: Bacteria > Pseudomonadota > Gammaproteobacteria > Burkholderiales > Burkholderiaceae_D > Herbaspirillum > Herbaspirillum frisingense_B. The sequence goes on from WNDX01000070.1 coordinate 283, forward strand.
CGCCAAGAGGCGAGATTATAAAGCGGTTTTCGGAAAATGCGCAAATTTTTTTTCACGCTCCTGTTTTCGCCCATTTTGCTCAGAAGCGATAGCCCAGGGTCGCCGTCATCGTGCGGCCTTCGCCATAGAGGCAATAGGTCTTGGCGCAGATGCCGGGATAGTAGACCTTGTCGAACAGGTTCTGCACGTTGAACGCAAAGCGCATGCCCTTGAAGGACGGGCCGAGCTTGGACAGGTCGTAGCGCAGCATGGCGTCCACCAGCACGAAGGAGGGAATGGTCTGCGTGTTGGCGGCATCGGCCCACATGCGGCCGGTGTAGTGCGCCCCGGCGCCCATGCCCAGCCCGGCCAGCGCGCCCTGCTGCAGCGTGTAGTCGGCCCACAGCGAGGCGGTATGCGGCGCCACCGAGGTCGGGGTCTTGCCCTTGTAGGCGGCGTCGGCATTGCTGTTGATGGCGTCGGTATAGGTGTAGGCGGCCGTCAGGTTCAGGCCGTTCTGCAGCGTGGTCTTGGCTTCCAGTTCCACGCCGTCGGTCTTCACTTCGCCGCTTTGCACCGAACACAAGGTATTGCCCGCGCAGACGTGGGTCGGATCGGAATCGGTCATGGTGGTGTTCTTCTGCTTCTGGCGAAACACGGTGGCCGACAGCATGGCGTTGTAGCCGGGCGGCTGGTAGCGCAGGCCGGCTTCGTACAGCTTGCCGCGCGTCGGACGGAACTGGCTGCCGAAGAAATCGGTGCCGCTCACCGGCTCGAAGGATTCGGCATGGCTCAGATAGGGCGCGAAGCCGCTGTCGAACAGGTAGAGCGCGGCGACGCGCTTGATAATGAATGTCATTTGAGACGTCATGCTTTTCCTGGTGTCTTGCCGCGACCGCGACAAAATAAAAAAGCCGGCAACGCCGGCTTTTTTACGTTCGTCCCGCAGCCTCAATACACCGGACTGGTCTTGAACGGATGGTACTGGAACAGCCAGGTCTCGCTCAGCGCCTGGCCCTGGTGGCGCAGGAACAGGCGCATCTCCACCGGATCGCCGCCGTCCACCGTGAGGTCGAATTGCGCGCGCCAGTGCCCGGCCACGCCGTTGGGAACCGGTTCGGTGAAGACATAGGAGAAGTTGCCGCGCGAGGCGCTCAGCACCGCTTCGGGTTTGACGCCGTAGGGCAGTGTCTCCAGCGGCGCGCCCTTGAATTCGACCATGAACTTGCGCACATTGGGCGGGCGCGGCTGTCCCGGCTGGCCGCCGTTGCCCAGGCGGGTGGCGACGCAGCGCGCCAGCGGCGAGGGGAAGGGTTCGTCCTTTTGCCAGTACAGGCGATAGCGCAGCCGGTAAGCCGAGCCGGCCACGGCCTTGGCCTTGGGGACCCACATGGCGACGATGTTGTCGTGGATTTCGTCGTCGGTTCTCAGTTCGATCAATTGCACTTCGCCGTCGCCCCACGCTTCCAGCGGTTCCACCCATAGGCTGGGGCGGCGCTCGTACATGACGCCGTCCTGATAGTGGTCGAATTCGCGGTCGCGCTGCAGCAGGCCGAAGCCACGCAGATTGCTGTCGGCAAAGGCCGAGGACATGGTGTGCGGCGGGTTGTTGAGCGGACGCCAGATATGCTCGCCCGCGCCGCTCCACATGGCCAGCCCGTCGGAGTCGTGCACCTCCGGGCGCCAGTCCACGCCGGTGCCCTTGACCGTTTCCGAGAACCAGTACATCGAGGTGGCGGGCGCCAGTCCCAGGCGCGCGACGTCGCGGCGCAGGAACAGCGACTTGTCGATGTCCATCGTCACGCCCTCGGTGCGGCGCATGGTGAACTTGTAGGCGCCGGTGACGCTGGGGCCTTCCAGCAGGGCATAGACCACCACGGTGTCGCTGCCGGGGGCGGAAGGTTCGAAGAAGAACTGGGTGAAGTCGGGGAATTCTTCCTTCTTGTCCGCTTCGGCGACGTCGATGGCGATGCCGCGCGCGGACAGGCCGTATTGGTAGAGGTCGCCGATGGCGCGGAAATAGGAGGCGCCGAGGAAGGCCACCCAATCGTTCTTGCGCCAGTCCTTCTTGCCCTGGTCGGCCAGGCGGCTTTCCTGGAAGCGGAAGCCGGCGAAGCCGCTGCCCGGCGGCAGCTGGTGGGCCGGGCTGTCGGCCGGCATGTCGAAGTACTTGTCGTCGTAGATGATTTCACGCGCGCGCGTGGCGGCCTGATTCGCGCCGCTGCCGACGCCGTCCAGCACGAACATGCGCACCGGCACCAGGAAGAATTTGCCGAGATGGAAGAAGGTCAGCGGAAACTGGCCGGGGCCGTCGGCAAAGGGTGCGTAGTCGGTATTGAAGCGGATCTTGCCGTGGGCTTCGTAGTCGATCTGGTCGAGGATCTCGCGCGGCACCTTGTTGCGCGGGTTGTAGGGTGTCCTGGCCATGTCGCGCGCGCGGGCGATCAGGGCATCGAAGGAGAAACGTTCGGACGATCCCATCTTGATGCGTCCGGCGGCCAGCGCTTCCGGCGGAATGCCCAGCGCGGCGAGCGCCGCGGCGGCGGTGGCGGAGGTGAGGAAGCGGCGTCGGTTGGTCATGGGCGTTGGGTTTCCTGTCGCGGTGATCGGGGGAGGCATTGCAGAAGGCCGGCGAGGAATCTCCCGGCTTGCGCGGCGGATGCTCTGCCGTGCCTTCTACAGAGTCGGCGGCCATGGCGATGGTTCCGTTGTCCACAGAGGATGCCATGATGGCAATCGAAAAACCACGATTTGGCGTGGACTCATTCGGGCAAACTCAGTACAATGCGCCCGTCATTGGGGAGTAGTCGCCTTCCACCCTGAGGAGGGGCCTGCGTCAACATACTTGATCCACGGATCATGGCGCCGGCGGTTCCAGGGAATCCTGCAAAGGGTTCTTCGCTTGACAAGACCTTTGACCACGTTGCCTCTGGAATGGCCGGAGAGCGCGCGTGGTCATTCGTCCGTCGTCCGGCCATGGAGAGAGAAACCCAATTGGATGCATTCCTTGTTTCCACAGGCATCGTCGCCCTCGCCGAGATCGGCGATAAAACCCAGTTGCTGGCCTTCATCCTGGCCGCCAAATTCCGCAAGCCCGTTCCCATCATCGTCGGCGTCCTGGTCGCCACCATCGCCAACCATGCCTTCGCCGGCGCGCTGGGCGCATGGATCACGTCGCTGGTCTCTCCCGAGGTACTGCGCTGGGTGCTGGGCGTGTCCTTCATCGCCATGGCGGTGTGGACGCTGATCCCCGACAAGTTCGACGAGAGCGAGGCCAAGTTCGGCCGCTTCGGCGTGTTCGGCACCACCTTGCTGACCTTCTTCCTGGCCGAGATGGGCGACAAGACCCAGGTCGCCACCGTGGCGCTGGCCGCGCAATATCACGCCTTCGTGCCGGTGGTGGCCGGCACCACGCTGGGCATGATGATCGCCAACGTGCCGGCGGTGGTGCTGGGCGACAGGATCGCCGGCAAGATCCCGGTGCGCCTGGTGCATGCCATCGCCTCGGCGATCTTTGCGATCCTGGGCATCGCCACGCTATTGGGCGCGGGCGAGTCGCTGGGCTTCTGATCCGGTTGCCGTCCCGGTGCATCCGCCAAAGAAAAAGCCCGCTGCATGCAGCGGGCTTTTTTCATGACCAGGCCAGGGGCGGCGCCGTTTTGCGCCGCCGCCGAGGATCAGTACTCCCAGAACATCTTCTGGATTTCCTTGGTGTCGGTGGTCTTGGTCAGCGCCAGCATCAGCAGGATGCGGGCCTTCTGTGCGTTCAGGGTGTCGGAGACGACGAAGTCCAGCTTGTCGTCGTCGGCTTCGCCGTTGCGTGCCACGATGCCCTGGCCGACGCGGCTTGCGCGCACGATCACGACGCCCTTCTTGCGGGCTTCGGTCAGCGATGGCACCACGGTGTTGTTCAGGCTGCCGTCACCCACGCCGGCGTGGATGATGCCTTGCGCACCGGCGGCCACGAAGGCGTTCAGCGCGATCGGGTTCATGTTGGCGTAGCCGTACACGATGTCCACTTGCGGCAGCTTGTCCAGGTTCATGATGTCGAACGGGGTGTCTGCGGTGTTCTTGCGGGTGGACTGGCGATAGAAGAACGGCTTGCTGCCCTGGATGTAGCCCAGGAAGCCCAGTTCAGGCGTCTTGAAGGTATCCAGCGTGGAGGTGTTGGTCTTGGTGACTTCGCGACCGGCGTTGATCTGGTCGTTCAGGGTCACCAGCACGCCCTTGCCGATGGCTTCCTTGCTGCCCGCCAGCAGGACGGCGTTGTACAGGTTGATCGGGCCGTCGGCGCTGATCGCGGTCGAGGGACGCATGGCGCCGACGATCACCACCGGCTTCTTGCTCTTGACCACCAGGTCCAGGAAGTAAGCGGTTTCTTCGATGGTGTCGGTGCCGTGGGTGATCACGATGCCGTCAACGTCGCTCTGCGCCAGCAGGGTGTTGACGCGCTTGGCCAGCTTCAGCCAGGCGTCGTTGTTCATGTTTTCGCTGGCGATCTGCATGGTCTGCTCGCCGCGCACGTTGGCGACCTTCTTCAGCTCGGGAACGGCTGCGATCAGCGCATCGACGCCGACCTTGGCGGCGGTGTAGCCGACCGTGGTGGTGGTGGTGGTGGCGCCGGTGCCGGCGATGGTGCCGCCGGTCGCCAGGATGACGACGTTGGGCAGGTTCTGCGCTTGCGCGGCGGCGGCTGCCGCCAGGCAGAGCAGGACCAGGAATTGGCTGAAGTATTTTCTGATGAGCATGTGTGCCTCTGTACGTGTGGATTAGATATTGTTATCGCCCCGGCGGCCTGCCGGAACCTTCATGCTGACTAGCCCGGCATGTTGCGGAGCGCGACCAAGATAGCACTGGCTCGTGTCGTGATCAAAGCTTTTTTTACGCCATGGGAATCATGCACCGGCAGCGGGATTGCATGCACCTCGATGAGCTGCCGCGGCACCATTGCGGAGCGCAGGCAGGAGGCATCTGCTCGCAATTTTGGATCCAGGAATTTCGGGTTTGGAGCCAAAGTGCAAAGGGAAGTGAAGAGTTCGACGATAGCACCGGCGCCGCCCGTCATGATGCGAAGGAAAGCGGGGGATTGCCGAGCCTCTTCGCACGATCGTGGGGCGGCGTGGACTCAGGTAATATGGCAGTGCACACAAGAAATTTTCGATAAATGGCCGGCATTGGCCGGCCGCGCCGCACGCGCGCATGGCAATACCGGGGCGCCGGGTGCGGCAATGACGGAGAACCACGATGTTTGCCACTGAAAAATTCACCGATCCCGAAGCGGCCTACGCGCGCGTCCTTGACATCTACGAACACAACACCGCCATCCTGCGCGAAGCCTTCCGCCAGTTTTCCGCCGGCGAGGCGCCCGAGCAGCGCGTGCGTGCCTGCTATCCCTTCGTGCGCATTACCACCGAGAAGGCGACCCATACCGATACCCGTCAGTCCTTCGGCTTCGTGGCCGGCCCGGGTTGCTACGAGACCACGCTGACGCGTCCCAAGCTGTTCCATAACTATCTGCTGAGCCAGTTCAAGCTGGTGCTGCAACACCATCAGGTGCCGCTGGAAATCGGCGTGAGCGACATGCCGATCCCGGTGCACTTCGCCTTCCCTGAAGGCATCCATGTCGAAGGCAGCCTGGATCCCGAACACCTGCGTTCGCTGCCAGACCTGTTCGACCTGCCGGATTTGGCGACCATGGACGACCGCATCGCCAACGGCACCTATGAGGCCGACAACGGCGCCTGGCGCGACGGCGTGCATCCGCTGGCGCTGTTCACCGGGCCGCGCATCGATTATTCGCTGCACCGCCTGCGCCACTACACGGCGACGTCGCCGGATCAGTTCCAGCGTTATGTGCTGTTCACCAACTATGCCTTCTACGTGGATGAATTCGTGCGCCTGGGGCGCCGCCTGATGGAGCCGACCGACGATCCGGAGGAACGCGCCTATCGCCAGCAATACGTGGCCTTCGTTGAGCCTGGCAACGTCACCACCTGGAGCGCCAACCAGGAAGGCGGCCGCAGTCAGGCGCCCTCGGGCGTGGCGCCGGCGCGCCAGCCGCAGATGCCGGCCTATCACTTGCAGCGCGCCGACGGCAGCGGGATCACACTGGTCAATATCGGCGTCGGTCCCTCCAACGCCAAGACCGTGACCGACCACGTCGCCGTCCTGCGTCCGCACGGTTGGCTGATGCTGGGCCACTGCGCCGGCCTGTCGGCCTCGCAGCGCATGGGCGACTACGTGCTGGCCCACGCTTATGTGCGCGACGATCACGTGCTGGACGACGACCTGCCGCTGTGGGTGCCGATTCCGGCGCTGGCCGAAGTACAACTGGCGCTGCAGGACGCGGTGGCGAGCATCACCCGGTTGGAAGGCTATGAACTGAAGCGCATCATGCGCACCGGTACCGTGGCCTCGGTCGATGACCGCAACTGGGAACTGCGCGACCACCGCACGCCGCTGCTGCGCTTTTCGCAGAGCCGCGCCATCGCGCTGGACATGGAAAGCGCCACCGTGGCGGCCAACGGCTTCCGCTTCCGCGTGCCTTACGGCACCTTGCTGTGCGTATCGGACAAGCCGCTACACGGTGAAATCAAGCTGCCCGGCATGGCCAACAGCTTCTACGAGCAGCGCGTGGCCCAGCACTTGCAGATCGGCATCCGCGCGCTGGAGCTGCTGCGCAACAACGGTATCGAGCAACTGCACAGCCGCAAGCTGCGCAGCTTCGCGGAGCCGGCGTTCCGCTGAAGGCTTGCCGGACTGCGTATCCGGATGCAAAAACGCCCGCTGCATGGATCGTGCAGCGGGCGTTTTTCATGGGCCCAGGCAAGGGCGGCGATGTGTCAGGCTGCTTGCTGTTCCAGCCGGTGGCTCAGCGTCAGCCGGTAATACAGGAAGGCGCCCGCCAGCAGCGCCGCCACCGCCACGCAGAGCGAGGGCGTGAACGAGCCGCTGGTGCGCACCAGTGCCGTAGCCAGCGGCGGGCCGGCGATCTGGCCGATGCCATAGGCGGCCGTCATCAGGCCCATCAGGCTGCTGGCATGCGCCTGGCGCAGGCGGCGTGCTTCGCGCATGGCGAACAGCGTAATGGCAGTGAAGGGCAGACCCAGCAATAGGCAGCTCACTGCAAATCCGATGGCGTTAGGCAGCAGGATGGACAGCGCCACGCCAGCGGCCTGCATCACATAGGCCCAGGCCAGCAGCACGCGCTGGTCGCCGTGCACCGGCAGGCGGCCGGCGCAGAACACACCCAGCGCCACGCCGAAGCCGAAGATGGGCCAGAAGAAATCCGGCCAGCTGGAGCCGGGCAGCGCCTGGCGCGCGATCACCGGCAGGAAGGTGGCGGTGATGATGTAGCCGAAGCCGGCCATGCCGTAGGCGATCACCTGCTGGCGCACTTCGTGTTTCTGCTCGGGCGTTTCTTCTCGCGCACTGTCGGGTTGCGCGGTGGCTGCGCCGGTTTGTCCATGGCCGGCATCGAAGCTGAAGGTCTTCCAGATCAGCGCGGTCAGCGCCAGCGCGATCATGCCAAAGGAGATCCAGCCCGATGCCGCCAGCCAGCCGGACGTCACCATGGCGCCGGTCAGCAGGCCGGTCAGTGCGATGCCGATGCCGGGGCCGCAGAAGATCACGCCGCCCAGGTCGGGATGCTTCAACTGCGTCAGTTGTTGCAGGCACCAGCCGGCGGTATAGACGAACACATAGGCGCTGGCGATGCCGGAGAGGAAGCGCAATCCCAACCATGCCGCGTCGTTGTGCAGCACGCCCATGGCGGCCGTCAGCAGGACGGTGGCGGCCAGGCCGGCGCGTATCAACGGTACCGGACGGTTGCTGCGGTGGAAGGCGCACAGCATGGCGCCAACGAAGTAGCCGAGATAGTTGGAGGTGGCCAGCCAGCCGCCCATCTGCAGGTTGAAGCTGCCTTCGTGCAGCATCATCGGCAGCAGCGGCGTGAAGGCGAAGCGGCCGATGCCCATGGCTACCGACAACGCCAGCATGCCGGACAGGCAGATCTTCCATCCCATGGCGCGGCTTTGCGGCGCGGAGCCGAGATCGTTCATGCGGGGCTCCCTTCGCGGATGGCTGCAAGGCGGGCAGGGGCGGTCAACACGGTTGGCTGGGCGGCGGGATGCGAGCATCCATGCCGCCGGCGACAGGGGAGAGTCATTGGCGTCTCGGTATTCTTATTGACGGAGGGTGTCTATGCTATCGTGTTTCCAGCATTCGAAAAAATGAATAATAAGAATGACTTCATCTTAAATGGAGATCGATATGGAGCTGGCCGAGCTGGAAATCTTCCGTGCGGTGGTGGCCAAGGGCGGCATCACGCGCGCCGCGGAGCGCCTCAACCGCGTGCAATCCAATGTCACCACGCGCATCAAGCAGTTGGAAGAATCGATAGGCGTGCCCTTGTTCGTGCGCGACCGCCGGCGCATGGTGCTGACCGCGGCTGGCGAAGCCTTGCTGGACTACGCCGAGCGCATCCTCGACCTGGTGCAGGAGGCGCGCCAGGCGGTGGCGCCGCAAAGCCCGCGCGGCCGCCTGCGCATCGGTTCGATGGAAAGCGCGGCGGCCAGCCGCCTGCCGGCGCCGCTGGCGGAATTCCACCGGCGCTGGCCGGAGGTCAGACTGGAGCTATCGACAGCGCCGACGGAGGTGCTGATCAGCCAGGTGCGCGACTTCAAGCTCGACGCCGCACTGGTGGCCGGGCCCATCGACGATCCCGCGTTCGACGCCACACCGCTGTTCAAGGAAGAGCTGCTGCTGGTGACGCCAAAGAGCCATCGCCGGGTGCGCGTGCCCGAGGACGTGATGCTGGATACCCTGATCGTGTTCGAGCAGGGCTGCGCCTACCGGCGCCATGCGGAGAGCTGGTTTACGGCCGTGGGCAAGGGGCGGCGACCGGGGCGCACGCTGGAGTTGGCGTCTTATCATGCCATCCTGGCATGCGTGGCGGCCGGCGCCGGGGTGTCGGTGGTGCCGCGTTCGGTGATTGCCATGCAGATGGAGCCGCACGGTTTCTCGACTTATTCGCTTGGCAAGGAGGGCCGCATCACGACGTATCTGATCAGCCGCCGCGCGCAATATGCGGCATCTTTCCTGGCCCTGCGTTCTTTACTTATGGCGAGCGTTTGATATATTGAATTCAGCTTTTTGTCGCAGGAATTTGTCAGGTATGTCGTTTATAAAGAGGGCGTAACAATTTGTAAAAATCACTGCGGCGCAACACTGATTTTTTTATATTGAAGTTCCCCCTCCATTCTCCCCCCCGAGAATGGGATTTACCCCACGGACTGCAAAGGACGTGGGGTTTTTCTTTTCCGGCGTGTGATTTCTTGATCTTCGCCAACCCAGTACCCGTCTGGCTTTGCGGGCGACAGTCGTAATGTGCGCGAGCACATCGATGGCATTGCGTCCCGCTGAGCGGGAACCCGTTCTCAGGCTGGTCAGCTCATCCTATCTGTTGGCGATCCAACCTCGATTCGTAACAAATCGCGGTTGCCTCGCCGTCTCACGCTCCTGTCTCCCGCGGTTATTTCAGTTTCCCGCGCGCGAACTGCCGACGATCAGGTTGTCGCGCGCCGCCGATTGGATCGCCAGCACGGCGGGATGCGTCAGGCGGCGTTCCACCGAAATGGCGTAGAACTGTTCCCGGACGGCATCCGTCTTGCCGATTTCCACCAGGCCGTATTGTTTCTTGATCTGCGCGGCAATCGCGGCCGGCGCGGCGAAGATGCCCGCACCGGCATCGCCGAAGGCCAGCAGCAGCGCGCCGTCGTCGAATTCGCCGGCGATCTGTGGGCGGATCCGTTCTTTCTCGAACCAGCGCAGCAGGCGCGGACGCACGGCGGCGTCCTCGCCGGGCATCAGGAAGGGCGCGCCGTCCAGGCTTTGCGGGAAGCCTTTCTTGTAGCGCCTGGCCAGCTCTGCCGTGGCGAAAAAGCTGGTGTCGCATTCGCCCAGCAAGTGGTGATAGCCGCGCACGTCCACATTGGGCGGCATGGGGCTGTCGGCGATGATGATGTCCAGCCGATGGATGGCGAGATCGGCCAGCAGCACGTCGAGCTTGCCTTCGCGGCAGACGATGCGGATCGGATCTTCCATCGCCAGCGCGCTCTCCAGCAAAAGGTAGGCGATCGCCTTGGGCACCGCGTCGGCCACGCCCACGCGCAATTGCAGGGCGCGCCCGCCGGGCCGGAAGCGCAGCGCTTCTTCCAGTTCTTCGCCGATGGTGAAGATGCGATCGGCATAGTCGAACACCATGCGTCCCTCATCGTTCAATTCCAGCCGGCGTCCCACGCGATTGAAGAGCTTGTAGCCCAGGCTTTCCTCGAACAGGGTGATGCCCGCTGATGGTTTGCGCCGTCAGGTGCAGGCGCTCGCTGGCGCGCGCCACGCCGCCGGTCTTGACGACGGTCCAGAAGTAGTGAAGGTGCTTGTAGTTGAGGGCGGCCATGATGAGTATCTTCGGTTTTTCCGAAGGATTATCTCAGAATATTCGAATTTTCATACATTGCGGTTTGGCCTAAAGTGACGTCATTGTTCGCTGCGCATCGATTTCTGCGCATTGATTTCCGCGCAGCGGCGCTTGCCAACCTGTCATGAAGGAGAAGCCGAATGAAATGTCCCGTCTGCACCACGCACAATCTGCTGATCTCGGAACGCCAGGGCATCGAGATCGACTACTGCCCGCAATGCCGCGGCGTGTGGCTGGATCGCGGCGAGCTCGACAAGCTGATCGAACGCTCGGCCGTCGGCGGGGCGCCGGCCCCCGCGCCGCGCCAGGCGCCGTCGCCGCAGGGCTATGATCAGCGTTTCGGTCATGGCGGCCATCATCAGCAGCGCGATGGTCGTGGTCATGGCTATGGCAACCAGGGCGATGACTACAAGCGCAAGAAAAAGGGCTTCCTCGGCGAGATCTTCGATTTCGACTGAGCGGCCCGCAACAGCCAATAACCCAGGAAAAACGGAGAGGTAAAAAGTGAGCGGTATAGAGAGTTTCGCAACCGGCCCCATGTGGGCGGGTTTCATCGTGTTCGTGCTGGGCATGCTGGCGCTGGACATGTTCGCGCTGGGCGGGCGCCACGCGCATCGCGTCTCGCCCAAGGAGGCACTGGGGTGGTCGCTGGCCTGGGTGTCGCTGGCGCTGCTGTTCGCGGGCCTGATGTGGTGGTATCTGGATGCCAGCGTGGGACGCGAATTCGCCAATCAGAAGGGCGCCGAATTCCTCTCCGGCTACCTGATCGAGAAGGCGCTGTCGGTCGATAACATCTTCGTGTTCCTGATGATCTTCAGCTATTTCGCCGTGCCGCCGGAAATGCAGCGCCGCGTGCTGCTGTACGGCGTGGTGGGCGCGATCGTGATGCGGGCCGTGATGATCCTGCTGGGCGCCTGGCTGATCGCATAGTTCAGTTGGATCCTGTACGTGTTCGGCGCTTTCCTGGTGTTCACCGGCGTGAAGATGCTGGTGTTCGCCGACAAGGAACCTGATCTCGGCGACAACCCGCTGCTGCGCTGGTTGCGCGGCCACCTGAAGATCAGCGACGGCTACGACGGCGAGAAATTCTTCACCATGCAGAACGGCGTCAAGTACTTCACGCCGCTGATGCTGGTGCTGCTGCTGATCGAGATTTCCGACCTGATCTTCGCCGTGGACAGCATTCCCGCGATCTTCGCGATCACCAAGGATCCGTTCATCGTCTTCACGTCGAACATGTTCGCGATCATGGGCTTGCGTGCACTGTATTTCCTGCTGGCCGATTCGGCCGAGCGCTTCCACTTGCTGAAGTACGGCCTGGCGCTGGTACTGCTGTTCGTGGGACTGAAGATGCTGGCGGCTTACTGGTTCCATGTGCCGGTGCTGTGGTCGCTGGCGGTGGTGGGTGCGATCCTCCTGGTGTCCATCGTGCTCAGTCTGGCCTTGTCGAAGGACAAGAAGGCCGCCTGAGGCAAATCGATCAACGTGGTGGGGCTTCACCGGCCGGAGCGATCCGGCCGGTTTTTTATTGTCCGTGAAAAATGATGCTGACGGCATCAGGGTTGCAGATGAAGTTTAATTGGGGACGGAGTAGATTAGAATGTCGCTCCATCCTTCCGCTTTCCTGCGAACTTGCCATGGCCCGCCTTCCGCGTCTCGTCGTTCCCCATCAGCCCCATCACGTGATCCAGCGCGGCCATGACGGCCTGGTGATTTTCCGCGATGCCGACGATCACCTGGCTTTCCTCGGGTGGCTCAAGGATGCCGCGCGCCAGTTCAAGGTCGCTATCCACGCCTATGTGCTGATGCCGGATCACCTCCATCTGCTGGCCACACCGGCCGACGACCAGGGGCTGGCACGGATGATGCAATGGATAGGGCGTCATTACGTCCCCTATTTCAATCAGAAGCACGGACGCAGCGGCACCTTGTGGCAAGGGCGCTATCGCGCCACGGTCATCGATGCGGAGCTTTATCTGCTCGCCATCTGCCGCTACATTGAACTGAACCCGGTGCGCAACGGCCTGGCCACCGCACCGGCGCAATACCCGTGGTCCAGCTACATGCATCACATTGGCGCAAAGCAGGATGGCCTGATCACCGACCATCCCATGTATTGGTCTATCGGCAATACGCCTTTCGACCGCGAAATCGCCTATCGGCAACTGACGGAAGAGGGCTTGCCGGCCGCCGAGGTGGCGCGCATCACCGATGCCACGCTCAAGGGCTGGGCGCTGGGCTCGGAAGATTTCAAGGCTGGGCTGGAGCGCCAGACACGACGTCGCGTCAGTCCCGCCAAGCGCGGAAGGCCGGCGATTGTCCGCCCGGAAACAGCGCCCGGCGAGACGTCTGATCCGCAGGACAAGCAAGCGATTTGAAAATAAGTCTTTTCGGATCAACGACTTGATTTGCACGCGATCACTATGTCCCCAATTAAAAATTCCTAAAAATTTTGTGGAATTTAATTTTACTCCGACCCCTTTTATTCTTATTGAACTATTGAGTGCACTGCACTATTCTTCAAATCCTTACTGTCAAAGTGGTGGAGTACCGATATGCACGCGCAAGGCCTTTACGACCCAGCAAATGAACATGACGCCTGTGGCGTCGGTTTCATCGCCCATATCAAGGGCAAGAAGTCCCATTCCATCGTTGACCAGGGTTTGCTCATTCTGAAGAACCTGGATCACCGGGGCGCCGTCGGCGCCGACCCGTTGATGGGCGACGGCGCCGGTATCCTGATCCAGATTCCCGACCAGTATTACCGTGAGGAAATGGCCAAGCAGGGCGTGGATCTGCCGCCGCCGGGCGAATATGGCGTCGGCATGGTCTTCCTGCCCAAGGAAAACGCCTCGCGCATCGCCTGTGAACAGGAAATCGAACGCGCCGTGCTGGCCGAAGGCCAGATCGTGCTGGGCTGGCGCAATGTGCCGGTCGATACCGACATGCCGATGTCGCCCACCGTGCGCGAAAAGGAACCGGTGATCCGCCAGATCTTCATCGGCCGCGGCCCGGACATCATGGTGACCGACGCGCTGGAACGTAAGCTGTACGTGATCCGCAAGTCCTCCGGCCACGCCATCCAGGCGCTGAACCTGCTGCACGGCAAGGAATTCTTCGTGCCCTCGATGTCGGCCCGCACCGTGGTCTACAAGGGCCTGCTGCTGGCCGACCAGGTCGGCGTGTATTACAAGGACCTGCAGGACGAGCGCTGCGTCTCGGCCCTGGCCCTGGTGCACCAGCGCTTCTCCACCAACACCTTCCCGGAGTGGCCGCTGGCCCACCCGTACCGCCTGATCGCCCACAACGGCGAAATCAACACCGTCAAGGGCAACTTCAACTGGATGCGCGCCCGCGAAGGCGTGATGCAGTCGGCCGTGCTGGGCTCGGACCTGAAGAAGCTGTTCCCGCTGATCTATGAAGGCCAGTCCGACACCGCCAGCTTCGACAACGCGCTGGAACTGCTGGTCATGGCCGGCTATCCGCTGCCGCAGGCGATGATGATGATGGTGCCCGAGGCCTGGGAAAACCACACCTCGATGGACGACAACCGTCGCGCCTTCTATGAATACCACGCCGCCATGATGGAACCGTGGGACGGCCCGGCCGCGCTGGCCTTCACCGACGGCCGCCACATCGGCGGCACGCTGGACCGCAACGGACTGCGTCCGGCGCGCTACATCGTCACCGACGACGATCTGGTGGTAATGGCCTCCGAATCCGGCGTGCTGCCGATTCCCGAATCCAAGATCATCCAGAAGTGGCGTCTGCAGCCGGGCAAGATGTTCCTGATCGACCTGGACGCCGGCCGCATCATCGACGACAAGGAACTGAAGGACACCTACGCCAACGCCAAGCCCTACAAGCAGTGGATCAACTCGGTGCGCGTCAAGCTCGACGAACTGAAGGAAGAAGCGCGCGAGCCGTCCTCGACCGTGCCGCTGCTGGACCTGCAGCAAGTGTTCGGCTACACCCAGGAAGACATCAAGTTCCTGATGGCGCCGATGGCCACCGGCGGCGAGGAAGCCATCGGTTCCATGGGCAACGACTCGCCGCTGGCGGTCATGTCCAACAAGAACAAGACCCTGTACAACTACTTCCGCCAGTTGTTCGCGCAGGTGACCAACCCGCCGATCGACCCGATCCGCGAAGCGCTGGTCATGTCGCTGGTGTCCTTCATCGGCCCCAAGCCCAACCTGCTGGACACCAACAACATCAACCCGCCGATGCGCCTGGAAGTGGCGCAGCCGGTGCTGGACTACGACGACATCGCCAAGCTGCGCAACATCAGCGCGCCCAGCGGCGGCAAGTTCAAGTCCTATGAACTGAACATCTGCTATCCGGTCGCCTGGGGCAAGGAAGGCATCGAAGCGCGCCTGGCCTCCCTGTGCGCCAAGGCGGTGGATGCCGTCAAGTCGGGCCACAACATCCTGATCATCTCCGACCGCAAGGTCGATGCCGAACAATTGCCGATCCCGGCGCTGCTGGCGACTTCCGCCATCCACCAGCACCTGGTGAGCAAGGGCTTGCGCACCTCCACCGGCCTGGTGGTGGAAACCGGTTCGGCGCGCGAGACGCATCACTTCGCGCTGCTGGCCGGCTACGGCGCCGAAGCCATCCACCCCTACCTGGCGATGGATACCTTGTCCGACATGGCCAAGGGCCTGGCGGGCGACCTGTCGGCCGACAAGGCGATCTACAACTTCCAGAAGGCGATCGGCAAGGGTCTGTTGAAGGTCATGTCCAAGATGGGCATCTCGACCTACATGTCTTACTGCGGTGCGCAGATCTTCGAAGCGATCGGCCTGTCCAGGTCGCTGGTGAGCCAGTACTTCAAGGGCACCGCCTCCAACGTCGAAGGCATCGGCGTGTTCGAAGTGGCCGAAGAAGCGCTGCGCCTGCACACCGCGGCCTTCAGCGCCGACCCGGTGCTGGCCAACGCGCTGGACGCCGGCGGCGAGTACGCCTTCCGCATCCGCGGCGAAGAGCACATGTGGACCCCGGACGCGATCGCCAAGCTGCAGCACTCGACCCGTTCGAACAGCTATAACACCTACAAGGAATACGCCCAGCTCATCAACGACCAGTCCAAGCGCCACATGACGCTGCGCGGCCTGTTCGAGTTCAAGATCGACCCGTCCAAGGCGATCTCGATCGATGAAGTGGAACCGGCCAAGGAAATCGTCAAGCGCTTCGCCACCGGCGCCATGTCGCTGGGCTCGATCTCGACCGAAGCGCACGCCACGCTGGCCATCGCGATGAACCGCATCGGCGGCAAGTCCAATACCGGCGAAGGCGGCGAAGACGTCAACCGCTACCGCAACGAGCTCAAGGGCATCCCCATCAAGCAAGGCGCGACGCTGGCGTCGGAAATCGGCCGTGAACATATCGAAGTCGATATTCCGCTGCAGGAAGGCGACTCGCTGCGCTCGCGCATCAAGCAGGTGGCCTCGGGCCGTTTCGGCGTGTCGGCCGAATACCTGATCTCCGCCGATCAGATCCAGATCAAGATGGCGCAGGGCGCCAAGCCCGGCGAAGGCGGCCAGTTGCCGGGCCACAAGGTCTCCGAATACATCGCCAAGCTGCGCGTGTCGGTGCCGGGCGTGGGCCTGATCTCGCCGCCGCCGCACCACGACATCTACTCCATCGAAGACCTGGCGCAGCTGATCCACGACCTGAAGAACGTCAATCCGCGTGCTTCGATCTCGGTCAAGCTGGTGTCCGAAGTGGGCGTGGGCACGGTGGCCGCGGGCGTGGCCAAGGCCAAATCCGACCACGTCGTGATCGCCGGCCATGACGGCGGCACCGGCGCGTCGCCGCTGTCCTCGATCAAGCATGCCGGCTCGCCGTGGGAACTCGGCCTGGCCGAAACCCAGCAGACCCTGGTGCTCAACGGCCTGCGCAACCGCATCCGCGTGCAAGCCGACGGCCAGATGAAGACCGGCCGCGACGTCGTCATCGGCGCCATGCTGGGCGCCGATGAATTCGGCTTCGCCACCGCGCCGCTGGTGGTGGAAGGCTGCATCATGATGCGCAAGTGCCACCTGAACACCTGCCCGGTGGGCGTGGCCACGCAAGACCCGGTGCTGCGCGCCAAGTTCTCGGGCAAGCCCGAGCACGTGGTGAACTTCTTCTTCTTCATCGCCGAAGAAGCACGCCAGATCATGGCCCAGCTGGGCATCCGCAAGTTCGACGAGCTGATCGGCCGCGCCGACCTGCTGGACCGCACCAAGGCCATCGCGCACTGGAAGGCCCGTGGCCTGGACTTCAGCCGCATCTTCCACCAGCCGGAATCGAACCTGCCGGTCTATCACACCGACAACCAGGATCACGGCCTGGACAAGGCGCTGGATCACAAGCTGATCGCGCAGGCGCAGATCGCGCTGGAAAAGGGCGAGAAGGTTTCCTTCATCTCCCCGATCAAGAACCTGAACCGCACCGTCGGCGCCATGCTGTCGGGCGAAGTGGCCAAGCGCTACGGCGACGAAGGCCTGCCGGACGACACCATTCACATCCAGCTGCAAGGCACCGCGGGCCAGTCGGCCGGCGCGTTCCTGGCCAAGGGCGTGACCCTGGATCTGGTCGGCGAAGGCAACGACTACGTCGGCAAGGGCCTCTCGGGCGGTCGCATCATCGTGCGTCCGAACACCGAGTTCCGCGGCCGTGCGGTGGACAACATGATCTCCGGTAACACCGTGCTGTACGGTGCGATCACCGGTGAGGCCTTCATCAACGGCGTGGCCGGCGAACGCTTCGCGGTGCGCAACTCCGGCGCCATCGCCGTGGTGGAAGGCACCGGCGACCACGGTTGCGAATACATGACCGGCGGCAGCGTGGTGGTGCTGGGCAATACCGGCCGCAACTTCGCAGCCGGCATGTCGGGCGGCATCGCCTACGTGTACGACCCGGAGGGTGATTTCGCCACCAAGTGCAACACATCGATGGTGACGCTGGAAAAGGTCTTGTCCGACACCGAACAGGAACACGAAGTCGGCCGCAACATCTGGCACAGCCTGACCCGCGGTGGCGCACGCCAGACCGATGAAGCCATCCTGCGCGGCTTGATTGAACGGCACTTCAAGTACACCGGCAGCACGCGTGCGCGCTACCTGCTGGATAACTGGGCGGCTTCGCGCGCCAAGTTTGTGAAGGTCTTCCCGACCGAATACAAACGCGCGCTGGCAGAACTGGCCGCCGCTGCCGAAACGAAGAAGGAGAAGGTCGCGGCCTGATCGGGCACGCGTACTTTTCAAGTCAATCAAGTACGCCGGCGGGCGTGGCGAACGCAGTGAACAACGCATCGCCGCCCGCCGCATCCTTAGCGAGAAATGTGAGAGGAAAATGGGAAAAGCAACTGGTTTCATGGAATATGCGCGCCTCAAAGAAGGCAGCGAAGCACCTGCCGCGCGCCTGAAGCACTACAAGGAATTCGTCATCCATCTGAACGAAGGTGACGCCAAGATCCAGGGCGCGCGCTGCATGGACTGCGGCATTCCGTTCTGCAACAACGGCTGCCCGGTCAACAACATCATTCCCGACTGGAACGACCTGGTCTATCGCGGCAACTACAAGGAAGCGCTGGACACCCTGCATTCCACCAACAACTTCCCCGAGTTCACCGGCCGCATCTGCCCGGCGCCCTGCGAAGCCGCCTGCACCCTGGGCATCAACAACGACGCCGTGGGCATCAAGTCGATCGAGCATTTCATCATCGACAAGGGCTGGGAAAACGGCTGGGTGGTGCCGCAACCGGCCGCCATCAAGACCGGCAAGAAGGTCGCCGTGGTCGGCAGCGGTCCCGCTGGCATGGCCGCGGCGCAGCAGTTGGCGCGCGCCGGCCATGACGTGACCGTGTTCGAGAAGAACGACCGCGTTGGTGGCCTGCTGCGTTATGGCATTCCCGACTTCAAGATGGAAAAGTCGCACATCGACCTGCGCGTCGAGCAGATGCTGGCTGAAGGCGTGACCTTCCGCACCGGCGTGTTCGTCGGCAAGGACTTCCCTGAGACCGTCACCAACTGGTCCAAGGAAACCATCTCGCCCGAGCAACTGAAGCAGGACTTCGACGCCATCATCATCTCGGGCGGCGCCGAAGCGCCGCGCGACCTGCCGGTCCCGGGGCGCGAGCTCAAGGGCGTGCATTTTGCGATGGACTTCCTGCCGTTGCAGAACAAGGTCAACGCTGGCGACAAGCTGAAGAATCAGATCATGGCCACCGGCAAGAACGTGGTGGTGATCGGCGGCGGCGACACCGGTTCCGACTGCGTGGGCACCTCCAACCGCCACGGCGCCGAGTCGGTCACCCAGTTCGAACTGATGCCGCAGCCGCCGGAGTCGGAAAACAAGCCGCTGGTATGGCCGTACTGGCCGATCAAGCTGCGCACCTCGTCGTCGCACGAAGAAGGTTGCGAGCGCGATTTCGCGGTCACCACCAAGCGCCTGGAAGGCAAGGGCGGCAAGGTCGAGAAGCTGATCGCCGCACGCGTCGAGTTCAAGGACGGCAAGATGATCGAAGTGCCGGATTCGGAATTCGAGATCAAGGCCGATCTGGTGCTGCTGGCGATGGGCTTCGTCTCGCCGGTGCAGCAGGTGCTGGACGCCTTCGGCGTCGAGAAGGATGCACGCGGCAACGCCAAGGCTAGTACCGATGGCGAAGGCTGCTACAAGACCTCGGCCGAGAAAGTGTTCGCGGCGGGCGACATGCGCCGCGGCCAGTCGCTGGTGGTATGGGCGATCCGCGAAGGCCGCCAATGCGCCCGCGCGGTGGACGAGTACCTGATGGGCGCCTCGCTGCTGCCGCGCTGATCGCCGCGCATTCGATTACAACGATTTAGCTTCATTTGACCTGGACCCGGGCGGACGCAAGTCTGTCCGGGATTTTTTTCGTCCGCGTCCGCCCGCAAATCGGCGTATGCCGCGATGGATGCGCTCAAGTAAAATGGCTGGATTCGCCCACCCGAGGCAAGCACAGGACCTACATGGCTACCCCTATCCGCTACACCATCACCTCCCTTGATCCCGCCTCCCACGTCTACGACGTCACCGTCACGGTCGATCGGCCGGCCGCGGAGGGGCAGGTGTTTTCGCTGCCGGCCTGGATTCCGGGCAGCTACATGATCCGCGAGTTCGGCAAGAACATCGTGCAGCTGCGCGCCGAGGCCGGTGGCAAGAAGGTGGCGGTGAAGAAGCTGGACAAGCACACTTGGCAAGTCGCGCCCTGCGCCGGCGCGCTGACCCTGCATTACCAGGTCTATGCCTGGGATCTGTCCGTGCGCACGGCGCACCTGGATCAGACCCACGGTTTCTTCAACGGCACCAGCGTGTTCCTGGCCGCGCACGGTTTCGAGGCCGGCCAGCAGGTGGTGGAGATCCGTCGTCCCGAGGGCGAGGCGTTCAAGCGCTGGCGCGTGGCGACGGCCATGCCCGAGTTGAAGGCCAGGCGCTACGGCTTCGGCACGTACGTTGCGCAGAACTACGATGAGCTGATCGATCATCCGGTCGAGATTGGCGACTTCGCGCTGGCGACCTTCAAGGCGCACGGCGTGGCGCATGACGTGGTGATCACCGGTCGCGTGCCCAATCTCGACCTGGCGCGCCTGTGCGACGACCTGAAGAAGATCTGCGAAGCCCAGATCGCCTTCTTCGAACCCAAGAGCAAGCGCGCGCCGATGGATCGCTATGTCTTCATGACGCTGGCCGTGGGCGACGGCTACGGC
The DNA here is from genome assembly GCA_009914615.1 of Herbaspirillum frisingense. Taxonomy (GTDB): domain Bacteria; phylum Pseudomonadota; class Gammaproteobacteria; order Burkholderiales; family Burkholderiaceae_D; genus Herbaspirillum; species Herbaspirillum frisingense_B. The sequence continues at coordinate 20,455 of WNDX01000070.1, forward strand.
GGCCTGGAGCATCGCGCCTCGACCGCCCTGATCTGCGCGCGCGCCGACCTGCCGGTCAAGGGCCGGCCGGAGCAGACCGACGGCTACCGCACCTATCTCGGTCTGTGCAGCCACGAATATTTCCACACCTGGAACGTCAAGCGCATCAAGCCGGCGGTGTTTGCACCGTACGATCTGCGCCAGGAAAACTACACTTCGTTGCTGTGGCTGTTCGAAGGTTTCACCAGTTACTACGATGACCTGTTCCTGGTCCGTACCGGCGTCATCGACACCGACAACTATCTCAAGCTGCTCTCCAAGACCGTCACCGGCGTACTGCGCGGCAGCGGCCGCAAGAAGCAGAGCGTGGCCGATTCCAGCTTCGACGCCTGGGTGAAGTATTACCGTCAGGACGAGAATGCCACCAATGCCGTCGTGAGCTATTACACCAAGGGCTCGCTGGTGGCGCTGGGCCTGGACCTGACCATCCGCAACCAGACCCGCGGCCGGCGCTCGCTGGACGACGTGATGCGCGGCCTGTGGGCGCGCTATGGTCGCGATTTCTATGAAGGCGGCGCCCAGGGCGTGCCGGAAGACGGGATCCTGGCACTGATGGAAGAGTGGAGCGGTGCCGACCTGAAGCGCTTCTACGAGCGCTGCATCCGCGGTACCGACGACGTGCCGCTGGCCGAGCTGTTGCTGGGCCATGGCGTCAGCTATGAAGACGCGCTGCCCAAGGATGCCAAGCCCTGGCTGGGCGCGCGCGTGACCAAGGATGGCGGCGATGCCAAGCTGGCCGCGGTGTATGAAGGCGGCCCGGCAATGCAGGCCGGCCTTTCCGCGGGCGATAAGCTGGTGGCGGTGGATGGCTTGCGCGTGCCTGCTTCAGGCCCCGACGGCCTGCTGGCGCGCTACCGCGTCAACGATACGGTGCGTGTGCATGCCTTCCGTCGCGACGAACTGATGGAGTTCAGCGTCAAGCTCAAGCCGGATGTGGCGCCGCAAGTGAAGCTGGCCGCGCAGGGCAAGCCGGCGGCGATGGTGCGCCAGCGCGAGGCCTGGCTCAAGATGAAGGGTTGATGGGCAGACGAAGCGGGCAGGGCAGTGCATCTTCGCTATGCCGCTCTGCCTGTTTCGCCGGCCTGGATGTCCCGGCGACCGCGCCGATCGGACAGGCATAAAAAAACCCGCCGGAAGGCGGGTTTTTTTTGAGGCGGAAGCGAATTACTTGGCTTCTTCAGCGCCGCCTGCGGCAGCAGCTTCACCTTCAGCGGACACTTGACCGGCCGGCACGGTGGCGGTGGCGATGGTCAGGTTTTCCTGGGTCACGGCAGTCACGCCGTTGGGCAGCTTCAGATCGGCCAGGTGGATCGATTGACCGACGTCCAGCTTGGACAGGTCGACTTCGATGAATTCCGGCAGGTTCTTCGGCAGGCAGGTCACGTCCAGGTCAGCAGCCACGTGGCTGATGATGCCGGCGTGCAGCTTCACGGCCGGCGACACTTCGCCGTTCACGAAGTGCAGGGGCACCTTGGTGTGCAGCTTCTGGGACGCGTCAACGCGCTGGAAGTCAATGTGCAGAACCAGTTGCTTGTATGCGTGGACTTGGAAGTCGCGCAGCAGCACTTGTTCGACCTTGCCTTCGATTTCCAGATCCAGGATGGACGAGTGGAAGGTTTCTTTCTTCAGGGCGTGGTACAGCGCGTTGTGATCCAGCGCGATGTTCAGCGGGGCAGCGGTGCCACCGTACACGATACCCGGGGTTTGACCCGCGAGACGCAGGCGGCGGCTCGCTCCGGTGCCCTGTTCTTTACGCGGAAAGGCGATAACTTTCATTTTAAAGCTCCAATGTTGGCAAGGCGCGTCGGTCGATTGACGTATGCCCTGCGTGGTAAATATTCCCCGCGACCAGGGAATATGAAAACCTCGCCGCACGATTGCGACGAGGCGAATCCTGTTTCTTACTCCGCGAACAGCGACATCACCGAGTCGCCCTTCGTGATGCGCTTGAAGGTTTCGGCCAGCAGATCCGCGCAGGTCAGTTGGCGGATCTTCGGGCAGCCGCGCGCGGCGGGCGACAGCGGGATGGTGTCGGTCACCACCAGTTCATCCAGCGGCGAGTTCGCGATGCGATCGATCGCCGGGCCGGACAGCACCGGGTGAGTACAGTAGGCCACCACCTTCTTGGCGCCGCGTTCCTTCAGCACTTCGGCAGCCTTGGTCAGCGTGCCCGCGGTATCGACCATGTCGTCCATGATCACGCAGTTGCGGCCTTCGACTTCACCGATGATGTTCATGACTTCCGACACGTTGGCCTTCGGACGACGCTTGTCGATGATGGCCAAGTCGCAACCCAGGCGCTTGGCAAGTGCGCGTGCGCGCACCACGCCGCCGACGTCGGGCGAGACCACCAGCAGGTCTTCGTAGTTCTTGGCCACCAGGTCGCCCAGCAGGATGGGCGAGGCGTAGATGTTGTCCACCGGAATGTCGAAGAAGCCCTGGATCTGGTCTGCATGCAGATCCATGATCAGGACGCGCTCGACGCCGGCTTCCTGCAGCATGTTGGCCACGACCTTGGCCGAGATCGCCACGCGCGCCGAACGCGGACGACGGTCCTGGCGGGCATAGCCGTAGTAGGGGATGGCGGCGGTGATGCGACCGGCCGATGCGCGCTTCAATGCATCGACCATGATCATGATTTCCATCAGGTTGTCATTGGTCGGCGCGCAGGTGGACTGGAGCACGAAGACGTCCTTGCCGCGAACGTTTTCATTGATCTCCACCATGACTTCACCGTCGGAGAATTTGGAAACGTTGGCCTTGCCCAGCGGGATACCAAGCTTCTCGGCGACGCCGCGCGCCAATTCCGGGTTGGCGTTGCCGGTAAAGACCATCAGGTTCTCAAGTGCCATGTGGGTATCCCTGAATGCAATCGTTATAAAGTCGAAAAGCCGACAATGCTTGACTTAGAGGCTGTTGCGAAATTATTTTAAAAGTTGTTTTAACCGGGTCCAGCAAATCAAGGCGCAAGCCAATGACAGGAAGGCTTCGTGGATATGAGCATAGCGTTCGTAACGAATCTTCAGGCGCCGAAACGAGTGCAGCC
>WNDX01000071.1 GCA_009914615.1 Herbaspirillum frisingense
GGCTGCACTCGTTTCGGCGCCTGAAGATTCGTTACGAACGCTATGCTCATATCCACGAAGCCTTCCTGTCATTGGCTTGCGCCTTGATTTGCTGGACCCGGTTAAAACAACTTTTAAAATAATTTCGCAACAGCCTCTAAGCCTGGACCACTCCTTCCACTGACATGGCCCGACCCGATTCCCCTACCGCTTTCACCAACCTTCTTGCCGCGCTCTCTCTCGTGATCCTCGCCGCCGGCGTGGTCGGGGGCGCGGGACTCTGCATACTGGAAATGCTGCAACCCAGCGGCGGCTGGTTTGCCGGCCTGGGCTACGTGCTCGGACTGATGGCGCTGGCCGCGGGCAACCTGCTGTCGTGGCTGCTCAACGCCATCTGCCGCTGGCTGGGCGACCGCCGCAAGTGGCTGCGCACGCTGCTGGCAGCGCAGACGCTGCCAGCCCTGCTGTGCCTGGGCTATGGGGGCTTCGAACTATGGGGCATGCGCCAGGACGGGCAAGCGCTGGAACGCGGCGCCGCCGTGCGCGAGGCGGTGCGCCGCGACGACGTGGCGGCGCTGAACGCCGCCCTATCCCGCTGCGACGCCACCTGCCAGGGCACTGCCGACGCCCGCCCCGACGCCCTGCTGTTGCTGGCGGCCGATGCCGGCGCCAGGCGCGCAGCCCGGTGGCTGGTGAACCAAGGGGCGAAAGTTTCCTGGGGCCTCAACACGCCGGGCATGGATCTGCGTAGCTGCGAAGGCCTCTACCTGCCCGGTGTGAACGCGCTGGGTATGGCGGCGGCGCGCAAGGACGGCGACATGCAGCGCCTGTTGCTGGAGGCCAGCGACGAGGACGGCCGCTACGCGGCGCTGCGCATGGCGGCCGAGCTGGATCGGCTGGACGCCTTCGAGGCGCTGCTGGCCGCTGGCATCTCATTGCCGCGCGGCGCTCCCTTCGACGGCCCGCACGACCACCTGCTGGCGGTCGCCGCCGGCGGCGCATCGCTGCAGGTGGCGCGGCGCCTGCTGGCCGCCCCGCCCGTCCCGATCACCCCGGCGGTCGCCCAGGCCGCGCTGGCCCAGCTGTTCCGCTTCATGAACGACACCGACGGCCCACCGCGCGCCATCGAGTTCGCTCAACTGTTGGTGGCGCAAGGCGCGGATATCGACGCGCCCTATCAGGGCGAGGCTTCGCTGCTGGCAGAAGCGGTGCGCATCAAGAGGAAGGACATGGCCAGGCTGTTGCTGCAGGCCGGCGCCAGCCGCGCGCGCCTGCCACAGGAGCGCCGGGAGGCGCTGCAGGCCTTGCTGGCCGGGCCGGATGAGGCGCCCTGGCATGGCGCGGCCAGTGGCTGCGTGGCGCCGTGATATTTCCGTCGTCCCGGCGAACGCCGGAACCCGGCATCGTTTAACGGCCGTCATCGTTTAACGGCCATCGATATGCAACGAAAGTCACTGGATCCCGGCCTTCGCCGGGATGACCGAGGATGGATCCTGAATGCCTGGCTGAAGGTATTGCCAGCCAAGGCAGGTTTTCCTTGATGAGAACCAGATCGCTCAACCTCAGCCATTTTTCCGTAACATCCCAACCGGTTGACATCCGCCCCGACAGGTTGAGGCGAAGATCGCGGCTCCGGCCGCCGGATAGTCAACGCCCCAATTCGCGCCGCATCGCCTCGCGATCGAACTCCCCCTCCCACACCGCGATCACCACGCAAGCCAGGCAATTGCCGATCACATTGGTCAGCGAACGACATTTCATCAGCCGCTCCACGCCCAAGAGCAGCACGATGCCGCCCACCGGCACCAGTTGCAGCGCGGTCAGCGTGGCCGCCAGCGCGATGAAGCCGGAGCCGATGACGCTGGTGGCGCCCTTGGACGTCAGCATGGCAATGGCCAGCAGCGTCAACAACTGCCAGCCGCCCAGATGCACGCCCGAGGCCTGGGCCAGGAATAGCGTGGCCATCGCCAGATAGAGATTGGTGCCGGAGAGATTGAAGCTGTAGCCGGCCGGCAGCACCAGCCGCACCACATTGCGCGAGCAGCCCAGTTGCTCCATCTTGACGATCAATCCGGGCAGCGCGGCCACCGACGAGGCGGTGAAGATCACCAGCAACAGTTCGTCGCGCACGTAGGCGATCAGCCGGAACAGGCTCACTCCCGTGGCGTGCGCCACCAGCGCCATCACCACCGCAACGAAGAAGAAACTGGCCAGATAAATGGCGCCGACGAATCGCAGCAAAGGCAGCATGGAACCCATGCCATAGCGTCCGATGGTGAAGGCCATGGCGCCGAACGCCGCCAGCGGCGCGAACTTCAGGATCAGGTTGACCATCCCGAACAGCACGCCCAGGAAGGCCTCGATGAACTCGCGCAGTTGCGCGTAGCGGACATCGGCGGCGGACAGGCGGCCCAGGGCAACGCCGAAGAACACCGCCACCAGCAGGATCTGCAGGTTGTTGTTATGCACGAAGGCGCCGGTCACGCTGTCCGGAATCAAGCCCAGTACAAACTGGTCGAGCCGGAAATCCTCGGCGCGCCGGATATACCCCGACACCAGCTGCCCACCGCTGCTGCCGGCCGCATCCGCCGCCGTGGCCGACAGATCGAGATGGAAGCCGCCGCCCGGTTGCAGCAGCACCGCCGCGGCGATCCCCACCGACAGCGACAGCAAGGCCATGGCCTCGAAGTACAGCACCGCCTTGCCGCCCAGCTTGGCGGTGCGCGCCCTGCCCTGCATGCCGGCGATACCCGACACCACCAGCATGAACATGACCACGCCGATCAGCATGCCGATCAACTTGACGAAGCCGTCCGACAGCGGCTTCATCTGCACCGCCAGATCCGGCATCCATTGGCCCAGCGCGATGCCCGCGGCAATCGCCGCTGCCATCTGCACCAGTCCGTTGCTGAAAATCCTCCCTGCCATCGCGCTGCGCGCCATCGGCCGGCGCTGTCTCCCTCGTTGCGTTTTATGGTGATCCGGCGGCGCCGCGCGGCCTCTTGCACGGGCCGTGGGCGGCATGCCGCGCCGCGGACAGTGTAACGGCGAAGGCCGATGCGTACTCTAAGGGATATCCGTCATTGCCGCTGGCGACGTCCGTTCCTGGGATCTGTAAAATATATCGACATTGCCATCTCCAGATAATCAAAATATAGAGACACGGACGATATGGAACTGCGCCATCTCCGCTATTTCCTCGTGGTCGCCGAGGAACAGCACTTTACCCGCGCCGCTGAGCGCCTGGGCATGCAGCAACCGCCGCTGAGCCACCAGATCCGCCTGCTGGAACAGGAACTGGGCTTCGACCTGTTCCGCCGCCACCCCAAGGGCGCCGACCTGACCGCCGGCGGCAAGGTGTTCCTGGAAGAAGCCAAGACCATCTTGCGCAGCGTGGATCTGGCCTCGCAGAAAGCGGCGCGCGCCGCGCAAGGCTTCGCCGGCACCATTTCCATCGGCTTCACCAGTTCGGCCGCGGCCCATCCGCTGATCCCCGGCATCATCCGCGCCTACCGCGAAGCCTATCCCGGCGTGCACATGGCGCTGACCGAGGCCAATGCCGCGGAACTGACCGAAGACGTCATGCACGGCAAGGTGGACATGGGTTTCCTGCGCCAGCCGGTGGCCCAGCCGCAGGGCATCGCCTTTCACGAGCTGCTGGAAGAGGAAATGCTGCTGATCCTGCCGGCCGGCCATCCCTTGCTGGAAGGCGGCGCCCGGCGCGGCAGGCGCGCCGCGGATGCCGACGGCATGCCGACGGTCTCGCTGAACGCGCTGGCCGACGAGGAATTCATCCTGGTACGCCGCCACGGCGCGCCCGGGATGTACTCGAACCTGGTCGCAGCCTGCGAAAACGCCGGCTTCACGCCCAGGATCGCGCTGGAGATTGATCGCATGCTGACCAATATCAGCCTGGTGGCGGCCGGCGTGGGCGTGTCGGTGGTGCCGGCGTCGATGAAGAGTTTCCATCGCGAAAGCGTGGTGTATTGCCGGGTGAAGGACGCCCGCCCGGCGCTGCTGGCGCCGATCAACCTGGTCTGCCGCGGTGAGCCGGTCGAGCCCACGCAGCAGAACTTCCTGCAACTGGCGCGCGAGTTCACCGGGCGTTGAAACTCTGCCAGCCCGCCTTTGTTAAGCGGCGGGACTCACTTCCATTCGAGGATCGCGTTCTTGCGATCCAGCCAATGCACCTTCACGCCCGCGGGCGATACCTTGCGCCCGGCGCAGGCGCTGGCTGCCAGCGGGAACGGCGCATCGTAGTAGCGACCGCTGGCCGAGGAGCGCATCGCCGTCTGCGGCGCGTTTTGGGCAATCCAGTCGGCCGAATTGGTGCGCAGGAAGATCATGCAGGCGCCGCCGCTGGTGTCGGCCACCTGGCAGGTGCAGCTGTTGCCCGAGGTCGTGATCGGCTCGCTGGGCGCCTGGTTGCGGTTCAGCGTATCGGGCACCGGGATGGGAACCGGCACCGGAACGCCGTGGGGCTGCGGCCCGTAATGGCCGCCCAGATCGCGCGTGGTCACCTGGGCTGAAACCTGCGCCGGCGTCAGCAGCGCGACTGCGGCTGCGCAAAGCAGCGACGCGATGGAATGGGTCTTTTGCATGGGTCGGGTCCTCGGTGTCGGCCTGTCAGCGCCGGCTCATCTGGCGGCCGGCAGATGGTCACGGAAGAAGGCCAGGACGCTGGCGTTCATCTCTTGATGGAAAGCCGCGCGATCGAAGCCGGCGGCATCGGTACAGATCTCCGGTGCGATCTTGCTCAGCTCGGGCGAGCAAGGCGGCATGAAGGAAAAGTGCTGGGAATCCGGCACCGGATGGAATTCGACCTGTCCCGGCAACTGCCGCGAAATCGCCACGACGCTGTCCGGGGTGACGCCATCGCCGCCCCGTTCCGAACCCCACAACTGGACCGGCGCCCGCACGTTCGCAAAGCTTTGTGGCGTGAAGAAGACACTCAAGGGATCGGCGATCACCGCCGCCTTGATGCGCGCATCGTGCGCCAGCTCGGGCACTTCGCCCTTGCGGATCTGCTGGCAGACCGGCGTCTGCTTGCCTTCGCACACCCTGGGCGCCCGTCCGAACAGCGGCCGCGCGCCTATCGCGACCAGTCCCGTATAACCGCCGCGCGAGAAGCCGAAGATGCCGATGCGCGCGGCATCGACGCGGGCGGCGTCCGGCCACGCGCCCAGCATGAAATCGATGGTTCGCTTGATGTCGGCCGGCCGTTCGATGAAGACCGAAAAATCTTCGTTGCGCGGTCCACCGGTCGAACTGTCGCCGTGGTTGATGGCGGCGACGATGAAACCGGCGTCGGCCAGCGTCTGCGCCAGATCGCGATGTCCCAGGAAGGTGCCGCCCCAGCCGTGGGAAAGGATGACCAGGGGGTACGAACCGGTCTGCAAGGGGCAATCCCTGGCGACCATCATCTTGAACGGCCCGGCCTTCACCTCGGTGGGCGGCTGGTCGCAGGGATACCAGACCGCGCCCTTGATCTCGCGCTGGCCGCCTTCGGCCGGAATCTCCAGCAGGCGGAAACCCGCCGCATGCGCGCCGGCTCCCGCCAGGCAGATGATGGCCACGAACAGGTATTTCATCAGCTTCATGCGTCGTATCTCCCTATCTCCCGGCTTGGCGAAGAAGACTGCTACACGAATCAGGCGCGACCATCAGGCGCAAGTTCACGCGCCAAATCAGGCCCGCGCCCTGAGTCGCCACAGCGTGGTGGTTTCCTTGCTGCGGGCGGCATGCAGCGGATCGTCGCGATCCACTGCCTTGCCGTGGCGCGGCTTGATGTCGTGGCGGCCGGCCACTTCCAGGCCGGCGGCGGCGATCGCTTCGGCCAGCATGCCTGGCGCGCGCAAGCCCAGGTGTTCGGCGAAATCGGACATGATCAGCCAGCCCTCGCCGTCCGGTTCCAGGTGCTGCGCCAGGCCGTTGAGAAAACCCAGCAGCATGCGGCTCTCCGGATCGTACACCGCGTGCTCGATAGGCGAGCTGGGACGGGCCGGCAGCCAGGGCGGATTGCACACGATCAGCGGCGCCCGGCCCTCAGGGAACAGATCGGCCTGCCGCAGCTCGACCTGCTTGAGCAAACCCAGGCCCTCCAGGTTTTCCCGGGCGCAGGCCAGCGCCCGTGGGTCCATATCGGTGGCCACCACCTTGCACACGCCGCGCCTGGCCAGCATGGCCGACAGCACGCCGGTGCCCACGCCGATATCGAAAGCCAGTTGGGTCGCGGGCAACGGCGCCTGCGCCACCAGATCCACGTATTCGCCGCGCACCGGCGAGAACACGCCGTAGTAAGGATGGATGCGGCCGCCCAGCGCCGCGATCTCGACGCCTTTCTTGCGCCATTCATGCGCGCCGATCAGGCCTTGCAGCTCGCGCAGCGACACCGCGAAGGCCTGGCCGGCCAGCGCCGGGTCATAGGCTTCGCTGCAGGCCACCTGCACGTCGGGCGCGCGCCGCAGCGGCACGGCGAAGCCGGGCTCGAAAGGGATCAGCAGCATGCCCAGGATGCGTGCGCGCTGCGCCTGCATCTGGCGGTGCTGGTGGAAGGCCTGGGCCGGCTGGCCGGCCTCGGTGGTGTTGGGCGCGTCCTTCTTCTTGGCGTCGGCGCGCTCGCGGGCGCGGTCGATGCGGCGGCCCAGCGCCTGCAGCAGTTGGCGGGCGTTCTGGAAGTCGCCGCGCCACAGCAGGCCGGTGCCTTCGCAGGCCAGCCTGTAGGCGGTGTCGGCGGGCATCTGGTCGTCCGCTTCCACCACCCGCTTGGGCGGCGGGTTGCCGGCCTCGGAGTGCCAGCGCAGCGTGTGCCGGGCGGCGCCGGATCGCCAGGCGAGATGAGGAAGGGAGTCGTCGGTTGAAGTCATGAATCTGGCTGGTGAATGCCGGCGCCCGGGGCGCCGTGCTGAAAACAGCCGCCAGTGTAACAAAGCGGGCGCCCCCGCCCTGCAGGAACTTCCGTTTGCGGGCGGAAACCAACCGGAAGAATTTGACGCCGGGCAAACCTGTGCGGCTTTTTTCGCCGGCCGGGCGCCAATGCGCCTATGATGGAAGCCGGCCAACCACCGAAGGAGAACACATGAGCGAACAGCAAGCCTCAACGCCGCGCTTCGACCACCAGCGGCTGCTGGACATGGTCGGCGAATTCGAGCTTGAACTGCAGAAGCTGCCGGCCGACAGCAGCGAAGCGGAACAACTGCGCGAGGACATCGGCCGCCTGAAAGAACACCTGGCCGCGCCGCAACCGCATCCCGGCGCCGTGCGCGACTCCTGGCAGTCGCTGCGTCGCGCTGCCGACAGCGTGGAGAACGCGGTGCTCAAGGACAGTCCATACATCACCGAAATGGGCCGTATCATCGGCCTGTTGTAACGCGCATCACGCGCATGAAAAACCGCCTGCCGCATCTTCTGCGGCAGGCGGTTTTTTATGGCTTTTCCCGAGTCCGGCTCAATGCGCCGGCAGCGGAATCCATTCGGTCTCGCCCGGGATGTCGGGGAAGACCTCCTTGTTCCGGCTGTTCCAGGCTTGCTTGGCGGCCTCGATCTTGTCGCGCGAGGTCGAGACGAAGTTCCACCACACGAAGCGCGGACCATCCAGCGGCGCACCGCCCAGGATCATGAAGACCGACTCGCCCACTGCCTTGAGCGCCACCGCAGCGCCCGGCTCCAGGATGGCCAGCGTGCCGGCTTCCAGGCGTTCGCCGTCCAGCGCGACCTCGCCCTTGACCACGTACACCGCGCGTTCAGCCACATCGGCCGGAATCTCCAGCTCGGCGCCACGGGTGGTGCTGCCGGCCACATACAGCGTCGGGCTGGCGGTCACCACCGGCGAGCTCGCACCGAAAGCGGAACCGGCCAGCACGTGCAGCCTGGCGCCGCCGACTTCAGCGATCGGCATGTCTTCCGACGCATAGTGGCGGAACAGCGGATCGCTGTCTTCCTCGTCGGCCGGCAAGGCTACCCACATCTGCAAGCCATGCACCGGGACTTTCTGTTCGCGGATATCGTCGGGAACGCGTTCCGAGTGCACGATGCCGCGGCCGGACGCCATCCAGTTCACCGCGCCCGGGGTGATGCGCTGGACCACGCCCAGGCTGTCGCGATGCATCATGGCGCCCGAGAACAGATAGGTCACGGTGGCCAGGCCGATGTGCGGGTGGGGACGGACGTCGCCTTCGGTGGTGCCGGCGTCGAATTCGACCGGGCCCATGTGATCGAAGAAGACGAAGGGACCGACGGTGCGGGCCGCGGCGGCCGGCAGCAGGCGGCGCACCGGGAAGCCGATGTCGCGCGTGAGGCCGTGGATCTTGTGACGGATGTTGCTCATGGTGTTCTCCTGGGTTGGACGCCCGTCGAGGGCGTCCGCCTGTATCGTCAATATCGTCGTTTAACTGCGGATGGCGGCTCAGAAGCGGCCGGCGCGGAAATCGTCGATGGCCAGCTCGACCTGTTCGCGGGTGTTCATCACGAACGGCCCCCACTGCGCGATCGGCTCATTGAGCGGCTTGCCGGCGATCAGCAGGAAACGGCTGCCCTGCTCGGCCTTGACCGTTACACCCGCGGCACCCGGCGCATTGGACAGGATCGCCATGCGGCCCGCTTCGGCCGGACGGGTGTCGCTGCCCTGCTCGCCCACCGCCAGCTTGCCTTCATACACATACAGGAAGGCATTGTGCGTGGCCGGAATCGGCAAGTCCAACGTGACGCCGGCTTCCAGCGCCAGGTCCAGGTAGACCGGCTCGGTGGTATCACGATGGATCGCACCAGCCGTGCCGAAGGCATCGCCGGCCAGCACGCGCACCTTCACGCCCGGCTGGGGCGAGGTGTCGGGAATGCCGGCGGCCGGGATGTCGCTATAGCCGGGCTCGGTCATCTTGTCCTTGCTTGCCAGGTTGACCCATAGCTGGAAGCCGCTCATCAGGCCGTTTTCCTGTTCCGGCAGCTCCGAATGCACCAGGCCGCGGCCGGCGGTCATCCATTGCATGCCGCCCGGCTCCAGCAGCCCTTCATTGCCGGCATTGTCGCGATGGCGCATGCGGCCGGCCAGCATATAGGTCACGGTCTCGAAGCCGCGATGCGGGTGGTCGGGAAAACCGGCCAGGTAATCGCTGGGTTCATCGGAGTGGAACGCATCCAGCATCAGGAACGGGTCCAGGCGGCGTTGCAGGTCATGGGTCAGCACGCGGGTCAGGCTGACGCCGGCGCCATCCTGGGTCGGGATGCCGTTGACGAGGCGTTCGATCTGGCGGGTGTAGGCGGTGCTCATTGCTCTCTCCTTGAAGTGGCCGGCGCCTTGTGGGCGACGGCCGGTTGATTCGGTTCCTGGGGCGCTTGTCCGGTGCGGATCAGCGGCGTTGCTCAGGCTGGGCTTCGGGATCGATCGACGACACCAGCAGCAAGGCGCCGATGATCGACACGTTCTTCAGGAAGTGCGTCAACTGCGCTTGCATGGCGGCGCCGTCCAGGGCCCAGAAATTGTGGGCCGACAGGGTCGCGCCGACCGTGAACAGCGCGATCACCAGCGCCACCGGCTTGACGCCGCGTCCGGTCATCAGCAGCAGGCCGCCGCCGACTTCGACCAGGATCGTGACCAGCACGGCCACGGTGGGCACGGGCAGTCCGAGGCTGGTGAAGTAGCCGACGGTGCCGGCGAAGCCGATGATCTTGAAGATCCCGGAAATGACGAACAGCGACGCCAGCAGTACGCGGCCGATGCGATAGGTAGTGAAGTTGGTGATCATGGTGAGCCTCTCTTGTTGGGTTTGAAATGTTCCTTGGTTGATCGTTTTATTGCCTTGCTTCAACTGCGCCGGCTTCGTGCTGTTTGCCGCTTCGGCGTTTCGCTGCAGCCAGTGACGACAGAATAGGCAAAATCGCCCCCACAAAAAACTGATTATCTTTTTATAATATCCATCTAATTTTTAGATATAGTTTAAAAAACCATCCATGAACATCGAACGTCTTTCGCTGGATCAGTTGCGTGTCTTCGTGCAGGTCGCCGACAGCGGCAGCTTCCTGGCGGCGGCGCGCAAACTGTCGCGCGCCCAATCGGCCGTCAGCTACGCCATCGCCTCGCTGGAAGACCAATTGGGCGTGCTCCTGTTCGACCGCAGCGGCTATCGGCCGGTGCTGACCGATCCCGGCGTGGCGCTGCTGGCCGACGCGCGCCAGGTGCTGGATCATGTGGATTCGCTGCAGGTACGCGCCAATTCCTATGCCAAGGGGCAGGAGCTGGAGGTAGCGCTGGCGGTGGACGTGTTCTTCCCCACCGGTTGCCTGGTGGATCTGCTGAGACGCTTTCGCGACGCCTTCCCGGCGGTCACGGTACGGCTGGAGATCGAGGCGCTGGGCGCGGTGGCCGAGCGCGTGCTGGATGGGCGCTCCATGCTGGGCATCCTCGGCACCTTGCCGACCACGCCGCCCAATCTCTTGCGCATCACCCTGCCCAGCGTGCGCGTGGTCGGGGTGGTCGCGCCCCAGCATCCGCTGGCGCGGATCAAGGGACGGATTCCGGAAAAACTCTTGCTGCAGCAAACCCAGCTGGTGCTGAGCGACCGCAGCGAATTGACGGCGCGCCAGGATTTCTCGGTGCACTCGCGCCTGACCTGGCGCATGAGCGACCTCGGCACCAAGCACGCCCTGCTGCGCGCCGGCATGGGCTGGGGCAACATGCCGCTGCACGTGGTGAAGGACGATATCGAAGCCGGCCGGCTGGTGACCATCACCACCACCCATCATCCTCCCCAGGGCACGGAACTGCCGGTGCAGTGCGTCTACAAGCCCGATCACAAGGCGGGGCCGGCCTTGTCGTGGTGGCTGGATTCGCTGGCGGCGCTGACGACGCTGGAGCAGCCGCCCGCCGCCTGACACCCTTCAGTGCGCCGAGAAGCGCTCGCGATACTGCCCCGGACTCACGCCTAGCTGACGCTGGAAGACCCGGCGCAAGTTCTGCTCTTCACCGTAGCCCGCGTCGGTGGCAATGCGCTTGAGCGGCAAGGAGGTCTCCTCCAGCGCCCGCCGCGCCGCTTCCAGTCGCATCAGCTCGACCGTGCGCGCAGGCGTGCGGCCGGTTTCCGCGACATAGGCGCGGGCGAAGGTGCGCGGACTCATGTTCACGTAACCGGCGAGATTCTCGACCCGCAGATCCTCACCCAGATGCGCGGCGATCCAAGCGTGCAGCTCGGCGAAGCGCCCGGCGCCGGCCGATTGCGACGCCAGCGGCGCGCTGAACTGCGACTGGCCGCCCGGGCGCTTGATGAACATCACCAGCTGGCGCGCGGTAGCGATAGCCTTGCCATGCCCCAGATCCTGCTCCACCAGCGCCAAGGCAAGGTCGATCCCGGCGGTCACGCCGGCCGAGGTCCAGATGCGGCCCTGGCGGATGAAGATCGGATCGGCATCGACCTGCAGCTTCGGGTAACGGCGCTGCAGCTCGTCGGCCCAGTCCCAGTGCGTAGTCACGCGCAGCCCGTCCAGCACGCCGGCTTCGGCCAGATGGAAGGCGCCGGTGCAGACCGAGCAGACGCGCTGGGCTTGCGGGGCGCGGCGACGTATCCATCGCACCAGCTCGGCATCGATGTCGAAACCGTCACCGGTGCTGCCGCCGGGCGACATCAAGGTATGGATACCAGGATCGGCTTCCAGCACCGCATCCAGCGCGGCCAGCGACTCGGTCGCCACCGGCAGGCCGGCGTTGGTGAGGACGGTCCCGCCCGCGGCGGAGACCACGTGCAGGCGATAGATGCCGCTGCCTTCCAACCGGTTGGTGCTGGCGAACACCTGTAGCGGCCCGGACAGGTCCAGCAGGTTCATGCCGTCATAGGCCAGCAGCACCACGCGGCGCGGCGCCGAAGGCGGGATCTTGGGGGATGGGCGCGGGCTCAAGTTCGGTCTCGGCAAATCGTTGCGATCATGCGCTGCATGTTATCCCATGCCTTGCGCGGCTTGCGCCGGACGGGTGCACTGGTTCAGCATCCAGCGCGCGGTGGCCAGCGCCGACAGCAGCAGGATGGGCAGGATGGCGGCGTTGAGCGTTTCCCAGCCGAAGCGCGCCAGCAAGGGACCGGCACCCAGCGTGGCCAGCGCGGTGGCGGCGTAGCGCATCAGTTCGGAGAAACCCTGGGTCTTGGCGCGCTCCGATGGCGCATAGGATTGCGCCAGCAAGGTGGTGCCGCCGACGAACATGAAATTCCAGCCCACGCCCAGGAACAGCAAGGCGGCATAGAAGGCCGGCAGGCTGGTGGAGGCCATGGCCGTCACCGCGCACGCCAGGTTCAGCGCCAGCCCGCCCAGCAGCACCGATCCCAGGCCAAAGCGCTTGATCAGCTTGCCGGCGAAAAAGGATGGCGCATACATGCCGACCAGGTGCCACTGGATGATGGCGGCGCCGTCGTCGATACCATGATGGCAGGCCACGGCCGCCAGCGGTGCAGCGGTCATGATGAGCATCATGACCATGGAACCGGCCACGTTATTGGCCACCGAGGCCATGAATACGGGCGTGCGCACGATGCTGCCAAGCGGGCGCGCCGGCTCGGAACCGGCGGCGGCATCGGCGTTGCCAGCCGACGGCGCCAGGTCCCGGTAGAACAGCAACAGCGTCAGCACCGACAACAGACCCATTGCCGCCACCACCAGATAGGCGCCGGCGAACAAGGCGGTCGGGAACAAATCCTTGCTCCAGGCCGCCAGCGCCGGCCCGGCGATGGCGGCGATCACGCCGCCGGCCAGCACGGTGGAAATGGCGCGGCTCTTGGCTTCATCGGCGACGGCATCGGCCGCGGCCAGCCGGTAATATTGCGCAAAGGCCTGGAACACGCCGACCATGGCCGTGCCCGCGCAGAAGGTCCAGAAATGCCCATGGAATACCGACCACACCGACACCAGCCCACCCGCAAAGCAACTGGCTGCGCCCAACGCGAAGGACAGACGGCGTCCCAGGCGCTGGATCAGGAAGGCGGCAAACCAGGTCACCACCGCGCCGGCCACGGTGATCAGGGCGAACGGCAGGGTCGCCAGCGCCTTGTCCGGAGCGAGTTGCCAGCCGGTCAGCGCGGTCAGCGTCAGGTCCATCGAGATGGCGCAGGTGAACAGGCCCTGGCATACCGCCAGCACCTTGGCGTTGCGCTTGCCGGCTGCCGCGGCGGCGGAATAAGCCGGCGGTAAGGAAGACGTCTTATCATGCTGGGATTGCGGGCTTGTCATCGTTCTTGCTCCGGAATAGTGGCGATGAAAAATTGTCGAATCCACGCAAAATGGCGTCAATGACACAAAGCGTTCAATTTCTGCCAAGCCCTTCAACCTGACTCGGGAGCCCCGCCATGCTGATCAATGCGAGCGAATCCGCCCTGCTGGTCATCGACCTGCAACAGAAGCTGCTGCCCGCCATCCACGACAATGAAGCCATCCTGGCGCAGGCCGTGCGCATGGCCACCATCGCCAGCCTGCTGGGCGTGCCCGTGATCGCCACCGAGCAGATTCCGGACAAGCTGGGCTCCAATCATCCCGACGTGCGCCGCCTGTGCGACAAGGTGCTGGCCAAGAGCCATTTCGACGCCTGCGCCGAAGGCCTGCTGCCTGCGCTGCCGACCTCGGTGCGCCAGATCGTCATGACGGGCTGCGAAGCGCATATCTGTATGCTGCAGACCGCGCTGACGCTGCTGGAGCGCGGCTACCGCGTGTTGCCGCTGCTGGACGCCTGCGGCTCGCGCAAGCCCGGCGACCGCGACGCGGCCTTCGAACGGCTGCGCCGGGCCGGAGCGGTTCCGGTCACGGTGGAAATGGTGGCCTATGAGTGGATGCGCGACAGCAAGCACCCGCAGTTCCGAGAAGTACTCAAACTTATCAAATAGACCATTGAATTTCCCGCGAATCGGGATTGCGGCACGCGTAACCGGAAAATACGCGGGCTAATGAACCGATGAAAGTTTCTTATCGTTATCCTGACGACATTTCAGACGCAGGAACTGTGGTACAAGGAACACAGCACAGCGGCGCCGCCCTCCGACGCCCTCTTGCACGCCGCACCATGGCACCGACCGAAAACCGGTCGGCGCCGCACTCCATGAAGAAGGAAGCCGAAACACCTATGTCCAGCCTACCGTCCCCCGCCTTGCCGCGTTCTTCGCCGATTGCCGCCAACGTGCAGGCGCTGCGCGCCAGCTGCTCGGCCTGCAGCATGCACCAACTGTGCCTGCCGATGTGCCTGGACCAGGGCGATATGCAGCGGCTGGAGCAGGTCATCAACCGCCGTCGCAAGATCAAGCGCGACGAGACGCTGTACCGCTTCAACGACAAGTTCGACATGCTGTACGCGATTCGCCTGGGCCATTTCAAGACCTTCCAGCACAACCCCAACGGCGGCGAGCAGATCACCGGCTTCCAGATGGCCGGCGAACTGCTTGGCATGGACGCCATCGGCGCCGGCCATCATCTGTGCGAGGCGGTCGCGCTGGAAGACAGCGAGGTCTGCGAAATCCCGTTTGCCAGCCTGGAAGAATTGTTCCGCGACATGCCCACGCTGCTACGCCAGTTCCATCGCATGATGAGCCTGGAAATCTCGCGCGAGCAGCGCGTGATGCTGACGCTGGGCAGCATGACGGCCCAGCAGAAGATGGCGGCTTTCCTGCTCAACCTGTCCACGCGCTACATGAGCCGCGGCTATTCCTCGACCCGCTTCCAGTTGCGCATGACGCGCGAAGAAATCGGCAACTACCTGGGACTGGCGGTGGAAAGCGTGAGAGGCCTGCTGTCCAACTTCAAGAAGACGGGGGTGATCGAAGTCAATCACCGCGACATCGAGTTGTCTGACCTGGCGGCGTTGCGCGCCATCGCGCTGGGCAACGATCCCTGCGCTTGAAGGATGGTCATCCGCGCACGGCGCGCTAGAATACCCGGATGACCGATCCGCAACACCGCTCCCCTCCTCCGCTTCAAGGCTTCCTGCGCGCGCGTTTCGCGCGCGACCACTACCTCGGCCTGCCGTTGACCACCGGCGCGCTGGCCGTGCTGTCCACCTTGCTGCTGTTCGCGCTGATCGCCTATGAGGTCAGCACGCATGGCGCGCTGACGCGACTGGATCAGCAACTGGCGGACTGGTTCAATCGCCATGCCTTCTCGCCGCTGACCGAAGCGGTGCTGGGCTACACCCACCTGCACGGCACCATCGGCGTGCTGGCGATGGGCGCGCTGCTGCTCTGGCACATGCTGCGCGGGCAGCAATGGCACTGGGCCGCCAACCTGCTGCTGGTGCTGCCGGGCGGCATGCTGTTCAATTTCGCGCTCAAGCATGTGTTTGCCCGCCTGCGTCCCAGCTTCGAGGATCCCATCCTGGTGCTGCACAGCTACAGCTTCCCCAGCGGCCATACGATAGGCGCCACGCTGCTATATGCGGTACTGGCGGCTTACCTGCTGAACCAGCCGGCGCTGACGGCCGGCATCGCGGCCCGATTGCATACCGGCGCGCGCGGCGCAGCGGTAGCCATCGTCGGTGGCGCCCTGCTGCTGGTGGCGCTGACGGCGTTCAGCCGCGTCTATCTGGGCGCCCATTTCCTGAGTGATGTCCTGGGCGCCATGCTGCTGGGCACGGCCTGGTTCGCGTTCTGGACCACGGTGGTTTTCACCGCCCGGCGGCACTATTCGGCGCTGCCGCGCTCCAACTGATCTCCCCGTGGGCAGGCCGCGCTCCATGCCGCCGCCCGGACAATAAATCGGATGCAAGATCAGACCAGGACGGAAGAATTGCCGGAAAGCAAACAGACCATTCCCCCTCACGACGGCCGCCCCGATGTGGTGGCTGCCATCAATGCCAAGGCCGGCGGCGGCCATGCCCAGGAATTGGCCGCGCACATCACCGGTGAATTCGCCCGGCATGGCCTGCGCGCCGTGGTGCACCTAGCGCACAGCGGCGAAGACATGCTGGCCGCCGCGCGGCGCGCGGTGCGCGACCGGATCAGCATCGTCGCCGTGGGCGGCGGCGATGGCAGCGTCAACGCCGTCGCCTCCACCCTGATCGCCGATCCCGGGTGCCAGAGCGCGCTGGGCGTGCTGCCGCTGGGCACGCTCAATCACTTCGCCAAGGATCTGAACATCCCGCTGGCGCTGGAAGACGCGATCGCCAACATCGCCAGCGGCCGCCGCATCCGCGTCGATAGCGGCGAAGTCAACGGCGTGACCTTCATCAACAATTCCAGCCTGGGTTTGTATCCGGACATCGTGCGCGAACGCGAAAAGCAACAAGCCCGCCTGGGGCGCGGCAAGTGGCTGGCGTTCAGTTGGGCGGCGATGGGCGCGCTGCGGCGCTATCCCTTCCTGCGCGTGCGCCTGCGCATCGGCGAGCAGGATCACTGGCGCCGCACGCCCTTCGTCTTCATCGGCAACAACGAATATCTGATGAGCGGACTGGATATCGGCAAGCGCTCCACCCTGATGGATGGCAAGCTCAGTCTCTACGTATGCCACCACACCGGACGCTTCGGTCTGCTGCGGCTGGCCGTGAACGCGCTGTTCGGACGGCTGCGCGAAGCGCACGACTTCGATGCCCTGACCGCGACCGACATCCTGATCGAAACCCACAAGAAGCGCATGCGCGTGGCCACCGACGGCGAAGTCACCATCATGCAGACGCCGCTGCGCTACCGCATCCGGCCGGCGTCGCTGGAGGTGATCGTGCCGCCGGTCGAGCAGCCCGCCGCGCCGGAAGAGGCGCAACCCACCATCCTGGCCAAACTGTGGGGAGACGACTGATGCGCACCGTGATCCATCTCTCCGACCTGCACTTCGGCCGTACCGATCCCGATATCATCGAACCGCTGATCGCCCAGGTGCATGAATTGAAACCTGATCTGGTGGTGGTCTCGGGCGATCTCACCCAGCGTGCGCGCAGCGTGCAGTTCAAGGAGGCGCGGCGCTTCCTCGACGCCTTGCCGCATCCGCAACTGGTGGTGCCGGGCAACCACGACGTCCCGCTGTTCAACGTCGCGGCGCGCCTGTTGCAACCGCTGCGCAAGTATCGTCGCTACATCGGCGAGGATCTGCAGCCGGTCTATATGGATGACGAGATCGTGGTGGTCGGCATCAATACCGCGCGCTCGCTGACCATCAAGGACGGCCGCGTCAACGACCGCCAGATCGAGATGGCGCGGCGCCAACTGGCCGCCACCGGCGACAGCACGGTGAAGATCATCGTCACCCACCATCCCTTCGACCTGCCGCCTGGGCCGCAGCATCACGACCTGGTCGGCAAGGCGGTGCCGGCCATGCGCGCCTTCGCGCTGTGCGGCGCCGACCTGCTGCTGGCCGGGCACGTGCACACCAGCTCGGCGGTCAGCAGCGCCGGCCGCTACGACATTCCCGGCTATTCGGCGCTGGTGGTGCAGGCCGGCACGGCCACCTCGACCCGCGGACGCGGCGAAACCAATTCATTCAATGTGCTGCAGGTGGAAGCGCACCAGATCGTGGTGCACAGACTGGGCTGGCAGCCCGGCGAGAGATCCTTCGCGCTGGCCGCGTCGCAGACCTTCGTGCAACGCGGCAGCGAGTGGTTCGAGCGGGAAGCGGATGGCAGCCTCAGCGCCGAGCCAGCCGCCAGCGCAGTACGTCCACCAGCAGGAACAGCAACAGGCTGAGACCCATCAGCGGCAGATTCCAACCCAACAAAATGGCCAGCACGCCGACGCTGGCGCGCTGCGCCGACGGCAGCCGCATGAAGGCTTCCGACAGCGGCGCCAGCCCCGAGCCCGCGGCCGGGCGGCGGCGCCACCACATCACGTAGCCCAGCACGATCATCGCGGTCAGCGCGATGCCGAAGGCCGCCATCATGATCTGGTTGGCCACGCCGAACAGGATGCCCATGTGGGCATCCACGCCCCAGCGGATCAGCTTGGCGATCAGCGGAAAGTCGGCAAAGTCGGCGCGGCTGGTGATGACCATGCGGTCGGCGTCGATCGCCACGGTGTCGACCTGGGTCGGCCAGGAGCGATCCACCTCGCGCACCATCCAGGCCTGGTTGGCGGCGCGCGGCGGACGGATCTCGATCTCGGCGGCGTCGATGCCGCCGGCGCGCGCGATGGACTGCACCATGTCGAAGCGCGCCGGATCGCCCGCGGCCGGCATGGGCATGTCCATGCCCATGTTGCGGTGCTGGTGCGCCATGTGCTCGGCATGCTCGCCCATGTCCATCTCCTCCCCGCCCTTGGCCGGCTGCAATTGCATCGACGCCGACGGCGTGATCCATCCCAGCTCGGCGCGCAGCAGATCGACGCGCTCGCCGGCCCAGCGCGACCAGGTCAAGCCGGTGGCCGAAAAGAACACCAGGCCGATCACGATCCACAGCCCGATCAGCGAATGCAGCCGGCGCGCAGTCAGGGGACGGCGCGGCGCCACGGCGGCCCGCGTACGGCGCCGTGCACTCCACCACAGCCAGACCCCGCCCAGCGCCCCTAGCCACAGCCAGGACGCCGCCAGCTCACTGTAATTGCGGCCCAGGCTGCCCAGCATCAGGTTGCGGTGCAGATAATCCAGCGTGGTGCGGAAAGGCAGCGTGCCGCTGGTGCCATAGACGATCAGGTCCCCCTTCACCTGCAAGCTCACCGGATCAACGAACACAGCGCGGCTTTCGGAGTCCCCTAATCCCGGCTGACTGAACATCACGCGGGTGTTCCAGCCCTCCTGCCTGGACGGGCGCACCGCGAACAGCCGGACCGGCTCGCCCAGATAAGCCTGCGCCGCCTTGACCTGCGCCGCCAGCGGCTGGGCGGCGCCCTGTGACTGGTTGAACAATTGCGCGGCATAGAGGCGTGTTTCGATCTGCGGCGTCAGCACGAACAAAGTGCCGGTGACGGCCGCTACCAGAATGAAGGGGCCGACGAACAGGCCGATATAGAAATGCAGGCGCAGCAGCAAGGCGGCCAGCGCCGAAACGCCCTGGCGCTGGGCGACGGTGGCCGGCTGATAAGTATGGGAGGTCATGGCTAAGCTGCCCGCTTCCCCGGCGGGAGGCAGGCGATGGCTGGAACGAGGCGCTCATTGTAGGCGGCGTCCCGCGCGCTGCGAATGCGGCAATTTGTCGCACGGCAGGCCGATCCTGCGGCCCATGGCGGCCGCCGGAATGAAAAAGAGCCGCAAATGCGGCTCTTCGGTGACGGCCCGTGGCACGGCAGGCAATGCCGTGCGGCGTCGGCTTACAGCGGGTTTTGGTCGATCCAGTCGCCCGAGAAATCGAGGATGTAGGCAATCGCCTCGTCTTCGGAATCGAATTCATTGGTCGGCGCCTTGCGCTGATAGCGCAGCTTGCCCGCGCCATCCTTGCCTTCGTGGATCACGAAGCAGGCCATGAATTTTCCGTTATCCAGTTTCTTGACCTCTGGAATGACTGCATTTCCCTTGTACGGGAAGATCTGGGACATGAAAAGCCTCCTTGTTGCGAGGCGCAATGCTAGCACAAGCGCACTCTCTCTTCCGAAGCGGCGGCCCGGATCAACCTAATTTGCAACTTGGTTGCATTTATGAGATATTTGCAACCAAGTTGCATATACATGCATTCCCTCGCCAACCGCCATCAGGCCCTCATTACGCCATCGCTTCCCATGACTACCGCCCAACGCCAGCCCGCCGACCGCAGGCTTCCCGTGACCGTGCTTTCCGGCTTCCTCGGCGCCGGCAAGACCACCCTGCTCAACCACATCCTGAATAACCGCGAAGGCCGCCGCGTGGCCGTCATCGTCAACGACATGTCGGAGGTGAACATCGACGCCGCGCTGGTGCGCAATGGCGGCGCCGATTTGTCGCGCACCGAAGAAAAGCTGGTCGAGATGAGCAACGGCTGCATTTGCTGCACCCTGCGCGAAGACCTGCTGCTGGAAGTGCGCAAGCTCGCCCGCGAGCGCCGCTTTGACCAATTGGTGATCGAATCCACCGGCATCTCCGAGCCGCTGCCGGTGGCCGAAACCTTTACCTTCACCGGCGAAGACGGCGCCAGCCTGTCCGACGTGGCGCGGCTGGACACCATGGTGACCGTGGTCGATGCCTTCAACTTCCTCAAGGATTACAGCTCGCAGGACAGCCTGGAAGAACGCGGCGAATCCTTGGGCGAGGAAGACAACCGCACCGTGGTCGATCTGCTGATTGAGCAGATCGAATTCTGCGACGTGCTGATCCTCAACAAGCTGGATCTGGTCTCGCAGCCCGACCAGGAGCGCCTGCAAGCCATCCTGCGCAGCCTCAATCCGCGCGCCCGCGTGGTCACTTCCGAATTCGGCAAGGTGGCGCTGGATCAGGTGCTGGACACCGGCCTGTTCGATTTCGACCAGGCCAGCCAGGCGCCCGGCTGGCTGCAGGAACTGCGCGGCGAGCACGTGCCCGAATCGGAACAGTACGGCATCTCCAGCTTCGCCTGGCGTGCGCGCCGACCCATGCATCCGCAGCGCTTCTTCGACCTGGTCAACACCGAATGGCCGGGCGTGGTGCGCTCCAAGGGCTTCTTCTGGCTGGCCAGCCGGCCGACGCATGCCGGTTCGTGGTCGCAGGCCGGCGGCGTGTGCCGCCACGGTCTGGCCGGAAAATGGTGGGCCGCGGTGCCGCGCGAGCAATGGCCGCAAGACCAGGAATCCATCGATTTCATCCAGGAGCAATGGGACGAGAACGTTGGCGATGCCCGCCAGGAGCTGGTGCTGATCGGCATCGCCATGGATGAAACCGCCCTGCGCGCCAAGCTGGAGGCTTGCCTGCTGAGCGACGCCGAGATGGCCCAGGGGCCGTTCGGCTGGGCCCGCATGAGCGATCCCTTTCCGGTCTGGGGTTAAGGATGGCGTCGCTCTTGCCTGACGTGGCGCGCGAGGAGCGCGCCGCCATTCCCTTGCCGCTGGGCTGGGTCGGCATGCGCGGCATCGCCACGCAGCTGCGGCTGAACGACGGCGCCACGCTCGCCGCCACGGCCGAGATCGCGGTGGATCTGCCGGATCCGCATGCCAAGGGTATCCACATGTCGCGCCTGTACCTGTTGCTGGATGAGCTCTCGATGCGCGAGCGCCTGACGCCGCGCGCACTGCAAGGCTTGCTGCGGCAGATGTGCGAAAGCCACGCCGATTGCGGCTCGCGGGCGGCGCGCGTGGTGCTCGATTTCGCGTTGTTGCACAAGCGCCCGGCCCTGGTGACGCCGTCGCTGGCTGGCTGGAAAAGCTATCCGGTGAACCTCACGGCCGAACTGCGCGACGGCGCCACCCGGCTCACGCTGATGGTGCGCGTGTCCTATTCTTCGACCTGCCCCTGCTCGGCTGCCTTGTCGCGCCAGGCCTTGCGCGATGCCTTCGCCGCCGACTTCAGCGAGCACGCGCAGATCCCCCGCCAGGCTGCGCTCGACTGGATCTCCGCGCGCGCCAGCCTGGCCACGCCGCACAGCCAGCGCAGCGAAGCCGAGATCAGCATCGCGCTGGAACCGCGCGCCGACATGCTGCCGTTGCTGGCGCTGATCGACACCGCCGAACAGGCGCTGGGTACGCCGGTGCAGACTGCCGTGCGGCGCGCCGACGAACAAGCGTTCGCGCTCAGGAACGGCGCCAACCTGATGTACGTGGAAGACGCCGCGCGCCGCCTGCGGCTGGAGCTGGAAGCGCGCTTCGGCAGCTGCGCCATCCGGCTCAGCCATTTCGAGAGCCTGCACGCCCACGACGCCATCGCATCGGCCGCCACGCCGGGCTGGGACGCGGCGCCCCGCTGAGGTGCAGATCACGATGCCCTGGCGCAGCTGGCACGCCGGGTCGAACCGGGGTATCGTTCATGCTTGGCCAGCCAACACATCCACCCATGATTTCCAGCGAATTACCGTCCACCCTGCAACGCCACCAATACGCCGCCTTCGAAGCCGGCCCGCGCCTTCTGGTGCTGGGCGCGGTGCACGGCAATGAAACCTGCGGCACCCGCGCCATCGAGCGCCTGCAACAAGAGCTCGACAGCGGCGCCCTGCGCCTCAAGCGCGGCCTCCTGACGCTGGTGCCCGTCACCAATCCGCTGGCCTACCGCAAAGGGCAACGCCAGGGCGAGCGCAACCTCAACCGCAACATGCGCGTGAACCCGGCGCCGCGCAATTTCGAAGACCACATCGCCAATGTGCTGTGCCCCTGGATCGCCGAACATGAGGTGCTGCTGGATCTGCACTCCTTCCATACCGGCGGCCTGCCCTTCGCCATGCTGGGGCCGGAAGACAACAGCGGCGACATCGAACCCTTCGCGCAGGCGCAAGCGGAACAGCGCATGGCCGCCCATCTGGGCACCCGGCGCATCGTGGAAGGATGGATGCCGGCCTACGCGCGCGGCGTCGAACGCCGCCGCAAGGAAGGCAAGGTCAGCGCGCCCGACCTGCTGGACCGCAACTATGGCGTAGGCACCACGGAATTCGCGCGCACCCAGGGCGTGTACGGCATCACGCTGGAATGCGGCCAGCATGAGGATCCACAGGCGCCGGAAGTCGCCTACAAGGCGATCCTGCAAACGCTGGCCCTGCTGGACATGGTGGACGCGCCGCTGGAGCCGCCCGAGGAAGACATCGAAATCATCCGGCTGGTGGACGTGATCGACATGGAACATGCGGCCGACCGCTTCACCCGCGAATGGGCCAGCTTCGACCGCGTGACCAAGGGAGATGTCATCGGGCATCGTCATGGCGGCGCGGCGGTGACGGCGCCGGATGACGGTTATATCGTGTTCCCCAATCCCAAGGCGCTGGCGGGCAATGAGTGGTTCTACTTCGGGGTAAGGAGCGAGCGCAGGCTTTGATGCGCTCTGGTCGTGCGTTGCACTTGGCTGGCGGCGGTTGGGTGCGACGAACGACACTAAGAGGCTGTTGCAAAATTAAATTTCGGGGCTGTTAACTTCCCCGACTTGATGTTAACTTCCTGTCTTGTTTTTCCTGACGGGATGCGATGCCTAAAGAACTTGTCGACGATGAATTGTGGTCACTCA
>WNDX01000072.1 GCA_009914615.1 Herbaspirillum frisingense
GGCAGGCTGCAACCCCAGATCACGAGCCACCGTGGTTACCCCTTCTGTGGCCGCTCGCAACAGTGCCTGCTGCCTGAACTCCAGGCTGAACTCCTGCCCCTTTCTGCCTGCCTTGCTCTTGGTCATCGTCCACCTCCTATTGCGATAGTTAATCGCTTATAGGGGTGTCCGTGAAACGGGGGCAAGATCAGAGCGCCTTGCGCATGTCGGGACTGATCAACGACATTCTCGATTTCGCGCGAGGCCGCCTCGGCGGCGGAATCTCGGCATCGATCATTCCGCAGTTGAATTTCTGGCGGCAGCTTGAAGACGTGATTTCCGAGCTGCAGATGGCGCATCCGATGAATCCGATCCTGCGGCAGATTCCGCATGACCTGGAAGTCGTCTGCGATGGCGATCGTATATGCCAGGCATTGTCGAACCTGTTGAAGAACGCCCTGATTCACGGCGAACCGGAACAACCGGTGACGATTCGGGCATCGGTCGCCGACAAGAAATTCCTGCTGCAGGTAGAGAATTTCGGCCCGCCGATCCGGAAGGAAACGCAGCGGCGCATCTTCGGCCCCTTCGCCAGAGTGCCCGGCAAGAGCAGCCATGAAGGTCTGGGGCTGGGCCTGTTCATCGTGGCCGAGATCGCCAAGGCCCATGGTGGAACGGTGTCGGTCCATTCGGATGAGCAGAGCACGATATTTTCCATGGAATTGCCGCAACCCCGAGGCGAATATCGTCGTGTTCCGTCCGGCACGTTTCTTCGCCGGAAGGATCAAATCCCTTATTCATTATCATATGCCGGGAAAATGCTGCTCCGCAGCATAAAAGATGTCGCCCCAGAGCGACGTTTTTGTGAATCTTTCTTCTTCCCCGCACTCCATCTCTATCAATAATCATCAGATTCATCACTCAGAGCCTCAGGTATTAATGGAATGGAAGCCGCCTTGCGGAGCGCGACGACAGTGTTGGTCGTGGAAGATAACGCCGATGCCAGGGAAATCTTTGCATTGACCCTGAATGCGCACGGCTATCGCGTCATCGAAGCGGAAGATGGCGAAGCCGGGCTGGAGCGGCTGCATGCGGAGAAGGTCGATGTCATCGTCACCGATCTGAGAATGCCGCGCATGGATGGCTTCGAGATGGCATCGCTCATCAAGCAGAACGATGCTTACAGTCATATCCCCATCGTCGTGTTGACCGCTACCCCGTTGGCGGACAAGGCGGCCATGCTCAAGCAGTTTGCGGTGCTGCTGCTCAAGCCCTGTTCGGCCGCCGATCTGCTGGACGCCGTGGATAAGGTCGCCGGATATTGTTAATGAATGGCGGCTCCCGGAGCCGCCATCGGCCCTGAGTACTCACATCCGAGCACTCAAATATTCAATAGATGCTCAAACGATCTTGCAAGGGATCAGCGCATCTTCATCAAAACCATACACCGCGCACAGGCGATGATAGCCATCGGCCACGATGACTTTCACGCCGGGCTGCCGCACCAGTAGCAGCGGTGACAGCTTGATGCCCGCCAGGATCTTCTTCCTGTCCTTATCCACATGCGCATTGCCGGCGCCGAGCAGCGCCAGTCCGGAGGCACGGAGAATGTCCTTGGCCTTGAAGCCGGTGACTTGCGCCTTGTGCAACTGGCCGATGTAGCCGGCGGCTTTCGCCTCTTCAAACAGCAGCTTCAGGTAAGACTCGGCGGCCGGATAGTCGTGGTCTTCCGGTGCGCTCATCCAGCTGATATCAACTTTGTCGGTCATGGCGTTTTCCTTTTTTCCTTGGTGTGATGGATGTGTGGCGGCGCTGCCGGATCAATGCCGATGCTGGTGATGAGTGTCCGGAAAGTGGGCGTGCGTGTGTTTCAGGCGCGCGTGACGATGCCGGTGGCTGTGCTTCGTCCCCGGCGCGATCGCTTCGTCATGGTGATGGATGTGATGCGGATCGTCATGCGTGTGTTCATGCTCGTGTTCGATCTCTTCGTGCGCATGCTCATGGCTGTGCGCCTCGGTGAGATGCAGCCAGATGCCTGTTCCCATCAGGAAGCCGGCGACCAGCAGCTGGCCCGTCACGTGTTCACCGCCGGCCAGCGCGATCAGCGCGCCGAGAAAAGGGGCGGTGGCGAAGTAGGCGCCGGTGCGAGCCGTTCCCAGATGCCGCAGCCCCAACACGAACAGCGTCAGACTGACGCCATAGGCCAGGAATCCCAGCAGCGCGGCGCCCGCGATCACTGGCAGACCAGGCAGCGCCGCGCCCGCGCACCAGGCCAGCACCAGATTGGTCGAACCCGCCGCAAGGCCTTTCACGCTGGCGATCCAGGCGCCGTCGTTGAGGGAAATCCTGCGCGTCAGGTTATTGTCCACGCCCCACGCCAGGCAGGCGCCGAGAATGGCCAGCGTGGACCACAGCGGTGCATGCCGGCGGCCTTCCGGCCACGCCAGCATGAGCGCGCCGGCGACGATGGCGGCCATGCCCAGCGCGATGCGGCGATCGACATTCTCCTTGAACACGAACCAGGCCAGCAGCGCAGTCAGCACGCCTTCTGCATTCAATAACAGCGACGCGCTGGAAGCAGGCGCCGCCTTGAGACCGAGCATCAGCAGCACCGGCGCCACGACGCCGCCGGAGAGCACGGCGCCGGCAAACCACACCGCCTCGGTGCGCGGAAGCGTCACCTCGGGAGCATTCGTCACGCGGCGGTAGATGAACAGTCCGGCGCCCGAGCCGAGGTAAAGCAGCGCCGCGATCATCCAGGGTGAATCGTGCACAAGCAAAGGCTTGGCCAGCGGCGTCGCCGCGCCGAACAGCAGCGCGGCCAGCAATGCCGCCTTGACGCCGGGGGCGCGTAATCCGGTGGAGATGTTCATGAGATCCTCGCTAGGTGCCGGGTGACCAGGCCACTATCATCGCCCATTCCGACGACGACGGCAGCCCCTCATTCGCCTGTGTTGTCCACGATGACCGCCAGTTGATCCCTGCTGCACCGGGCCGGTTCGATTTCCAGATCCTGTTGCGCGTGCAGCGTCACGCCGTCGGGAATCTCGGCATAGACGGTGGACGTGAAATGGCTCGCCCAGTGCCGATAGCGGATGACGGCGAAGCGCCGGCCTTCTTCCATCTGCCCGACGCGGCTGGCCAGACAGGGCGCCAACTGCGCCGGCCGGCTGCCGGCATCGATGATGCGCACCACCGTGCCGTGCACCGGATAATGCGCCACGGGCGCGTCGGTGGCGCATCCGGCCAGTGCGGCAATCGCGACAAGAACGAGGCCGGCCAGGGCCGGTCTGCGATGCGATCTCATGGCGCTTCCGAAGGAGCGCATCGTTTCGCCTGGTATGTCAGAACTCTGCATGGAGCCGCCCTCCAAAGACGATCAGCGGGCCACGGTCGGCGTTGTAGGCCGGGTGGAAAATCTTTTGCACGTCGAAACCCAGCGTGGTCGCCTTCGACAGGCGAACGTTGTAGTAGGCCTCGATGATGTCTTCCGGCCGGTAGTTCAGCCGGCCGTCGCCGATGAACACGCCGGTGCCGCCCGCGGCCAGGTAATCGCGATGCGCCTTGGACAGGCCATTGCGAATGCCGGCGATGCCCAGCACGTCGTCGGCGCGCAGCCAGCGTTGCCCGTTCATCGACAGGCCCAGTGTCACGGAGCGTTCGACCTCGGTAAATGAATAGGTCTCGGTCTTGCCGTCGTTCCAGCTTGCGCGCAGGAACATGCCGATGTCCTGCGCCAGATTCTGCTCGGCGTTGATGCCGGCCCCATACTTGCTTTGCTCCTTGCGTACGTCGGCGACCTCGGGCGCGCCGCCGCCGGCGGCGGCCAGCGCGTCGCGGAAGCTGCCGCTGACCATGCGGTTGCGAAATACCATCAAGCGCAATTTCCCCGGTTGTCCTGCCAGCGTATGGCTGTGCTCGATTTCCGCCTGGTCGCCGAAATGCCGGAAGATCCGCGTATCGAGCTGCTGGCCGTTGGATGCGCGCGGCATCAGGTAGCGTCCGAAGCGATAGACCCAATCGTCGTCGTAGTATTCCAGCGCCGCGCCCCAGGTATAACCGCGCGTATCGGCCGCGTAGTCGTAGGCGCCGTGCGTGAGCAGCGACCAGTTCAGGAACTGCGTGCGGCCGTCATGCGCAAAGGCATTGCCGTCGAAGATGTCGCTGACGGCGTAGTTGCCCGCAGTGAGCACCACGCGCCGTGCGCTCAGGTCGCCCGCCAACTGGTTGGCCTGGGATGCCTGCCGCGTGGTGTCGCCGCCGAGGTTCCAGGTCTGGCGCAGGAACAGCCGGGCGCGATAGAAGGTGGGACTGGCGCCCGATGATTTCTGCTGTTCCGAATTGAGCATGCCGCCCAGTCCGGTCAGGTTCGACATCGGTGACGATTGCACGACCTCCGGGTTGAAATACAGCTCGGTTCCCGGCGCCACCCGGTAGCCGAAGAATAGCGTGCCGGAGAACGAATACGATTTCTCGGCTTGCGTGCGCAAGCTGTTAGGGCCACTATAGGCGGCCGTGAACGGCGCCTAGCGCTGCCAGACGTAAGTGGCCTGGCCTTTCAGATTCCAGGTCTCATCGATGGCGTCGTCATTGGCAAGCGCCGCCACCGGCACCGGCAGCAGCGCGGCGATCAGGTACTTTTTCATCATGCTGGTTGGCTGCCTTCAGGCAGTCAGTCTCCTCTTCTTGTTATAAATCCTGGTTCCACCAGCCGCCGCCCAGCGCCTGGAACAGCGCCACCGTATCGGCCAGACGCGCCGCCTGCGCCTGGATGCGCGACTGGCTGGCCTGCAGCAGATTCTGTTGCGCCAGCAGCACCGCCGGGGAGCCGGCGCTGCCGGCCTTCCATTGCGCCTGGGCGGCATCGAAGCCGCGGCGCGCCGCGCTCTCGGCGCGCGTGGCGGTGGCCAGCGCATCGGCATCGGCGGCGATGGCGTGCAGGGTGTCGGCCACGTTCTGGAACGCGCCCAGCACCACGCTGCGATATTGCGCGTCGGCCTGGTCCAGGCCGGCTTCAGCCGCGCGCTGTTCGTGCAGCAGGCTGCCGCCCCTGAACAGCGGTTGGGTCACGTTCAGGCCCAGACTCCAGAAGCCGGTGCCGGAGCTCAACAGTCTGGAAAAATCCAGCGCGCTGCTGCCGGCGCTGCCGCTGATCGTGAAGCTGGGCAAGCGGTTGGCGATGGCGACGCCCACCTGTGCCGAGGCCGCCTGCAATTGCGCCTGCGCCGCGCGCACGTCGGGGCGTTGTTGCACCAGTGCCGAGGGCAGGCTCAGCGGCAACTGCACTGGCAGCGACAGCGAGGCCAGATCCATGCCGCGCATGGCTTCCTCGCCGGGGAAGCGGCCGGTCAGCACGGCGATCTGGTCGCGCTGCTGCGCCAGTTGCTTGCGCAGCGCGGGCAGGGCGGCTTGCGCCTGCGCCGCCAGGGTTTCCTGCGCGGCGACGTCGGCCAGACCCAGCGCACCCAGAGCACGCTGCTTGCGGGCCAGTTCCAGTTGGCGCAGGGCCAGCGTCTCCGCTTGTTCGGCGGCTTGCAGCTGCTCCCGCAGCGAAGCCTCGTTGACGGCCGCCAGCACCACGTTCGACACCAGTGTCAGATACGTGGCGTTGCGCTGGAAGCGCTGCGCCTCGGCTTGCGCCGCGCCGGCTTCGATCTGCCGCCGCAGGCCGCCGAAGATATCCGGTGCATAGGAGATATTGAGCTGCGCGGTATGCAGGCTGAAGAGATTGCTGTTGTTCGCCAGCGGGCTGGCCAGCACGTCGGCCACCGATTGCCGGGTCGGCGACACGCTGGCATCGACCGAGGGGAACAGGTCGCCGCGCTGCGCCGCCGCGGCTTCGCGCGCCGCGCGCAGCGCTGCTTGGGCCGCCTGCAAGTCGGGGTTATTGGCCAGCGCCGCCGCGACCAGGGCATTGAGCTGCGGCGAGCCGAAGGCAGTCCACCATTCGCCGGGGATGTCCTGGCCCGGGACGAAGCGCTGGCCGCCGAGACCGGACGCGGCTTCCAGCTTGTCCGCCGTATAGGACTGGACCTTGGGCGCACCGGGTTGCTTGAAGTCGGGGCCGACGGCGCAGCCGGCCAGCAGGGCGCCGAACATGGCGGCGGCGATCACGCCGGGGTGGAACGGGAGGTCGAGGTTTTTTTTCTGATGCATGGCGAGTCTCGCGAAATCAGTGAGCGGTCCCGGCGGCGCGCCGCGCCACGGCGGACTCGACCAGGAAATACAGGGCCGGCAGCAGCACCAGCGTCAATACCGTGGCGGTCACCAGGCCGCCCACCACCACCGTGGCCAGCGGACGCTGCACGTCGCTGCCCAGGCCGTGGGCGATGGCGGCCGGCACCAGGCCGAGCGCCGCGACGGTGGCGGTCATCAGCACGGGGCGCATGCGTTCCAGCGCGCCGCAGACCACGGCCTCGCGCAGCGGCAAGCCCGACTGCCGCACCCAGCGATTCAGATTGGACATCATGATGATGGCGTTGAGCACCGCCACGCCGAACAGCGCAATGAAGCCCACCGCGGAGGAGACATTGAGCGTCATGCCGCGCAGGTGCAGGGCGACCAGCCCGCCCAGCGTCGCCAGCGGCACCGACAGCAGGATCAGGGCGGGCTGGCGCAGGTTCTTGAACTCGGCGAACAGCATGACGAACATGAAGGCCAGCGCCATCGGCAGGATCAGCGCCAGGCGCGCCTGAGCCCGCTGCTGGTTCTCGAACTGGCCACCCCAGCTGATCTGGTAACGGCCATGGTCGTAGTGCACGTCGCGTTCGATGCGCTGCTTGGCCTCATCCAGGAAGGACGCCAGATCGCGTCCGCGCAGGTTCAGCCGCACCGTCAGATGGCGCCGGTTCATCTCGCGCGTGATGGTGGTCTCGCCGTCTTCCAGGTGGATGCGGGCGATCTGCGCCAGGGCGATATGGGCGCCGTTGGCGGCGGTCACCGTCAGGTTGCCCAGCGCTTCGGGCGTACCGCGGGCCTGGCTGTTGAAGCGCGCCGCCACGTTATAGCTGCGCTCCTCGATGAAGATCTGCGTGACCGGGCTGCCGCCGATGCCGGTCTGGATCAGCGCCATCACGTCGGCCACGTTGATGCCCAGCCGTGCCGCCGCCGCGCGGTCCACGTCCACCCGCACCTGCGGCAGGCGTGGTTCCTGGTCGATGATCACGTCGGCGGCACCGGGCGTGGCTTCCAGGGCTTGTTGCACGGAGGCGGCCAGGGTGCGCGTCTCGCGGAAGTCGTTGCCGTAGATCTTGACCACCAGGTCGCTGTGCGCGCCGGACAGCTTGTCCAGCACGCCGTCGATCATGGGCTGGCTGAAGCCGACCTCGATGCCGGCCAGTTTCTTGTAGCGTTCGGCCATGCGGGCGATCAGCTCCTGCTTGGTCCAGCCGGACTTCCATTCGGAGTAGGGATGCAGCGTCACCGCGCATTCGATGTGCGAGGGCGTGAACGGATCGGTGCCGTCGTCGTTGCGGCCGACCTGGGTCACGATGTGCTCGACCTCGGGGAACTCGCGGGTCGCTTCGCGCAGGCGGTCCGCCAGTTGGCCGGCCTTGTCCAGCGACACGCCCGGCGGCAGCGACACTTGCAGCCAGATCGAGCCTTCATCCAGATAAGGCAGGAAGTCGCGGCCGATGCTCGCGCCCAGCACGGCGATCGCCGCCAGCGTGACGCAGGTCAGCGCCAGTACGAAGCGTGAGCGGCCCACCAGGCGATTGAGCGCCGACCTGTAGCGCGGCTCCAGCCAGGCCAGCACCGGATTGTGGAACACCTTGGCGCGCTTGCGATAGGCCAGCCAGGCCAGGCCCGGCGTCAGCAGCAGCGCCACCAGCAGGGCGCCCAGCAACGCGAAGCCGACCGCGAAGGCCATCGGCGCGAACAGTTTGTACTCGATGCGCTGGAAGGCGAACAGCGGCAGATAGGCAATGATGATCACCAGCATGCCGAAGAAGATCGGCCGCGCCATCTGGCGCATCAACTGCAGGATGTCGTCGCCGGTGAGTTCGCCGTCGGGACGTTCTTCGCGCAGGCGCAGCACGCTCTCGACCACCACGATGGCGCCGTCCACCAGGATGCCGAAGTCGATCGCGCCCAGCGACAGCAGGTTGGCCGGAATCCGGAAGTGATGCATCAGCGTGAAGGCGACCAGCAACGACAGCGGAATGGTGATCGCCACGATCGCGGCGGCGCGCGGGCTGCCCAGGAAGAGGAACAGCACCAGCGACACCAGCACCATGCCTTCGACCAGGGTCTTGCCCACCGTGTGCACGGTGGCGTCGACCAGCTTGCTGCGGTCGATGTAGGGCACCACCTTCACGTCCTTGGGCAGGATGTGTTCGTTCAGATCCTGCACCGCCTCGTGCACGCCTTGCATGACCAGCGACGGGTTCTCGTTCTTCAGCAGCAACGTGATGCCTTCCACCGCGTCCGGATTGTCATCGATGCCGACCACGCCGTGCCGCTCCTGCTGACCCAGCACCACCTTACCCAGATCCTTGACCAGTACCGGCACGCCGTTCTTCTGCGTCACCACCACGTTGCCGAGATCGTCCAGGCCGCGGATCAGACCGACGCCGCGGATCACCAGCCCCTGTTCGCCGCGCTGCATGATGCTGCCGCCGGCGTTGGCATTGTTGGACGAGATCGCCTGCGTGATCTGGTTGAGCGAGATGTTGTACTTGACCAGCTTGGCCGGATCGAAGTCCAGCATGAACTGCGTGGTCAGCCCGCCGAAGTTGGAGACGTCCACCACGCCCGGCACCTGCTTGAGACGCGGGATGACTTTCCACAACTGCAGTTCGGACAACTCGCGCAGGTCGCGACTCCTGGACTGCAACGTGTAGCGGTAGATCTCACCGATGGGCGAGGTCAGCGAATCCAGTCCCGGCTGCGCGCCATACGGCAGGCTGACGCTGGCGATGCGTTCCTGCAGGCGCTGGCGCGACCAGTAATCCTCGGCGCCGTCGCGGAACACCACGGTGATCAGCGACAGGCCGAAGGTGCTCTTGGAGCGCATCACATGCATGCCCGGCGTGCCCATGATCTGGCGCTCCAGCGGGATGGTGATCTGCTGCTCGACCTCTTCGGCCGCCAGACCGTTGACCTGGGTGACGACTTGCGAGGTGACATCGGCGATATCGGGATAGGCTTCCAGCGGAAGCTGCTTCCAGCAGTACCAGCCATACAGGGCCGACAGCGCGAACACCAGCATGACGATGCCGCGCCGCTGGAAGCACAGGGAGACGATGCGTTCAATCATTGAGCAGCACTCCATCCTTGACCACCACCCGTGCGCCGGCCTGCAGGCCGGACAACACTTCGACGTCCTCGCCGACCTGGGCGCCCAGCGTGACCTTGTTGGCGATGAACGCCCACGGCGCGGTTTCGACGAAGATGCGGTTGCTGAAGCCGCTCTGCACCACGGCCGTCATCGGCACCAGCAGCCCGGCGCGTGGCCTGTCGCGCAGGGTGGCCTGGGCGAACATGCCGGGCTTGAGGCGGCCGCCGGCGTTGTCGGCCAGCATGCGGATCTTGACGGTGCGGGTATCCGGATCGAGCGTCTGCCCGATCAGTTTCACCTTGGCGTGCATGGTCTCGCCGGGATAGGCGTCCAGCGTGATCTCGGCGTCCTGGCCGGCATACAGGCGCGGCAAGTCTTTCTCCTGCGCATTGGCCGTGACGAACACGGTGGACAGGTCGGCCACCGTCATCACCGCCGCGGTGGCGTCGTTCCAGTAGCTGCCGACGGCGGCGTTGAGTTCGATCACATGGCCGCTGACCGGCGAGCGCACCGCCAGCCGGCCCGGCGTTGCCGAGGCCTGGCCGGCGCCAAGCTGGGCCAGGCGGGCGCGGCTGCGCGCGGCTTCGCTCTCGGCCTGTTCATAGTCGTTTTGCGCCTGCTCCAGGTCGCGCCGCGCCGAGATCTCGGCCTGGTCCAGCGCGCGCTGGCGATCCAGATTGCGCCTGGTCAGCGCCAGCGTCGATTGCGCCTTGCGTTCGTCGCTATAGGCCTGGGCCAGGTCGGCCGAATCGATCTCGAACAGGATGTCGCCGGCCTTGACCTCGTCGCCCAGGCGCTTGCGGATGACGGCGATGCGCCCGATGGTCGGCGGCAGCATCTTGGCCAGCCGGGCCGGATCGGGTTCGATGGACGCCGGCAAAGCAAAGGGCACGGCGATGTCGCGTTGATCGATGACGGTCGTGGCCAGCGTGTCGCGCAAGGGCGAGCCGGATGGAATGAGCAGGCGATCGCCTTCGCGCGACAGGATCGCGCCGGCGCTACTCTTCAATTCGTCCGCTTTCAGTGGCAGCACGCCGCGTACGGCGATGATGATCAGGGCGAGCCCGCCCAGCAGAAACGCCAGACGCCTGGCGTGCGTGGTTTTTTTGTTCATGGTGACACCGTGGACTGTGCGAATGAAATTCCCCCGTGCAGGACGGGGTCTGCCGCGGGACGGCATCGTCGTGGCGATGCGCCTCGCATGATGCGCGGTGGCTCACCGCGCGGCCCCTCTACCCGCGACATTCCCTGTAGACGCGTGCTGGAGCCCGAAAAACTTCGTTATGATAGGAGGGCTGAATTCAGCGCATCCTGAATTGTTCTTCAGGATGCCCGCCCCATCTCAATGACGCACAGGCATGCACATCCTCCTACTCGAAGACGACAAGAAAGCAGCGCGGCTCTTGGCCCAGGGGCTGGAGGAAGAGGGCTTTACCGTGGACGTCGCGCACAGCGCCGAGCAAGCGGCGGCGAAGCTCGGCCCCGATCACGATCTGGCGATCTTCGACTGGATGCTGCCCGGCATGGATGGCATCAGTTTCTGCCGCCAACTGCGCGGACAGGGCCAGGATCTGCCGATCCTGATGCTGACCGCGCGCGACGGCGTCACCGATCGCGTCGAAGGACTCAACACCGGCGCCGACGATTACCTGACCAAGCCCTTCGCCTTCGAGGAACTGCTGGCGCGCGTCCAGGCGTTGCTGCGGCGTCCACGCCGCATGGCGGTGACCACGCTGCAATTCGCCGATCTCGATATCGACCTGATGTCGCACGAGGTCAAGCGCGCCGGCGCGCGGCTGGACCTGACCCAGAAGGAGTACGCGGTGCTGGTGCTGCTGGTGCGCAACGCCGGCAAGGTGGTCAGTCGCCAGCAGCTCGCCGAGCACGTCTGGCACGCCGACCTGATCGCCATCGACAACCTGATGGACGTGCACGTCAAGAACCTGCGTCGCAAGATCGATACCGATGGTCGCAGCCCCTTGATCGAAACCGTGCGCGGTCAGGGCTTTCGCATCACCAACGGGACGGGCGCCTGATGCTGGGCTTCCGGCAACGCATGCTGCTGGTGCATCTGGTGGCGGTAGTGGTGATCGTCTCCTGCGCCGCCGCTGCCGGCTGGTGGCTGCTGTCGCAGTCGGTGCGCGGCCAGCTCGATGCGGCGCTGCTGGCGCTGGCGGAGACCGAAAGCGGCTTGCTGGCCGAAGGCGATATCGACGCCGTGCGCATCCATGAACCCAAGGCCGGATCGGCGCCGCCTTCGCTGGTGCGGCTCGACCGCCTGATCCAGATCATCGATGAGCAGGGCGCGGTGCTGGCGCGCAGCAATAATCTCGGCGTCGCGCAACTGCCGGTGTCGCCCGCGATGCTGGCGCAACTGGCCAACGGGCAAACGGTGTTCCAGACGTTCCCGCATGCCAGCGAAGAGCCGTTGCGCATCGTCTCCGTACCGGTGGTGGTGCAAGGCAAGCGCTTCACGGTGCAAGTGGCGGGTTCGCTGGACGACGTCAATCGCATCCTGCAATCGGCGGCGCTGCTGTTCGGCGGGCTCGCCGTCGCGCTGCTGCTGGGACTCTCGCTGGCGGGCACGGCGCTGACGCGCACCTTGTTTCGCACCGTCGATCGCGTCACCGCGCAGGCGCGCCGCATTGGCGACGACAATCTCAGCGAGCGGCTCGCGCATCCGGGCAGCGACGATGAACTGGGGCACCTCGTCGATACGCTTAATTCGATGCTGGAGCGCCTGGAGCGGGCTTTTGAACTGCAGCGCAATTTCACCGCCAATGCCTCGCACGAAATCCGTTCGCCGCTCTCCCGCCTGCGTACCGAAATCGAACTTGCGCTGCGCCGGCCGCGCGACGCCGCGGCCTATGTCGCCACGCTGCATTCCTGCCTGGATGAAGTGGAACGCCTGACCAGCATGGTGGATGAACTGTTGTTGCTGGCGCGGCTGGATGCGGGGCAAGAGGCGATCGCGGTGGAGATCATCCCGCTGGATCAACTGGCGCGGGATTGCATCGCCAAGCTGCAAGCCGCCGCCGGCGAGCGCGGCATTGCCATCGAACTCGATACGCCCGCACCGGTATTGGGACGAATCGGCTATTGCGCCGCCTCGCTGGTATTGACCAACCTGATCGACAATGCCATCAAATTCTCGCCAGCGTCGAGCACGATCCGTGTCGCCGTGCGGGAGTACGCGGGACTGGCCACCATCTCCGTGACCGATAGCGGACCGGGCATTGCCGCTGCCGATCTGCCCAATCTGTTTGACCGTTTCTATCGCGGCAGCGCCTCGCAGGCCGGCGAGATCAGCGGCGCCGGTCTCGGTCTGGCGATTTCCAGAACGGTGATGAACAGTTACGGCGCACGCATCGATGCCGCCAACCGGACGGATGCACAAGGCGCGGTTTTCACCCTAAGTTTTTCCGCAAAAGACTGAGCATCGCTTCTCCGATTCGCATCGGACGATAAGGGCGCGCCGCCGCCCTGGTTTCGCCTGCCATTCTTGCGTCGTTCGCTTGCGCCGCATTCCTGATTCGCCTCTCCTGCGCTTTATCGAAATGACAATCGCATTTGCCTCATCGTCAAGATTCGTTGCGCGTTGGCGCAGCGGAAATTGAAATACGCATTGCGGAATCAATGGTCGCATATTATATTTATTAAGTCCGTACTTAATTGGGAATGACGTGCGGCGTAAATCAATTAAATAAATTACATCGCTTGCAACATATGCACCGGGAGACCCGGCACGGCCGGTCAGGATTTTCGCCGCGGCGGCATGTGGACGCATCGATCGCCATACTCATGAGGGAAGGACAATCCAGCGTCGCCGGCCGGCGGACGGATATCGCGACGCGTGCGGTTCCTGCCGCAACGCGGACGCGCGCACCAGCCTGCTTCAAACCGGTTCGCCCGTGGCAACCGGTTTTTCCATTTCCATCACACTATCAACCGCGACGCCTCCGGGGACGGAGACGCCGCAGCGGGGAATCACATGTTCTCAAAGATCTCAATCAAGGCGCGCATCACCGCCGCCATCGGGGTGCTGGTCTGCCTGCTGATCGTCGCCGGCGTGATCGGCCAGATATCCAACCGCGCCGGCGAAGCCGCCTTGCAGGAAACCTATTCCATTCAGCTGGCCTCGGCGGTGGCGATCGGCGAGTCCAAATACAACCTTGCCATCGCGCGCATCGCCATCGACCGCGCGCTGCTGCATCCGGAATCCGGCGACATGAAAGCGCTGGTGGACAAGACCCGGGACTACCTGAAGGTTTCCGACAATGCCTGGCGGCGTTATCTGGATTTGCCCAAATCCGAGGAAGAAGCGGCCATCGCCAAGGAAGTCGCCGCCAAGCGCGACATCTTCATCCAGCAGGCCATCGAGCCGGCGCTGGCGGCATTGCAGAGCAACGATACGGCGACGGCCGACCGCATCACCATGCAGGTG
The DNA here is from genome assembly GCA_009914615.1 of Herbaspirillum frisingense. Taxonomy (GTDB): domain Bacteria; phylum Pseudomonadota; class Gammaproteobacteria; order Burkholderiales; family Burkholderiaceae_D; genus Herbaspirillum; species Herbaspirillum frisingense_B. The sequence goes on from WNDX01000072.1 coordinate 13,704, forward strand.
GCGCCGCCGCTGTCGCTGAACTTCACCAGGATCGGCACCCAGCTCGACCAGTATCTGCTCAAGCATGGCCAGAAGACGTATGAAAACTTCAGCAGCCAGTTGCAGACGGTCAGCCTGGTCTTTCTCTGCATGATCGCCGTCGGCATCGTGGTCGGCATTTTTTGCGGCTGGGGATTGCACCGTGCGATCGCGCGTCCGCTGCATCAGGCCCTGCAGCATTTCTCCGCGATCTCGGAAGGCGATCTGGGTCGCCACATCGCCATCCAGTCGCAGGATGAGATGGGCAAGCTGATGAGCGGCCTGAAGGGCATGCGCGACGGCTTGCGCGCCACGGTCACCGCGGTGCGCCGCTCGGTGGATTCCATCGCCACCGCGACCAGTCAGATCGCCTCGGGCAATACCGATCTGTCCCAGCGCACCGAAGAACAGGCAGCCTCGCTGGAAGAGACGGCGGCCAGCATGGAAGAACTCACCAGCGCCGTGAAGCAGAATTCGGAGAGCGCCCGCGAAGCCAGCGCGGTCGCCAGCGAAGCGGAATCCATCGCCCTGCGGGGCGGCGAGGTGACCGACCAGGTGGTCAGTACCATGCGCGACATCCAGAGCAGCTCGGACAAAATGTCGGCCATCATCACCGTGATCGACGGCATCGCATTCCAGACCAATATTCTCGCTCTCAACGCCGCCGTCGAAGCGGCGCGGGCCGGCGAGCAGGGCCGGGGATTCGCGGTGGTGGCCACCGAGGTGCGTGGCCTGGCGCAGCGCTCGGCGGTCGCGGCCAAGGAAATCAAGCAGCTCATCGATGAATCGGTGGGCAAGGTCGACAGCGGCACTTCGCTGGTGGAGCAGGCCGGCGCCACCATGCAGCAAGTCACCGGTGCGGTGCGCAAGGTGACGGCGATCATCCGCGAGATCTCGCTGGCCTCGGATGAACAGAAGGATGGCATCGACCAGGTCAACAAGGCGATCACGCAGATGGATGGCGTCACCCAGCAGAATGCCGCGCTGGTCGAGGAAGCCGCCGCGGCGGCAATCTCGCTGCAGGAGCAGGCGCGCACCTTGCAGGGGGCGGTGGCGATGTTCCGTTACGACGAGATCGAGCCGGGCCATGCCTTGAGCGTCGTGCGGCATTGACGCCGGCCGGGCGGAGCGCCGCTTCGGCGGTCGCCGCATGCCGTTCGCGTATCGGATTTACAATAGCCTCATCGTCCACCGGTGCCTGCGCGCAGGCGCCATGCCATGAGGTGCAGCCACATGAACAACACCCTGAAGATCGACTTCGTCTCCGACATCGTGTGCCCCTGGTGCGCCATCGGGCTGGCGGGTCTGAACACCGCGCTCGAACGCATCGGCGCCGAAGCGCAGGTCGATCTGAGCTTCCATCCCTTCGAGCTCAATCCCGACATGCCGGCCGCCGGCCAGTCCCAGCTCGAACACATCACCGAGAAATATCGCATCAGCGCCGATCAGGCGCGCGCCAACCGCGAACAGATCCGGGCCAGGGCGGCCACGGTCGGCTTCACCATGAATCGCGGCGACGACAGCCTGGTCTATAACACCTTCGACGGCCATCGCCTGATCGCCTGGGCCCAGGAGAAGGGCCGCCAGCCCGAGGTCAAGGCGGCGCTGCTCAAGGCCTATTTCACCGACGGCCAGAACATCGCGGACCGCAAGGTGCTGGCCGACGTCGCCGCCGGCGTCGGCCTGGATCGGGCCGAGGCCAGCGAGGTGCTGGCCTCGGATCGCTTCGTACAAGAGGTGAGGGAAGAAGAAGCGCTATGGGTACAGCGTGGCATCAACAGCGTGCCGGCGGTGGTGGTCAACGAGCGCTACCTGATCTCCGGCGGCCAGCCGCCGGAAGTGTTCGAGCAGCAGCTCCGGACGATCCTGTCAGGCCAGGTGCGTGATTGACCGGCACGGAACCATGGCGTGCGGAGTCGCAGGTAACAGTGAGCGAATCCGATGAGCGACTCCGATGAGCGGCCCGCATGACGCGGGCCTCTTTTTTTTCGCGAGAGGATCCGTGATCAGGCGTTGGTATAGATCAGATCGAATCCTCTGCCGGCGCGCAATTCGCTTGCGCATTTGTTCTTCAGGAACGTGATGGGAGAATCAATCTTTTGCGGCTTTTGATGATAGCTGTCCATATCCCACCACTGCCCCGATGCATCCTTGCGCAGCGCTGCGAAATGCGCGGTGCCGCCCGGGCGCACATAGCCATAGGTGACGCCCTTGGTCTTGCCGTCATGGAACACCTGATCGATATGATCCGGGTCGAGAGCGCTCAAGGTATCGAACGGAACCTTGTTCTTTGCCAGCATCGTCTGGAGATGTTCGATATAGACACCTTCATAAACAATCTTCTTCGCTTCTTTCAGCTGGGCATCGGTGGCGCGGCCCGCCGGGATATTTTTCAACAGATCGTTCATTGCCACTTCATGCAGGAGCGGCCATTGCGGAGCGGTTCCGGTCATATGCGCGAGCGCCAGCGCACCGCACATATTGCCCGTGGGGTGGCCGTTCTTCAGCGCTGACTCCGCAGCCTCGAATTGCTGATGAAAAACCGGCTTTCGCTGCGGCCGAGGCGCGTTTGGCCGCTGCATGGCGACCGGCGCGCTGGTACGGACATGGCTGGTCGCGCCCATATCTTCCAGACTCGCCGCGATCGCGCGCGCCAGGTCACGCTCTTCCTGCGCCTTGATGAGGCGCTGTTTTCTCTCGAAATTCTCGATACTCATCTTCAGCCGCTGCGCCGTCGTCATGTTGCGCAAGAATGGCGACTGCGCAGTTGTGTTCGCGGGCGCGTGGCGAATCTGCGGGTTCACTGCGGGCCGGTAGTTCAGGGGGACGCGGGACGCGTTTCTCCGAGCATCGGCCGATGGTGTGACGTACTGGCGAACGGTATTGCCACGATCAGGAAAATGACCGGCGTACTGGGCGTAGCGTTGGCGTATCGACGCCTCCATCGCGCTGCGGCGCACCGGTGCGTTTGGAAATACGCCGCGCTGCGTATTGAACGGGCGAGGTGGAGCGGCGGGCCGCGCCGGCGCCGCTGCCTCGCGCACCGTCGCAAACAGATTGCTGAAAAACGGGATTCTCATAAATGCCTTGATCTCGACCGGTATCCGGTCGCGTCCGAAAACTATTCATGAGTACCGGGCGGCGCCGATTGATTCCAAATTTCTGCAATTCCCGCGCCAGGCCCCGTCGCGAGCTTGATGGGGGGCGCGGTATTTCATCTTTCCTGGTACAGATGCGCGTGCCGCGCGTCCGCCCCGGCAAGAATTATTTATACAAAGCAACTCGCGGCGCGCCGCGGATTGGGCCGTTACGGAAGTCGCCCCCTCGCTCACGCCGACAGCTTCTGCATCTCCGCGAACAGATCGCTCTTGCCCTCGAAACCGATGCCCGGCAGCTCCGGCATGGTGATGAAACCGTTGTCCACTTTCACGCCGTCGGGGAAGCCGCCGTAGGGCTGGAACAGGTCCGGATAGGATTCGTTGCCGCCCAGGCCCAGGCCGGCCGCGATGTTGAGCGACATCTGGTGGCCGCCGTGGGGAATGCAGCGGCTGGCTGACCAGCCGTGTTGCTTGAGCATGTCCAGCGTGCGCAGGTATTCCACCAGGCCATAACTCAGCGCGCAGTCGAACTGCAGCCAGTCGCGATCGGCGCGCATGCCGCCATAGCGGATGAGATTGCGCGCGTCCTGCATCGAGAACAGGTTCTCGCCGGTAGCCATCGGATTCTTGTAATAGTTGCGCAGAGTCGCCTGCAATTCGAAATCCAGCGGATCGCCCGCTTCCTCGTACCAGAACAGGTCATATTGCGACAGCGCCTTGGCGTACCGGATGGGGCGGTATCCAGGTCGAAGCGGCCGTTGGCGTCCACCGCCAGCTTCTGGCCATCCTGCAGCACGCCGAGGATGGAGTCGATGCGGCGCAGATCCTCATCCAGCGAGGCGCCGCCGATCTTTTTCTTGACCACCGTATAGCCTCGGTCGATGTAGCTGCGCATCTCGTCCTTGAGCTTGTCGTGGTTCTGGTTCGGATAGTAATAGCCGCCCGCCGCATAGACGAAGACCTTGCGATCCGGCCGGTCATCGCCGTAACGCTCGGCCAGCAGCTGGAACAGCGGCTTGGCTTCGATCTTGGCGACCGCGTCCCAGATCGCCATGTCGATGGTGCCGATGGCGACCGAGCGCTCGCCGTGGCCGCCGGGTTTTTCGTTGGTGAACATGGCGGCCCAGATCTTGTGCGGATCCAGGTTGTCGCCCTTGTCGTTCAACAGAGAGGCGGGATCGGCTTCCATGATGCGCGGGATGAAGCGTTCGCGCATCAGCTTGCCCTGGCCGTAGCGGCCGTTGGAATTGAAGCCGTAGCCGACCACGGGCTTGCCGTCGCGGATGACGTCGGTAATCACCGCGACCAGGCTCAAGGTCATCTTGCTGAAGTCGATATAGGCATTGCGGATGGGGGAACTGATGGGCTGGGTGACTTCACGGATTTCAACGATTCTCACAGGCTCTCCTCGGTATCGCCCGGATCGGCGATCCGGTGTTTTTTGGGGAGCTCGTAGGTTATTCGCGGATTGCTGACCTATACTTCACTCAAAATCAGTTGATTATTAACTTACGGTGAAAAACGACATCGCGTCAGAGTTGGCATTCTTCATCCTGGTGGCCCGCCACGGCAACCTTTCCGCCGCCGCGCGCGCGCTCGACATCACGCCGCCGGCCGCCACCAAACGCCTCACGCAGATGGAAGAACGGCTGGGCGTGCGGCTGGTGAACCGCACCACGCGCAGCGTCAGCCTGACGCAGGAAGGCGAGACCTATCTGGCGCATGCCGCCCGCATCCTGGAACAGTTGCGCGAGATGGAAGACGCCGTCTCCCGCAGCAGAGGCGAGTTGCGCGGCCAGTTGCTGATCAACGCCACCCTCGGCTTCGGCCGCACCACCATCGCTCCGCTGGCATCGGAATTCGCCCGGCTGCATCCGCATGTGGAAGTCGATGTCGAGTTGACCGACAGGCCCGTCAATCTGGTCGAAGGCGGCTACGACATGGCGATCCGCTTCGGCGAATTGCCCGACAAGCGGCTCAACGCGCGGCGCCTGATGAGCAATCGCCGGTTTCTCTGCGCTTCGCCGCTTTATCTTGAACGGCATGGCGAACCCAGGAACCTGGCCGACCTGGCGCATCACCGCTGCATCATCCACAAGCAGAACGACGACGCCTACGGGATCTGGCGGTTCATGCACGACCGGCACGACGAGGTGATGAAAGTGAAGGGCGCGATGGCCAGCAACGATGGCGACATCGTGCTCGGCTGGGCGCTGGATGGGCACGGCATCCTGATACGTTCGGAGTGGGATCTCGCCAGGTATCTGGAAAGCGGCCGCCTGAAAGTCGTGCTGCCGGATTTCAATCCGCCCTCGGCCGACCTGTTCGTGTACTACCTGAACAAGAAAAACCAGAGCGCGCGTGCCCGCGCCTTCATCGATTTCCTGGCGGACAGGTTCAAGAAGCGCAGTGCCTCGGCGCATTCCGCTGCACCGATGTCGCGCTGATTCTCGATATTTCCGCGTGTTCGGGGCGTAGCGGGCAGTCGCACTTCCTGCGCCGCATCCGTGCCGTCCCAAGACGACGCAGGACTACAGCTTTGCGTCGCCAAGTTTTCCGCGCACTGAAAATCTTGCCTGACATCATCTGATTGGCCGGAACGCACGTCTGGCCGAATACGATTCGGGTTGTTTGCCGGCAATCCCTTCCGCCGCCATGCCTGGCCGGAAGACTTTCCGATCCCCCACGCGCCTCAGACAGCCGGGAGCAGCGTGCGCGCCTGTCCACGCCAAGAAGGGAGGGCCAGAAAGAAAAAGATGCCGGTTTTCAAGAAAAACCGGCATCCCTTGGACCATCTCCGCGCCAACGTTTTAATGCGAGTACTTTTCTTCCCTGCGCTTGGCGGGCGCATCGACTTTCGCGAGAAGATCCGCATCTTCGGATTCGAACAGGGGGATATCGTCCAGCGACTTGTCCATATCCGCCAAGCCGTTGAGCAGGCAGTGCGCGGTCAGCCGCAGGATGGTCTTGACCGTCGATTCTTTGAACCGGTTTTCATCGTAGGACGCGGCGATATGCTTGCCGGTCTCGGTCGCGGCCCAGTACACATTGATGCCCGCGGGCGCCAGCGGATGGGAGAGGTTGGGCCTGCGCGCCTCGCGGATGACGCTGATGTCGTAGAACGGGTTGGTCGCATCGCCCTCCCTGCCCATGTCATAGGCGAGCGCATCGAACGAATAAGGAAGATGCGCCTTCGCCGAACGCAAGTCATCGGCGATGCGCGCCATGTTGTTGCGCAGGCTGATCGTGCCCGCGGCGGTGACGACGATGGGCACGACCCCGGATTCCTGGTCGGTTGCCTCCTTCCAACCCTCGGCGCCGACCACCACTTGCTTGCGGCCCGAGTAGCGTGACGCCACGATGGCGATGCCTGCCATCATGATCAAGGCCAGCGCCTGCTGGTTACCCTTGGATACGGTGGCAAGGTGCGCGGCCAGGTCGGCCGACACTGGCACCAGCACCGATTTTCTCCTGGAGACCGCGCCGCCGGCGAAGTCGGCAGCGAAGCCGCAATTGCTCGGGTCCTGTCTGAATTTCTCTCGCCAGAAATCTCCTTCCTTTGCGCGCAAAGTCAACGAAGATCGGCGTTGCCCCCCTGTCGGTTCCAGCTTCATTTTCCCATCCCTTTTTTTTGATTCAAGCGTGACTAAATTCAATCGCTGGCATGCATTTCCGTAACGCCGCGGGATGTACGGAAAAGTGATTCATTTCATCTGCCGACCCGGAAAAAAAGCGGGCGGCCAGTCTGGAAATCTCCTTGCGGAGTGTGTCGAGCGCTGCCTGGAAAAAAACGGATTTGATCCGCAAGACAAGGTGAGCTGCAACACAAAATCGGACGCCGGAAATGCATGCAAAATCTGACGTCGGCAGATTGAGTTCAAGGATTAAATAATCGTTCCCCGGAAGGGAAAAGTACAGTGGGATATGCATGCAAATATCGCATGCTATGCCTGCCAAATTATCATTTGAAGCCAAGCAAATGGCTTCCCATAATCAGCCGGCGTCGTGCATCCGGATGCACGGCGTTTCAACAATCAGTTACTCGATTTTCGCCATCTCGAAAGGCCCCGTGTCTTTCGTTTTTTTGAGATGGAGCAATGTCGGAATCGTTCAATCACCGTGCCTATCCAGCTTCACGAAAAAGCTGCCCCTTTTAATTTTTTAGACTCGTTCAAAAAGGTATCGCTTGAAGATCAAAGATCACCTGTTTAGTCCTTCCGTGCAGCTTGGCGCCGGCGTCGGTTTTCTGATGTACGTCAGCTATGCGATCGGCTATCAAGCCTTCTCCCATCCGGCGCTCATCGCCCTGAGCGTTTTCGTCGGCGTGTTCATTCCCTACTACTCGAAGTTCTGCAACCGCCTGGAGGAAAAGATCAACCTGCATACGGCCAGGATCAGCTACGGTCGCATCGCCCGTTTCCTGCCCCAGCTTGCGTTCAACGTCGCGGTGTTCGCATTCCTGACCGCGGCGGAAATCGTCCCGGCCGGCAACATCCATTCCCTTGGGGGAATTTTCGGTGTCGCGCTGCTGACCACGCTGGCGTCGCAAGGCATGCAATACGTCGCTCTGGCGCTGGCCAATCGCGAGATCGGCGAGAAGACGCGCAACGTCGTGATCGCGCTTTCGGTCAATATTGCCGTCACGGCCGTCGCTACGCTTGGTTTCCCCGTAGCCAAGACCGGTTTTCTGGTCCTCGGGATCCTGTTCGGCGTGCTGTTCTTTTCGATCGGTTTCCTGTCCGACATGCGCGCGCTCAGGTTTCCGAAGGGGGGGCGTGGGCGTGTTCTTCGGCACGTTCAATCCCATCCACCGGACGCATCTGGAATTGATGCGCAAGGCCATCGAAGAGCGCTCGCTCACGAAGGTCTACATCCATTGCACCAATATCCCCAAGCTGCATTCCAAGGCGCTGGCGCAGGGCGAGATCGAGATCGCCCGTTTCGAGCACGGCATGCGCATCTATGAAAAGACGGCGCGCGCGGATGTCCACGCGAATTACTTCCCGACCGGAAGAAAATTCTATGAGTACGAAACCCGCCTGGAAATGATGCGCCTGGCCATCGTCGAGGCCGGCCTCGGCGAGCAGGTCGAGGTGCTGGACATGGCCGAGCTGTATGGCAAGGGCGGCTTCTATCCGATCCTGTCGCAGATCAAGCACATGCATCCCGGCGCACCCATCCATGGCATCCATGGCAGCGACCTGGGCGGCATGTGGGTGCGCAGCATCTACGACGAATCGGGCTGGATCTACCCGGTCCCGGTGGTGCGCAAGGACGGCGTCTCGGCCACCGCCATCAGGAATGGCGCGACCGGCATGACCACGCCTCCGTCCAGAACATGATCGCCATGCTGCGCGACCCGAATCCGGTCTCGTCGCACTCACTCTCTTAATTCATCTTCTCGCCATGACCATACATCTGCTTTATCCCACGACCGACAAGACGGACGACCTGACGATCAAGGTCGTCGAGGACGAGACCGAACGCCTCAAGGCCATGCTGGTGCGCGGCATCGTCTACATGCACGAGCAGCAATGCCCGTTTCATGAAGAGTTCGATCTGAACGATCACACCGCGACCCAGATCATCGGTTTGACTGACGCCGGCGAGCCGGTGCTGACCGCGCGCGTGCGCTATTTCAACGGCTTCGCCAAGATCGAGCGGCTGTCGATTCGCAGCGAATATCGCGGCAAGGGCTGATCTTGCCCCTGATTTACGGACACCTATCTAAGCGACATTGGCCAGCTCGTACTGCTCTGGGCTGAGGTAGCCCAGGGTCGAGTGCAGCCGGATCCGATTGTAGTCAACCTCAATGTAGTCAAAC
>WNDX01000073.1 GCA_009914615.1 Herbaspirillum frisingense
GGCTGCACTCGTTTCGGCGCCTGAAGATTCGTTACGAACGCTATGCTCATATCCACGAAGCCTTCCTGTCATTGGCTTGCGCCTTGATTTGCTGGACCCGGTTAAAACAACTTTTAAAATAATTTCGCAACAGCCTCTAAGGCACGGATTCCAAGCGCCGCGCCTTGGCGCCCACGCCATCAGTGCCTGGTGCCGGCTCCTGCGCCGTTTGGCGCGCTGCAATCCGTTCCGGCTGATAGCATCGTCCCACCCACAATGCCAACTGCTCCAGCCCCGAACACAGCAGAAAATAAAGCGCGCCGACGAACAGGAAGATCTCCGCCGGGTAGATCATCAGCCGGCTGTTGACCTGGGCCGCGACGAAGGACAGCTCGCCCACGCCGACGATATAGGCCAGCGAACTGTCCTTGATCAGCGTGACCCATTGGTTGACGAAGGAGGGCAGCATGATCTGCAACGCCTGCGGCAGGATGATGTGGCGCAGCACCGCCAGCCGCGGCAGGCCGAGCGACATGCCGGCTTCCCACTGCCCGTGGCGGATGCCGGCGATGCCGGCGGCTACCGCGTGCGCCAGGTAGGCGCCGCTGATCAGCGCCAGCGCGACCATCACCGACAGCACGCCCGGCACGTCGATGCCGAAGGCGATGGGCAGCAGGAAGTAAGTCCAGAAGATCAGCATCAGCACTGGAATCGCCCGCAGGAATCCCAGCGCCAGCATCAGCAGCTTGTGCCAGGCGCCGCTGCCGATGGCCAGCAGGATCCCGAACGCCAGGCCGAGCAGGGCCGACAGCACCGCCGAACCGGCGCTCAGCAGCAGCGTCAGCGCGGCGCCGCCCAGCGGGCCGTCGGGATAGTTGCCCCACAGGAGATAGGGCAGGTTGTCCACCAAGACCGAGAATTGCATCAAGTCCTCCCTTGCCGCGCCCGGCGCGCGCGCAGATGGACGTGGCCGGCGCTTTCGATGAGCGCGATGGCGGCGATGTAGAGCAGGGTGGCGAAGCCGAAGGCCTGGAAGGCGAGGAAGGTTTCCGATTCCACCTGGCGCGAGGTATAGGACAGTTCCGCCAGGCCGATGCCCATGGTCAGCGAGGTGTTCTTGAGGATGTTCATGTATTGCCCCAGCAAGGGCGGCAGCGCCAGCCGCACGGCTTGCGGCAGCACCACGTGGCGCAGCACCTGCCAGCGCGTCATGCCGATGGCGGCACCGGCCAGCGCCTGGCCCGGCGCGACGCCGCGCATGCCGGAACGGATTTCCTCGCTGACGTAGGCGGTGGAATAGAACACCAGCCCGCACAGCGCCGCCAGGAATTCATAAGAAGGCCAGCTCAGCGCGAGCGGGCCGAACAGGGTCAGGCGAGGGTCGGCGTTGAGCCAGTCCATGGCGCCTTCGGGGAACAGGCTGGGCAGGCCGAAGTACCAGAACAGCAACTGCACCAGCAGCGGGGTATTGCGAAACAGCGAGGTGTAGGCCGTCGCCGGCGTACTCAGCAAACGCAAGCCGCTGGAACGCGCCGCCGCCAGCGCCATGCCCAGCAGCGTGGCGCAAAAGGCCACCATCACGGTGAGCCAGAGCGTGGTCAGGAAGCCCTGCCACATCCAGTACAAGTATTTGGGCGCCAGCAACGGCCCGCTCAGCAATTGGGAAAGCATGATGCGCAAGAGGTGCGAAGGGCATCAATGCAAGCGGCCGGCATCGCGCCGGCCATCCTGCATCGCCCGTGGGAGGGATTATTTCTGGCTCAGCTTGGTGTCGCCGATCTTGAACAGACGCGGCAGCGGCTGGGCGCTTTGCGGGCCGAACCACTTGTCGTAGATCTGCTGGGCGGTGCCGTTTTTCTCCAGCTCGCGCAGCCAGTCGTTGAGGTAGCTCACCAAGCGCGTTTCGCCCTTGGGCACGCCCACGCCTTCATATTCTTCGGAGATCGCGAAGGCCGGGATCTCGTACTTGTCCTTGTCCGGCAGGGTGCCCAGGATCGCGGTCAGCTTGGTGCCGTCCTGGCTGAAGGCCTGGATGTTGCCGTTGCGCAGGGCCGCCAGGCCGAGCGGGGTGTCGTCGTACAGGACTACCTTGGTGTCCGGATATTTCTCGCGCAGCGTGGTTTCCATGGTGGTGCCCTTGTCGGTGCCCACGCGCACCTTCTTGATGTCGTCGGCACTCTTGAGCACGCCTTTCCTGGCCAGGAACTGCTGGCCGGAGGCGATATAGGGAATGCTGAAGTCGATCACCTTGGCGCGATCCTCGGTGATGGTGAAGTTGGCGAAGACCAGATCGACCTTGTTGGACGTCAGCAGCGGAATGCGGTTGGCCGGATTGGTCGGCACGATCTCGACCTTGACGCCCAGCTTCTTGCCCAGCTCGTTCGCGTAATCGATGTCGAGGCCGACGATCTTCCTGGTGGCGCCATCGACGTAGCCGAACGGCGGATTGCCGTCGAAGGCCGCCACGCGCAGCACGCCGGCCTTCTTGATGTCGTCCAGCTTGTCGGCGTGGGCGGCGCCGGACACCAGCGCCAGGGCCAGCAACAGCGGGGTAAATGGGGTGAACGAAGCACGCAGTTTCATGAGGTGTTTTCCTTGTTGTTGTAAGGTTTTCCGCGCAAGCCGCGCTGCTTCATGCCGGTGCCTCGTGGCGGCCCCGGGATGACGCGGGCATTGCGATCCGGTGCAGGGTATGCACCAAATGGGAGCGAGTATAGGAAGCAGGCGGAAGATTTAGAACGACTATTTCCGGCTTTGAATATGCGGAAACCGGCGCATGCGTGAGGTCAGCGCGGCCAATGACGATCGATCTGGCCAATCAAGCGTTTCCGGCGGCAGCCTTGTCAGGCGAGCTCGCCGGGAGAGGCCGGCACCGGCGCCGCAGCGCGATCCGCAAGGATGGCATGAGCGAATTCGATGAAGCCCGCTCCGCCCGGCCCGTCGCTGATCCAGGCCGGCGCCTTGGGCAGTTGTTCCAGGCACTGCCTGATGGTGGACACGCCCAGGGTGTGCCGGTAGTGCGCGAACATCGGCGCATCGTTGATCGAGTCGCCGCTGTAGGCCAGCACTTCCTGTGCGAGCGCATCGCCGACGGCGTATTCCTGCTCCAGGACGCGACGCGCCGCGGCCAGCTTGTCATAGCCGCCTATCCACCCCAGCACCCACAGATTGTTGACCGTGACGTCCAGTCCGGCCTCGCGCATGGCGGCCGCCAGTTCCCGTTCGCGCGCGGGATCGTCCTCGCGTGCGAATGCGAGGCTGGTCAGGCGGAACGGCTGGTCGTCGGACAGTGTCGCCCATGGCAGGCGGCGCCTGAGGTCGTCGCGCTTGTCGCGCAGGGCCTGCATCACGGCCTCGGTATATTCGCCATGCCAGAAGCGGCGCGCCAGTCCGTGCTGTCCATCGCGCCGGAAAAAGAAACCGCCGTTCTCGCCGATCACGCCATCCACCGGCCACATGCGCGCCATCTGGTCACACCAGCCGGCCGGCGCCGCCGTCACCGGAATCACGCGGATCCCGGCCTGTTGCAATTGTTCCAGCGCGTGATAAGTGGCGGCGGCAAGCCGCCCTTGATGGGTGAGCGTCTCGTCCATGTCGGTCAGGACGAAGCGCACGCCGGCAAACACGCCGGGCGGCCGCTGCTGCAAGGCATGCATGGTCAGGCGGCCGCGGCGCGATGTGCTGGCCTGCGCAGACCGAGGTGCTCGCGCAGCGTGCGACCCTGGTAATCGGTGCGGAACAGGCCGCGCCGCCGCAGCTCCGGCAGTACCAGCGCGATGAAATCGGTCAGCCCGGCCGGATGCGCCGGCGACATGATGTTGAAGCCGTCGGCGCCGCCGTTGCGGAACCAGGCTTCCAGCAAATCGGCGATCTCCGCGGGCGAGCCGACCACTTGCTGGTGGCCGCGCGCGCCGGCGATGCGCAGGTAGGTCTGGCGGATCGACAGGCCCTCTCGCCGCGCCAGGTCCAGCATCAGCTGCTGCCGGCTCTTGGCGCCGTTGGTCGGCGGCAGCTCGGGCAGTGGCCCGTCGACCGGATAGGGCGAGAGATCGAAACTGACCATTTGCGACAGCAGTCCCACGCCCACCACGGTAGGGATCAGTTCTTGCAGATACTGGAATTTTTCCTCGGCCTCGGCGCGCGTCGGCGCCACGACCGGGAAGATGCCGGGCATGATCCTGATGTCCTCGGGCGCTCGTCCGTAGGCCGCCGCGCGCTGCTTGATGTCGGCATAGAAGCTGCGCGCCTCGTCGAAGGTCTGGTGCGCCACGAACACCACCTCCGCGGTGCGCGCGGCCAGCTCGCGGCCGGCATCCGAGGCGCCGGCCTGCACGATCACCGGCTGGCCCTGCGGCGAGCGCGCGACGTTGAGCGGCCCGCGCACGGAAAAATGCTTGCCCTGGTGGTGCAGCACGTGCAGCTTCTCGGGATGGAAATACTGTCCGCTATCCTTGTCGCGCACGAAGGCATCGTCTTCCCAGCTGTCCCACAGTCCGGTGACGACCTGATGGAATTCCGCCGCGCGCTCGTAGCGCAGCGCGTGGTCGAGGTGGCGGCCGAGATTGAAGTTCTCGGCTTCGCCGTCGCCGCTGGAGGTCACCAGGTTCCAGCCGGCGCGGCCGCCGCTGATCTGGTCCAGCGAGGCGAACTTGCGGGCGATGTTGTACGGTTCGTTGAACGAGGTCGAAGCGGTGGCGATCAGGCCGATGCGCTCGGTCACGGCGGCCAGCGCCGACAACAGCGTCAGCGGCTCGAACTGGTCGGAGCGCGCGGTGCGCGACAACGATGTCAGGTCGCGGTTGCGCACGCCCACCGAATCCGAGATGAAGATGGCATCGAACTTGGCCGCCTCGGCCTGCCTGGCCAGCGCAACGTAGTGGGCGAAATTGCTGCCGGCATCGGCTTGCGCGCCGGGATGGCGCCAGCCGGCGATGTGGTGGCCGGTCTGCATCAGGAAGGCGCCGAGCGCCAGTTGGGAACGGGGTGCGGTCATGGCTGGAAAATGAGGCGGAGCGAGCGACGATGGTAAGGCAGCCACGGCGATCGCTTTGCGCTGATTTCTTCTGTGCTTATGCGGTTTTTGCGCGGGTCGCGAGGGACGGCAATCATTCGATAAGCTGATCGCAGAAATATGCGCGCGCATCTGGCGCAGCGCGGCGGCGGCACGCTAGCCTGAATGGGCAATCGATCTCTCCCATCCACCACAAGACAAGCCAACGCCATGATCCTCGCCCAATACGAACACCGTCTTCCCGCCGACTACGACCTCGACATCATCCGCCGCCGGGCCGCCGACGGCGGCCATCTCTGGGATGACGTGCCCGAGCTGTACTTCAAGGCCTTCCTGCTGCGTGAAGGCGGGCGCCACGGCGCCAGCGGCAGCAGCTATTCGTCGCTGTACCTGTGGCGGCAAGCATCCGCCTTCACCAGCTTCATCTCCGGCCGCTTCCGCCGCGTGACCGACAGCTTCGGCCGGCCGGACATCCATCTCCGCCTCGCGCTCGATGCGCGCAAGGGACAGGGCAGGGTGGCGCGCTTTGCCTATCGCCAGGAAGTCGATATCGCGACCGACGCCGATCTGCCCGAAATCCTGGCCGCCGAGGCCGCGCGCAACCAGGAAGCGGCCACGCAGCCCAGTATCGTGGCCTCGGCCGTGGGCGTGGATGTGAATCGCTGGCGCCTCATGCGCGTGTCGCTGTCGGAAGGAGAGCTGGCCGTGGCGCCGGGTACGACGGCTTATCAGGTGTTGTATCTGGCGCAGCCGCTGTTGAATGTGCTGCCCCGGTGATGGCCTCGCGCCTCGTAGGTACTTCCCGGTGAAATGAAACATGCCGTTCAGCCAAGGACTGAACGGCATTCGCGCTGTCGGATGGGCCCGCGTGAGAGGCGGGTCTTAACTGCCGCCCTGGCTCTGCGCCTCTTCGAAGAAATAATCCTTCCACGACGCCGGGCGATGCTTGATGGCGCCGACGTCGGCCAGGAAGGATGCCAGCTTGAAGGTGTTCTGCGGCTGCAGCGTGTATTGCACGTCCGGCGAGGAAATGATTTCCTGCACGAAGCCGACCGGCAGCTTGGAGCTCTCCAGCCTGACGTAGATCGCCGCGGCCTCGGCCTTGTGGCCTTGCACGAAGCTCAGCGCCTCGGCCAGCGCGCGGCGCAGGGCGGTGAAGGTCTTGGGATTCTCTTTCTGGAAGCGTTCCGGCGCCCACAGGATGTTCAGCGTGGCCGGCCCGCCCAGGATGTCATAGGAGGTGGTGATCTTGCGGATGGCCGGGTCCTTCAGCTCCTGGAACTGGAAGGGCGGGCTGGCGAAGTGGGCATTGACCTCGG
This sequence comes from Herbaspirillum frisingense, assembly GCA_009914615.1. Taxonomy (GTDB): domain Bacteria; phylum Pseudomonadota; class Gammaproteobacteria; order Burkholderiales; family Burkholderiaceae_D; genus Herbaspirillum; species Herbaspirillum frisingense_B. Next base: position 6,310 of record WNDX01000073.1, read on the forward strand.
TCTTGCCCGACAGCAGCGCGGCGGCGGCTTCGCTGTGCGGCAGGCTGACGGTCAATTCATCGAAGTGGTTGAACTTGTCCTTGCCATACTGCGCGGCGGCCGCGATCTGTAACAGGCGCGCATGCAGCGAGATGGTGGTGGCCGGCAGCGCGATGCGATCCTTCGCGCTGAAATCGGCCAGCGTCTTGACCTCGGGATTGCGCGTCAGCAGGTAGGTCGGCAGCGAACCCAGCGCGGCGATGGCCTTGATGTTCTGCTTGCCGTAGGTGCGATCCCAGATGGTCAGCAACGGCGGCAGGCCGGTGGAGGCCACGTCCAGCGTATTGGACAGGATCGCGTCGTTGATCGCCGCGCCGCCCGACAACTGTTTCCATTCGACCTTGGCCTGTACGCCTTCCTGGGCCGCGTATTTCTCGATCAGCTTCTGGTCGCGCACGACGTGCAGCAGGATGTCGCCGACGTCGAACTGGTAGGCGATGCGGATCTGTCCTTCCGCATGCGCTGCGCCGCCGGTCAGCAGCGCAGCCGCGGCGGCCAGGCCGGCCAGCCGCTTGATCCAGGATGCACGTTGGTGTTGTTGTGTCTTGCCGAGCGCTTGCATGAATGAATCTCCCCGATGATATTGTCCGCCGCCGCCATGGATGGGCGGGCGTGCGTAAAGACGTGTGGGCAGCCATCCTAGGCGGCACGGGGAGGAATGCAAAAGAATGATTTCAAGGATGCTTAGCCGCTTTTCGCGACGGCGCTCTCCTTGATCAGATCGATCAGGGCGCGCAGTCCCGGCGGCATGTGGCGGTTGCCGGGGAAGTAGAGGAACAGGCCCTGCACGTAAGGGCACCAGTCTTCCAGCACGGCCCGCAGGCGCCCGCTTTCCAGGAAAGGCGCGGCGTAGAGTTCCGGCACGTAGGCGAGCCATGTCCCTGCGCCGCCGCCTCGCACATCAACTGATTGTTATCCAGCGTCAACGCGCCGGGCACGTCGATGGCCAGCTCCTGTTTCTTCTTGCGGAATTCCCAGCGATAACGCTTGCCGCTGGGCAGGCGCTGCCGGATGCAGCGGTGATCCCGCAAATCCTCGGGCAGTTTCAGCGTCGGCGCGGTCGCCAGGTAGGCGGGCGCGGCCACCGGCAGGAAGCGGAAATCGGCGCCCAGGCGCACCGCCACCATGTCTTTCGGCACCGCCTCACCCAGTCGCACGCCGGCGTCGAAGCCGCCCTCGACGATATCGACCAGCTTGCCTTCGGCCACCAGATCGAGTTCCACGTTCGGATAGCGCGCATGAAAGCGCGGCACCACGGTATCGAGCAGCAGGCGGATCGCGCCTTCGCTGCCGTTGATCCTGACCACGCCGGCCGGCTGCCCGGCAGCGGCCGCGGCCTCGCCCAGCACCGCGTTCAGCTCGCCCAGCACGGGCGTCAGGCGCGCCAGCAGGCGCTCGCCCTCGGGCGTGAGGGAGACGCTGCGCGTGGTGCGGTTCAGCAGGCGCACGCCGAGGCCGGATTCCAGCCCGCGCATGGCATGGCTGAGCGCGGAATGCGACATGCCCAGCACATCGGCCGCGCGCCGGAAACTGCGGTGCGCGGCAACGGCGATGAAAGCATTGAGATCGGAGAAGCTGGGGGGCTTGGGCGTCTTCATTGGTCGATTTTAGTAACCAGATCATGCAATGACAAGCGGATTCTCAGACCAATATCCGGCCACTAACATGCAGTTTCCCCGAGACGAAAGGAGTCTGACATGAGCAAGACCTGGTTCATCACCGGCACCTCGGCCGGTATCGGCCGCCTGCTGACCGAGCGCCTGCTGGAGCGCGGCGACGAGGTGATCGCCACGCTGCGGCGCGACGGCCCGCTGGACGATCTCAAGGCCAGATACGGCGCGCGGCTGCGCATCGTGCACTTGGACGTGACCGACGTGGCCACTGTCCGCGCCGCGGTGGCGCAGGCGTTCGCCATGACCGGCCGGATCGACGTGGTGGTCAGCAACGCCGCCTATGGCCTGTTCGGCGCGGCCGAGGAGTTGTCGGATGCACAGATCGAGCGCCAGATCGCCACCAACCTGACCGGCTCGATCCAGTTGATCCGCGCGGTGCTGCCGCGTTTGCGCGGGCAGGGCGGCGGGCGCATCGTGCAGGTGTCGTCGGAAGGCGGCCAGATCGCCTATCCCAATTTCAGCCTGTATCACGCCACCAAATGGGGCATCGAAGGTTTCATCGAATCCGTGGCCCAGGAGGTTCAGCCTTTCGGCATCGACTTCCTCATCGTCGAACCCGGTCCAACCCGCACCAACTTCGGCGCCGCGCTGGACCACGCCGCGCCCATGGCCTGCTATGACGCCACGCCGGCCGGCCAGTTGCGGGATGCCATCAACAACGGCACGTTCAACACCTTCGCCGATGCACGCAAGACGGTGGACGCCATGATCCCGGCGATCGACCAGGCACGGCCGCCATTGCGCCTGGCGCTGGGCAGCTCCACCTATCACTCGGTCGGCCAGGCCTTGCGCGCACGGCTGGCCTTGCTGGAATCGCAAAAGGACATCGCGCTGTCCGTCATGGAGTAATGCCGTGGCGCGCGTCCAATCCAGCCTTCCTCATCGGGAGCAAGCATGAAAGCAGCACATCTGATCCTCTGTTCCTGCCTGGCCGTGGCGCTGTCCGCGTCAGCACCAGCGCGTGCCGATACGCCCAACAAGATGCTGGGCACCTGGCGCATGGCGTCGGCTCACATCGAGCGCAACGGCGCGCTGACGCCGGCCTACGGCCTCAAGCCCATGGGCATGCTAGTGTTCACCGCCGACATGCATTATGTGGAAGTGCTGACCGACTCCAGCATCTCGCGCTTCGCATCGGATACGCGCGGCATGGGTACGGCCGACGAAAACAAAGCCGCCATGGCCGGCAGCATCGGTTTCTTCGGCGCCTATACGGTGGACGAACGGGGAGATTTCAACGGCAATCGGGTGGACGCCTCGACGTTTCCCAACTGGGTAGGCAATACGCGCACGCGCAAGGAGTTGTCGCTGGTGGTGGAGGGCGACCGGATGACCGAGAACTTCCAGCGGCCGGAAGGCACGCGCATCGTGATCGTCTGGCAGCGCGTGCGCGGCGCCGGTGATTGATCCCGCGCCGCTTCGGCTTACTCCATGGTGACGCTCGGGTGTTCCGACCAACGCAGCAGCACGTTGGGCGATTCCAGGCAGATCGGCAGCGCCAGGAACATGACGTCGAAGGCGGCCGACGCCACGCTGACCCTGGGCATGATGGAGCCATGTCATGCAGGTCGCGGGCGATCGCGGGAACGGCGTGAATGGCCGGGATCATCACCGTCTGATCCAGCGCCGCCAGGAAAATACAGATCACGATACCGCTCAAGACCTTCATGACCGCCTGGTGTTTGCATGGCGCTGCGCCGGCGCTCATCGCCTCCCTTACATCCGCTCGCCTGCTTCTGGTTTGCCTTGAAGGGCGTTATTGCACCGTTATTGGCCGGCAAGCACGGCGCCCAAGCCGTCCGGCGCGGCGCAAAAAGAAAGGCGGCCGCGTGAAGCGGCCGCCCGGGGAGGGGGGAAGCGTAGACGAGAAACGCCGTCAGCGCCTGCCGCGCTGCGCCGCCAGCCGACCGACCACCGCGATCAGGCAATCGATCTCATCGAAGGTGTTGTAGAACGCCAGCGATGGTCGCACCGTGGTTTCCACGCCGAAGCGGCGCAGGATGGGCTGGGCGCAATGATGGCCGGTGCGCACCGCGATGCCTTCCTGGTTCAGGGCCTTGCCCACTGCTTCGGTGGTGTAGCCGTCCAGCACGAAAGACATCACGCTGGCCTTGTGTGCGGCCGTGCCGATCAACCGCAGGCCGGGTATGTCGCCCAGCCGACGCATGCCGTATTCCAGCAGGGCATGTTCATAGCCGGCGATGTTTTCGATGCCGATGCGGTTGACGTAGTCGATCGCGGCGCCCAGGCCGACGGCGTCGGCGATGTTGCCGGTGCCGGCTTCGAAGGTATTGGGCAGCGGTTGGAACACCGTCTTCTCGAAGGTGACGTCGGCAATCATGTTGCCGCCGCCTTGCCAGGGCGGCATGTCTTCCAGCACCTCGCGCTTGCCCCACACCACGCCGATGCCGGTCGGGCCGAAGACCTTGTGGCCGGAGAACACGAAGAAGTCTGCCCCCAGGGCCTGCACGTCGGTGCGCATGTGCGACACCGATTGCGCGCCGTCCACCAGAGTCCTGGCGCCGACACTGCGGGCCAGCTCGACGATTTCCCGAACCGGCGTGACCGTACCCAGCGCATTCGATACCTGCGTGACGGCGACGATGCGCGTGCGCTCATTGAGCAGCTTGGCGTATTCCTCCAGCAGCACCTGGCCCGAATCGTCCACCGGGATCACGCGCAGCTTGGCGCCTTTTTCCGCCGCCAGTTGCTGCCAGGGGACGATGTTGGCGTGGTGTTCCAGATGCGAGACGATGATCTCATCGCCGGCGCCGACATGCTTGCCACCCCAGCTCTTGGCCACCAGGTTGATGGCCTCGGTGGTGCCGCGCACGAAGATCACTTCGTTGACGTCCGGCGCGTTGATGAAGGCCCGCACCCGTTCACGCGCGCCTTCGTAGGCATCGGTGGCGCGCGCCGCCAGCTCATGCGCGGCGCGGTGGATGTTGGAGTTCTCGCGGCGGTAGAACTCGCTGATGCGGTCGATCACCGATTGCGGCTTGTGCGTGGTGGCGGCATTGTCGAACCAGATCAACTGACGGCCGTTGATGCGCTCCTGCAGGATGGGGAAGTCGCGTCGCACCGCATGCACGTCGAACGGCGCTGCCTGCGCGGCGCCGCCCGGACGATGGATGGCATGCGGATCGCCCTTGGGGGGCGTGACGAAGCCATTGGGCAGTTCGACCGCGTGCACGAAGTAATACTGCGGGGCCGCCGATGGCGCCGGCGCGGCAGCGTCTGGCGCGCCGCCGGCCGACGGATGGCCGTGGCTGCGGTCGAGGAAGTAATAGCCGGCGCTGGCGGGCGCGACCGGAGCGGTTGCCGGCGCCGATTGCGGCACGCCGACGACGGCGCCGCCGAGACGCGGCTCATAGGCCGGCAGCGCGGACAGCAGCTTGTCCGGCACGCCGTTGCCGGCCTGCGCGGCGGGCGCCAGCGCCGGAGCGCGGTTGCCCAGCGACAATACCTGATGCGGCGACGACGGCGCCAGGTTCAGTCCCGGCGCCAGCCCTTGCGGAACGGCCGTGCCGGGCACGCCCTGGCCGAAACCGGCCGGGCCTGCCAGCGGCGAGGCCGGCGGCGCGATGTTGACGGGCGCCTGCACGCCATGCGGGGCGAACGGCGGGGAACCGGGTGCCTGCGCGAACAGCTCGGTGGCCAGGCGTGCCAGCAGCGCCGGGTCGAAAGGAGCGGCCGTTGCGTCCGGCACCGCGGGAATGCCGGCGTGGGTGGGAGCGGAAGAGAGGGTGCTCACGATAGAGACCTCTTATTTGTAGGTGTCGGGATAGTCGTGATACTTGTTGATCTCGACGTCGTCCAGCACCGCCAGCGCATCGGTGGTCAGCACGGCCAGCGAGCAATACAGCGAGATCAGGTAAGACGAGATCGCATGGTTGTTGATGCCCATGAAGCGCACCGACAGGCCCGGGCTCTGCTCGCCCGGCAGGCCAGGCTGGAACAGGCCGACCACGCCCTGGCGCTTGTCGCCCACGCGCAGCAGTAGGATCTTGCTCTTGCCGTCGGCCACCGGCACCTTGTCCGACGGGATCAGCGGAATGCCGCGCCAGGTGATGAACTGCGAACCGAACAGGCTGATGGTCGGCGGCGGCGTGCCGCGACGGGTGGCTTCGCGGCCGAAGGCGGCGATCGCCAGCGGGTGCGCCAGGAAGAAGGCCGGCTCCTTCCACACCTTGGTCAGCAGCTCGTCCAGGTCGTCCGGCGTTGGCGCGCCGGTCAGCGGGAAGATGCGCTGCTCGTCGGTGACCTGGGCCAGCAGGCCGTAGTCGGGATTGTTGATCAGTTCGCTTTCCTGGTTTTCCTTGATGGTCTCGATGGTCAGGCGCAGCTGTTCCTTGATCTGGTCGTGCGGGCTGCTGTACAGGTCGGAGACGCGGGTATGCACGTCCAGGATGGTCGAGACCGCATTCAGGAAATATTCGCGCGGCTGTTCTTCGTAGTCCACGAAGGTGCGCGGCAGCTGGTTTTCTTCTTCGCGCGCGGTACAGGTGACCTTGATCGATTCCGGATTCCTGACCTTGTTGAGGCGATAGATGCCGGCCTCCACCGGCACCCATTGCAGCAGGTGCGTGAGCCAGCGCGGGCTGATGGTTTCGAGCTGGGGTGCGGTTTTGGTGGCATTGGCGAGTTGCCTTGCTGCGTTATCGCCGAGTGCGGTGGTGCCGCCGACAGTTGCCGACATCTGGACTCCATATGGATAAAGTTGCAGGAAAGTGCGCGCGAGGCGCCGCTTGGAAACGGATCAAAGTGTCGCGGCAGAGCGCGGCCGGCTCAACATGCTATAGCCATCAACTTGAGCCCGCGCACCAGGTTTTGCTGGCTGATGCTCTCGCCGCGCGTGACCAGTTCGGAGGGCGACAGCGTGAGCGCATTGGCCAGTTTCTCGACCGTCACCAGCGAGGCGATCGCGGTGCCGCGCTCGATCTCGCCGATGTAGGAGCGGTTCAGGTTGGAGTTCTCGGCCAGGCGCTCCTGCGACCAGCCGCGCGCCCGGCGCAGCTGGCGCACGCCGATGCCGAAGCTTTGCACCAGGGCGCTGGCCAGCGCCTCTTCGTCGGCGCCGGGCTTGTCGTTCTTGGCGGTGATGGCATCCATGGGGCCTCCCGTCACGCTGCCGCGGCGGTCGGCAGCGCGCGCGCCTCTTCGCGCGACGCCGCCTGCGAGATGTTGGCGCCCGGCGGCACGTCGTGCGTGAGCCAGACATTGCCGCCGATGACCGCGCCGCGGCCCAGCGTGATGCGCCCCAGGATGGTGGCGCCGGCATAGATCACCACATCGTCCTCGACGATGGGATGGCGCGCCAGGCCTTTCTCCAGCTTGCCTTGGGCATCGGTGGGGAAACGCTTGGCGCCCAGCGTCACGGCCTGGTAGATGCGCACGTTGTTGCCGATCACGGCGGTCTCGCCGATCACCACGCCGGTGCCGTGGTCGATGAAGAAGCCCGAACCGATCTGCGCGCCCGGATGGATGTCGATGCCGGTGGCGCCATGCGCCAGCTCGGCGATGATGCGCGCCAGCAAGGGCAGGCCCAGCTGGTAGAGCCGGTGCGCCAGGCGGTAGTGGATCATGGCCAGCGTGCCGGGGTAGCACAGCAGCACCTCATCCACGCTGCGCGCCGCGGGATCGCCGTGATAGGCGGCCAGCACGTCGGTGTCGAGCAGGCTGCGGATGTCCGGCAGCGAGGCGCCGAAGGCGCGCGTGACGTGCAGGGCGTCTTCCTGCAGCGTCGGCACGGCGCGATTCTGCAGGCTGGCGCTGTATTTGAGCTCCAGCCTTACCTGTTCCAGCAAGCCGTGCAGCGCGGCATCGAGCGCATGCGCGACGTGGAAGTTCTCGCTCTCCTGGCGCAGGTCGGGCGGTCCCAGCCGCATCGGAAACAGCACGCCCTTGAGCGTATCGACGATGCCGGCCAGCGCATCGCGCGACGGGAATTCACGGCCGTTGGAGTCGTTGTTGCGCCCTTGGGAGAGCCGCCAGTCCAGCCGCGCTTCATGCAGCGACTGGACGATCTGGTGGATGTCGAAATTGGCCACGTGATCCTCTTGAAGATTCTTGTTGATGGAGCGGGCGGCCGCTGCAGGGCGCGTCGTGGCGCGGTGCTGCCTGATGCCGCTGCTCAGTCCTGTACCCAGGGCAGGCCGCGCAAGCGCCAGCCGTCGGTCTTTCCACGCTGCTGGCTGGCGTCGATCTCACCCTCGAAACCTTCCAGCACGTTGAAAATACAGGTGAGGCCGGCCTTGGCGGCGGCTTCGGCGGCGGCCGCCGAGCGCTTGCCGCTGCGGCACAGCAACAGCGCCGGCACCTCCTTGCCGCCGATCTTGCTCTCAAGTTCGCGCACGAAACGGGGATTGCGCGACAGCGAGGTGCCGGTGGCCCAGGCCACATGCAGCGTGCCCGGCACGTGGCCGACGAACTTGCGCTCCTCGGCGCTGCGCACGTCGACCAGCAGCGCCTTGCCGGCTGAAAATAATTCCCATGCCGCCCGCGGCGCGATGCCGCCGGCATAGGGCAGGCCGGCGGCGGCGGCCTGGGCGCGGATCTCGGCCAGTTCCGGCGGCAGTTCCGCGGGGACGGGCTGGCTGGCGGGGACGGCGCTCAAGGGGGCGGTGGATGACATCGTGGATTCTCCTGTTCTGGTGTTGCCGGGCATGCATGGGAGCCGCGCCGGTTTTGGTGGCTATAGACGGCAAGCGATAGGCAGACTCTAAGACCGGCCCGCGATAAAGTGAACGAATAAAAGAGCAACTCGAAAGAAGGAAAACGCATAAGGGTGGCCGCTCGGCTCGCCGTTTCCTGCAGCGCATCGCTTCCGTCCTTCTCGCTGGCCGATAAGCGCAGCGCTTGTGGGCAGCCCACGCTATGCGCTTTTCAAATGTGCTTACGCCAAATGCTTCGTTGACGCACATTCCCACGATTAATAAGCTGACCGGCATGTCATGGGCGTCGCAAACGCCCGCTGTGAGCAGCTCACAGAGTTTTTCAACGCATTCACCGCATGTCCAATATCTCTTCCATTGCCGTCACCGCTGCGCCGTCCGATCACGACGGCGATTCGCTGGCCAACGTCGCCTACGCCGCCATCCGCCGCGACATCCTGTCGTGCCGCCTGCTGCCGGGCGTGACCGTCACCGAGGCCGAGCTCATGGAGCGCTATGCGCTGGGCAAGAGCGGCTGCCGCATCGCGCTGGCCCGCCTGGAACACGAAGGCCTGGTGCGTTCGCGGCCGCGCAAGGGGCATCGCGTGGCGCCCATCGTGGTCAAGGATGTGGAAGAGGTGTTCGCGCTGCGCGCCCAGTTGGAGCCGATGGCCGCGCGCCTGGCCGTGGGCCGCGTCGATACTGCGCTATTGCGCGAACTGGAAGCCGCCTGCCGGGTGGAAGTGTCGGCGCCGCTGCATGAGCGCATCGACGTCTTCATGGATGCCAACAAGCGTTTCCATCTCGCCATCGCCGAAGCCGCCGGCAACGGCCGGCTGCTGCGCACCCTGTCGTCGCTGATGGATGAGATGTCGCGCCTGGTGGCGCTGGGCTTCAACGTCCAGCGCGTCAAGCCGGAGATCAAGCACGACCATAACGCCATGATCCAGGCCTTCGACGATGGCGACGAAAAGCGCGCCGAGACCATTGCGCGCCGCCATATCGAGACCTTCCGCGACCAGACCATGGAGAAGGTCTATGCCAGCCTGTCGCAGGCCGGCGCCTATCTTCCCATCGGCACGCTGGAGCGTGGCCTGTGAACGCGCCCGCGCTGGAGGCCAGCGGCATCGTCAAGCACTATGGCGGGGTCGAGGTGCTGTCCGGCATCGACCTGCGCGCCGATGCCGGCAAGGTGCTGGCGCTGGTCGGCCCCTCGGGGTGCGGCAAGAGCACCTTGCTCAACATCCTGTCGGGCCTGCTGGCGCCTGACGCCGGCAGCCTGCGCGTGGCGGGCGTGCCGGCCGAGCGCTTTCGCGAATGGCGGCGCCTCGCCTATATGTTCCAGGAAGATCGCCTGTTGCCGTGGCGCAGCGTGCGCGACAACGTCGCCTTCGGACTGGAGGCGGCCGGTGTGGCGCGCGGCGAGCGCCAGCAACGGGCGCAGGCGGCGCTGGAACTGGTGGGCCTGGCCGACGTCGCCGGCGCCTGGCCGCATGAACTGTCCGGCGGCATGCGCAGTCGCGTGGCGCTCGCGCGCAGCCTGGCGGTACGGCCCGACGTGCTGCTGATGGACGAGCCGTTCTCCAAGCTCGACCCGCAGACCCGCGCCCAGATGCATGAAGAACTGCTGCGCATCCAGGCCGCCAGCGGCGCCACCATCGTATTCGTCACGCATGACATGGAAGAAGCCGTGGTGCTGGCCGATCGCATCATCCGCCTGTTGCCAGGGCCAGGGCGCGTCGCCGAGGTAGTCGAGCTAGGGGCGCTGGCGCGGCCGCGCGACCCGATGTCGACGGCCATCGCCGAACGCGTGCGCGCCTTGCGCGAAGCGATGAGGAGCGCATGATGGCCGCACGCGAAACGACCGTCGGCCTGGTGGCGCAACGCCTGGCGCTGGCCGGCGTGTTCCTCTTGCTGTGGTGGCTGGGGGCGCGCCACATGCCTTCCTTCGTCCTGCCCGGTCCGGCCAAGGTGCTGGCGGCGCTGGACACGCTCTGGCACGGCGACACCTTCGGCCGCGACGTGCTGGCGACTTGCCGCCGCGTGCTGTCCGGGTTCGGCCTGGCCACCGTGGCCGGCACGCTGCTGGGCCTGGCGCTGGGGGCCAGCCGCGCGCTGGCGCGTTTCTTCGAACCGCTGCTGGCGGTATTCAACACGGTGTCCTCGGCGATCTGGGCGATCTTCGCCATCATCTGGTTCGGCATTTCCGACGCCACCACCATCTTCGTGGTCTTCATGACCGCCATGCCGCTGATTCTGACCAGCGTCTGGCAGGGCGCGCAGGCGGTCGATCCGCAATACGTCGAATTGGCGCGCAGTTTCCGCATGTCGTGGCCGCGCATCCTGGCCAAGGTGCACGGCCCCAGCATCCTGCCGCATTTCTTTTCCGGCGCCAGGCTGGCGTTCGGCTTCGGCTGGCGCGTCTCGCTGGTGGCGGAAACCATCGGTTCCTCCGATGGCATCGGCTACCGGTTGCGACAAGCGGCCGACCTGGTGCAGACCGACCAGGTGTTCGCCTGGACCGTGCTGCTGGTGGGACTGATGCTGGCCATCGAAGGCGGCATCCTCAAGCCCGCCGAGCGCCGGCTGTTCCGCTGGAAGAACGCGTCCGGCGCGCGCAGCGCCAGCGCGACGCCTTCCGGACGCGCGGCCGTCGCGACCGCCACCGTTTCCATTTCCCAACGTACTCAAGGATGACTCTCATGCGCAAGTTTCTCTCGGCGGCCCTGATCGCCGCCGCCTCGCTGTCCGCTGTTGCCGCCCATGCCGCCGACAAGGTACGCATCGGCTACTGGACCAGCGGCGTCAGCCTGGGTTACGGCGCCGTGCTGGAAGCCGGCGATTTCCTCGCCAAGCGCGGCATCGAGGCCGAGTTCGTGCACTTCCCGGATGTGAATGCGCCGTTGCGCGCGCTGGCGGCGGGATCGATCGACCTGGCCTTCGGCGCGCCGCTGGCCGGGGTGTTCGGCACCGCCGCGCAGGGTGTGCCGGTACGCATCTTTGCCGCGACGCAGCCGGCCGACGTGCAGTTCGTGGTGCCGGCCGATTCGCCTATCCGCAGCCTGGCCGAGCTGAAGGGCAAGAAGGTCGGCATGTCGCCGGCCGGCTCCTCGGTGGCGGTGATCGCCGGCGCCGTGCTGGCCGGCAATTACCAGATCAAGGCCAGCGAATTCTCGCTGGTGGGCGGCAATGAATCGCGCCTGGCGCAGTTCCTGGCGCAAAAGCAGGTGGACGCCGCGGCGCTGCGCTCGGTCACCGTGTCGCAGATCGAGGGCGAGGTGAAGCTGCGCCGCCTGGGCAACTTTGCCGATGAATGGAAGAAACTGACCAAGTCCGATGCCGTGCCCTACATCGGCGTGGGCACCGTGCGCGCCGAGCTGGCCGACAAGCAGCCGGAAGTGGTGGCGCGCGTGATCGCCGCGCTGCGCGATACGCTGGCCTGGGGCGATTCCCATCATGACGAGGTGGTGCAGATCCTGCGCAAGAAGGCCAACCTGCCCGAAGACGATGCGCGCGCCTATGTGGCCCAATGGAACAACCTCAACCGCGCCGGTTTCGAGCCGGCCGATATCGACACGCTGCGCCGCCAGCACCAGGTGTTCACCGACTCCGGGCTGGTCAAGGGCGAATTGCGCGAAGACCTGTTCGCCACGCGTCCCTATGCGCTTTCCAAGAACCTGAAGTGAGGCGCCGCCGGCCCCGTCACTCCGAACCGACCATCATCAAGAAAGGCTGTCAACCATGACTCTTCCTTCCCGCATGCGTGCGCTGGTGCTGCCCGCGCACGGTACCCTCGACCAGCTGCAGCTGGTCGCCGACAAGACTGTCCCCGTGGCCGATGCCGGCCACGTGGTGGTGCGCGTGGGCGCATCCTCTTTCAATTACCACGACGTGTTCACCGTGCATGGCATGCCCGGCATCAAGGTGCCGTTCCCGGTGGTGATCGGCCTGGACCTGGCCGGCACCGTGGCGGCGATCGGCGAGGGCGTGCAGGGCTGGCAGGTCGGCGACCGGGTGCTGGTCAATCCGCTCAAGCCCGGCGTGGGCCTGATGGGCGAGATGACCGACGGCGGCATGGCCGAGTATGCGCGCGTCGATGCCGCGCAGTTGATCGCGCTGCCCGACGCCGTCAGCTTCGAGCAGGCCGCGGCCTTGCCGGTGGCGTACGGCACCGCGCACCGCATGCTCATCACGCACAACACGGTCAAGGCCGGTGACAAGGTGCTGGTGCTGGGCGCCAGCGGCGGCGTGGGCACCGCTACCGTGCTGCTGGCCAAGCTGCTGGGCGCCGAGGTGATCGCCGCGGCCGGCAGCGCGGAAAAGGGCGAACGCCTGCGCGAGATCGGCGCCGACCATGTGGTGAACTACAACGAGGTGGATTTCTCGCGCTGGGTGATCGAGCGCTACGGCAAACCGCAGCGCCGCAACCATGACGGCGGCGTCGACGTGGTGGTCAATTTCACCGGCGGCGATACCTGGCTGCCCTCGATCAAGAGCCTCAAGCGCGGCGGCACGCTGCTGGTCTGCGGCGCCACCGCCGGTCACGATCCCAAGGAAGACCTGCGCTATGTCTGGAGCTTCGAACTCAACATCAAGGGTTCCAACAGCTTCTATACCGACAATCTGCAAGCGCTGCTGCAACTGGTGGCCGAAGGCAAGCTGGCGCCGGTGATCGACCGCGTGCTGCCGCTGGAGCAGGCCGCCGAGGGCCTGGCCCTGATCCGCGATCGCGCCGTGCTGGGCAAGATCGTGGTCACTCCCTGAACTTCTTATCGATTCCTGAAAGCCATCCATGAGCGACATCAATACCCCGGCGCTGCCCAGCGCCGAAGACGTCCAGGCGCGCCTGCTGCGCGGCCCCTATCACCAATGGCTGGGCCTGGAAGTGCAGGCGGTCGGCCACGGTTCCATCGATCTCAGTGCGCGCTTCCGCGACGAGTGGGTGGTCAACCCCGAGGGCGGCTATATCCACGGCGGCATCTTGGCCGCGCTGGTGGACCTGGCCGCCGACTGGGCGCTGGTGGCCCACACCGGCCGCGGCGTGCCGACCATCGACCTACGGGTGGACTACCACCGCGCGGCGCGCGGTGACCTGCGCGCCGAAGGCCGGGTGGTCAAGGCCGGCCGCCAGTTTTCCGTGGCCGAGGCCAAGGTGTTCGATGCCGAAGGCCAACTCGTCGCCAGCGGTCGCGGCGTGTACGCCATGCCGGCGCCGGCGCCCAAGGGATGAGCGTGAAGCAGGCGGCGCTCGACCATCTGGTCATCAATACCCACCACGACATCGATGCGGCGCAGGCGCTGCTCGCAGGTCTGGGCTTCATCGTCACGCCGCGCGGCTATCACACGCTGGGTTCGGTGAACCACTTGGTGGTGCTGCCCGGCGCTTATCTGGAACTGATCGGCCAGCCGCGCGACAGCGACAAGGTGCGCCGGGAAATCCTCGACAGCCCGGTCGGCATCGATGGCCTGGTATATGCCGTGGCGGACGCGCAAGCCTGCCACGACGCCTGGAGCGCGCTGGGAGTGCAGGCGCAGCCGGTGCAGCATTTCTCGCGTCCGGTGGATATCGGCGGCGAGGAGCGCGATGCGCGGTTTTCGACCGTGCGGCTGTTGCCTGGCCAGTTCGCGGCCGGTCGCGTGTATGCCTGCCACCATCTCACGCCGGAACTGGTGTGGCGGCCGGAATGGATGGGTCATCCCAACGGCGCGCTGGCCGGGCATCTGCCGCGGCGGGACGAGTTCTTCGCTGCCATTCGCCTGCACGGCGCTGATCCGGCGGCCATCGCCGCCCGCGCGCGCGCCCTGAACCTGCCGGTGCAAGAGCAGGACGGCCGCGCGACGGTGGCGCTGGCGCCGTTCCAGTCCTTGCTGGAGTTCACGGCATGAGTAAAAACAATCTGGGCAGCGTGATCCGGCGCGACGCCGATCCGCAACGCATTGCCTTCATCGGACTCGATATCGACGGCCGGGCGCGCGAGCACCGCTATGGCGAGCTGGATGCGCAGGCCGACGCCCTGGCGCGCGGCCTGCTGGCGCTGGGGCATGCACCGGGCGAGCGCATCGCCTTGCTGGGCTTGAATTCGGTGGACTACGTCGTGGCGCTGCTGGGCATCATGCGCGCCGGCCTGGTGGCCGTGCCGGTCAACGTCAAGCTGCCGCCGGCGCAACTGGCCTTCATCCTCGAAGACAGCGGCGCCACGCGCATCCTGGGCGACCAGGATCGCCTCGTTACGACGCCATCCCCCGCGCCCAGGCATGCCTTCGGCACGCCCGATTACGCCGCGCTATCCGATCCCGGCCCGTTCCAGGCAGTCGAGCCGGGACCGCAGGACGAAGCGCTGCTGCTCTATACCTCGGGTTCCACCGGTCGTCCCAAGGGCGTGCGTCTGAGCCACGCCAGCCATCGCTGGGTGGTCGATGTGCGCCGCGCGGCCACGCCGGTGGGCGACGAACGCCTGCTGATCGCCGCGCCGCTGTACCACATGAACGCCCTGGCGCTGGTGCTGCTGGCGCTGGCCAGCCACGCCACCGCGGTGCTGCTGCCGCAGTTCTCGGCGCGCGCCTATCTCAACGCCATTGGCCGCTATCGCTGCACCTGGCTGACCGCGGTGCCGCCGATGATCGCCATGATGCTGCGCGAGCAGGATCTGGTGGCCGCCACCGACCTGTCGTCGGTGCGCGTGGTGCGCATGGGGTCGGCGCCGGTGAGCCCGGGCCTGCTGGCGCAGATCCATCGCTTGCTGCCGGCGGCGCGCGTGATCAATGCCTATGGCACCACCGAAGGCGGTCCCGTGGTATTCGGCCCGCATCCGCAAGGCCTGGCGGCCCCGGCGCAATCGGTGGGCGTGCCGCATCCGCAAGTGCAGGTGCGCCTGGTCGATGCGCAGGGCAGGGAAGTGCCGCCCGGCGTGGATGGCGAGCTGCAGCTGCGCAGCGCCGGCATGATGCTGGGCTACCACCGCCGTCCCGAACTGTCGCCGTTTACCGCCGACGGCTACTACGCCACCGGCGACGTGTTCCGGCGCGACGAGCGGGGATTCCATACCTTCGTCGGCCGGCGCGACGACATGTTCGTCAGCGGCGGCGAGAACCTGTATCCCGGCGACATCGAAAAAGCCCTGGAGCGCCATCCCGCAATCCAGCAAGCCAGCGTGGTGCCGGTGCCGGACGATATCAAGGGCGCCAAGCCGGTGGCGTTCGTGGTGCCGCGCGAAGGCGTCGCCGCGCCCTCGGAGCAGGAGCTGAAGGCGTTTTCGCTGCAGCATCTGGCGGCCTACCAGCATCCGCGCCGCATCTGGTTCACCGAGGCGCTGCCGCTGACCACCACCCAGAAGATCGACCGCCGCGCGCTGGTCGAGCAAGCCTTGCGCCATCTCGGCGCCCCTCACGACAAGAAGGAATCCGCATGACCCCATTTCTCCCCAAGCTGGCCGGCGTCGCGCTGGCAACCGGCCTGGCCCTGGCCGCGGCGCCCAGCCATGCGCTCGATGAAGTCACCGTGGCGCTGGCCATCCCGCCCGCCGTGCATGACGGCGCGCCTTATGCGGCCGCGCAGGAACTGGGCCTGTTCAAGGAAAACGGCCTGGCCGTGAGCACCATCGTGTTCCAGGGCGCGGGCGCGCTGCTGCCGCAGGTGGCCGGCAAGCGCGTGACCTTCGGCTATCCGACCTCGGAACCGGTCATTTCCAGCTACTTCTCCGGCAAGGATCCGCTGCCGCTGCGCTACTTCTACAACGGCGTACCGAGCAATACTGATCTTGCCCCCGTTTCACGGACACCCCTATAAGCGATTAACTATCGCAATAGGAGGTGGACGATGACCAAGAGCAAGGCAGGCAGAAAGGGGCAGGAGTTCAGCCTGGAGTTCAGGCAGCAGGCACTGTTGCGA
>WNDX01000074.1 GCA_009914615.1 Herbaspirillum frisingense
GTTTGACTACATTGAGGTTGACTACAATCGGATCCGGCTGCACTCGACCCTGGGCTACCTCAGCCCAGAGCAGTACGAGCTGGCCAATGTCGCTTAGATAGGTGTCCGTAAATCAGGGGCAAGATCATCTCCCTCAGGCCACAAGCCTCACCTGCCCTATACTTGCAACTAGCCGCCGATGCGCCGGTCTGAATCGACCTGGCTGCCGAGGCCGCCTCCGACAACAAGAACACCTCACCGCTGCAACAATGGAAATCGTTTTTACCGTCCTTATCCTGCTGCTCGCCGTTGCCGTCTCCGGCGTGGTGGCGCGCCTGATGCCCCTCAAGCTTCCGCTGCCGCTGTTCCAGATCGCGCTGGGCGCGGTGCTGGCGCTGCCGCTGTTCGGATTGCGGATCAGTTTCGATCCCGAGCTGTTCCTGCTGCTGTTCATCCCGCCGCTGCTGTTCACCGATGGCTGGCGCATGCCCAAGCGCGAATTCTTCCGCCTTGCGCGGCCCATCCTGGCGCTGGCGCTGGGCCTGGTGCTGTTTACGGTGGTGGGGGTGGGCTATTTCATCCACTGGATGATCCCGGTGATTTCGCTGCCCTCGGCCTTCGCGCTGGCGGCGGTGCTCTCGCCCACCGATGCGGTGGCGGTGTCGTCCATCATCGGCAAGGGTCGCCTGCCGACTTCCATGCAGCACGTGCTGGAGGGCGAGGCGCTGATGAACGATGCGTCCGGCCTGGTGGCCTTCAAGTTCGCCATCGCGGCGGTGATCACCGGCAGCTTCTCGTTGCTGGACGCCAGCCTGAGCTTCGTGCTGATTTCGGTGGGCGGCATCGCGGTGGGCTTGATCGTGGCCTGGGGCTTCGGCCTGATCCGGCGCAAGATCATCGAATGGGCCGGCGACGAGCCGGGCATCCAGGTGGTGCTGCTGCTGCTGATTCCCTTCACCGCGTATATCTTCGCCGAACACTTCGGCCTGTCCGGCATCCTGGGCGCGGTCGCGGCCGGCATGCTGATGCCTTACATCGAAACCGCCGGCGGCGAATCGGCGGCCACGCGCATGCAGGGTCGCAGCATCATGACCATGCTGGAGTTCGTGTTCAACGGCATGTCCTTCCTGCTATTGGGCCTGCAATTGCCGGGCATCGTGAGCCTGGCGCACGTGGACGCCAAGATGGCGGGCAACGTACCGGTGTGGCACCTGTTCGTCTATATCCTCGCCATCACGGTGGCGCTGATCGTGCTGCGCTTCTTCTGGGTGTGGATCAACCTGCGCATGCGCCGCTTCGCGTCCGCGCTGCGCGGCCAGAGTGGACGCAACCGCAAGTTCGACCTGCGCCTGATCAGCATCACCGCGCTGTCCGGCGTGCGCGGCGCCATCACGCTGGCCGGCGTGATGTCGATCCCGCTGCTGCTGAAGGAGCACACGCCCTTCCCGGCGCGCGATCTGCTGATCTTCCTCGCCACGGGGGTGATCGTCTGCTCGCTGCTGTTCGGCAGTTTCCTGCTGCCCTGGATGCTGAAGGATCTGCAACTGGACGCCGAGGTCAAGCGCCGCCGCACCGAAGAAATGAATGCGCGCATGCGCCTGTCGGAAGCCGCGGTGCGCAGCATCGAGACCGCCCAGGAGCGCATCGGCGCCAGCCTGGACGAAACCGACCTGGCGCTGCTGACCGAAGTCAGCGGCAGCCTGCTGGCCACCTATCGCATGCGCATGAATGCCGAGAGCGACTCGGAAGAAACCCAGCGTGCCGCCAACCGCTTCAAGCAGTTCGAGCGCGAGCTGCGGCTGGAGGCGATCCGCGCCGAGCGGCTGGAGGTGCACTACCTGCGCACCGAGCAGCGCATCAACGACGAAACCTTCCTCATGCTGATCAACCAGATCGACATGGCCGAGACCTGGTTGCTGGGTTCGCTCAACGCGTCGGATTGAGGTTCACGGCGCGCCAACGAAAAAGCCCGCACGGCCTGAGCCGTGCGGGCTTTTTTGATGTCTGCAGCGGACGCCGCTCAGGCCAGCGAATTGACCGTGGTGCCGATGATTTCGCCGGTGGCGTTGCGCGAGATCTGTTCGCGGCGGTTGCGGTCTTCGCGGGCGGTTTCCGCGCGCTTTTCGTCGGCCTGGATTTCTTCCAGGCGCCGCTGCTCGGCCTGCTGGGCCATGCGCGCTTCGTCGGTACGACGCACCTGATCCGGATCGGTAGCCTTGCCGGTGGAGGTGGTATTGCCGTTGGGATTAGGAATAACGGCACTGACGGCGGCGGCGAGATCGATGGGCATGGTGGGCTCCCTGTTGCTGGTGTTCGGTTTATGTCCAGGTACTGTGTAAAACTGATGGACATCATGTTACGCCTATTGCTGCGCTCCGCCAGTCAGGATTTTCACTAGACCGAAAAAAAGCTGCGCGGCGCCCACAAAGCATTATGCGCCAGGCAATGAAATTGAAGGAAAGACATGTCCGCCCGGCAATAATTTTGCCTGCGCGACAAGTTTCTGCGCTCAGTGGCAGTCCGGCACGTTCTGGTCGAGATAGACCTCGAAGGCCACGTTGTTGACCCATTTCTTTTTCACGCTCCCCCAGAACCCGTCGTTCCAGCGCGCCGCAATCTGCCTGAGCGTGGCCAGGTCGGAAGCATCGGCGCCGCGCACTTTGAGCACCAGCGCCTGGCGACCGGTGGGCGCGAGCTGGGCGGAGAACTTCTTCCATTCGGGCAGCTTGAGCAGCTCCTTCATCATGGCGTCGTCATGCACGGTGGCATCGCATTCGCCGATGCGCACCGCGAGCAGCGAGTCGGCCGGCGCGCGCATGACTTTTTCGCTGGCGCCGTAGCGCGCGGCCAGCGTGCCGACATAGGGCGAACCTTCCGACACGCACACCGTGCGGCCCTTGAGGTCTTCCCATTTCTTGATGGTGGTGTCGGTGCGCATGATGGCCATGCCGCCGGCGCTGTAGCCGGTGGGGATCACGACCGTATCGGCGGCCACGGCCTCGCCGTCGGCGGCCAGCGTCAGCGACACATCCGGACGGCCGTTCTTCAGCGCCGGCATGGCCCCGTTGCCGCTGCCGTTCTTCTGATAGGCGGAGCTGAGTTTGAGCTGGGCCGCGAGATCGTCGGCCAGCACGGTATCGACGCTCTCGGGCGTACGGAATTTCATGCCGCCCTTGTACGTCGGCGGCACGTAGTCCAGGCCCACGCGCAGCTTGCCGCTACGATTGGCGTTGTCCAGCACGCCGGCCCGCGCGCCCGCCTGCATGCCCACCCCAAGGGTGCAAATCAGCAGCAGCGAAAGCAGACGGCGCACGGGCTTCATCATGAATGAGGAGAAATCAGACGCCCATCAAACGTACTGGTAGCGCAGCAGGCGATGCTTGAGATTTTCCAGGATGACCTGGTCGATCAGCGCCGCCAGGATGGCGATGGTGAGGATGTTGGCCATCACGCCCACCATGTCGGCGGTCTCGCCCGAATAGGCCAGCGTGCGGCCCAGGCCCTTGCCGAAGCCGACCAGCATCTCGGCCGAGATCAGCGCGCGCCAGGCATTGCCGAAAGCCAGTTGGGCGCCGGTGATCAGTTCCGGCATCACCGCCGGCAGGTACACGCGGCGCAGCAAGCCGGCGCGCGAAGCGCCCATCACGCGGGCCGCCGACACATGCACCTGCAGCACGCTCTCGGTCGCGTTCATCACCGACAGCGCGGCCGGGAAGAAGGCGGCAATCGCCACCACCACGATCATCGGCAGATTGCCGAACCCCATCAGGATCAGGAACAGCGGCACCCAGGCGATCGAGGGAATCGATTGCAGGATCACGATGGCCGACTTCAACACTTCACGGAAGAAGAACAACACCGCGCCGATCAGGCCGAAGCCGATGCCCAGCAGCAGCGCCGAACCGTAGCCCAGGCCGAGGCGGTACAGGCTGCCGAACAGCGCCAGGCGGAAGTTGGTGGATTGCACCTCATCCCACAGGCGCGCGATCACCGAGGGCACGCCCGGCATCAGGAAGGACGGCAGCGACCAGGCCGCAATTTGCCACATCAACAGGATGAACGCGATCGCCAGGACCATGGCGAGCTTCTTACGATAACCGGTAACGCGACGCTGAGAGCTCATAACGTGTGACGCTTAAAAATGACGATGGCCGGAACACCCCGGCCGATAAAAACTAAAAGATACGCAGCGAGCAAAGCGATGCTGCGAACCAATGCACCACTTGCTCTGTGCTGTAAGTGGGAAGCGTAGCGAGCGGCCCGAGGTCGTTTCGAGAAGCGCAGCCGTACGGCGGTACGGCGAGCATCACAGAAGCGAGATCGGGTTGCGCAGTAGCTTCCCGCTTACAGTTTTCGGGCAGTTTGCCAGGACAGATCGGTGATCGAATTCACGTCGAAAGGCTTGCCGTCGCGGGTCTTCAAGGCGCCCTTCTCCTGCAGGATGTTGGCGATCTCCTGCATGCGGTCGGTGTCCTTCTTGCCCAGCTTGGCGCTGAAGGTCTGGCTCTTGATGGCGTCGCGGATCACGTCTTCGCGCAGCATCTCGCCATGCTTCAGGGTCTTCAGGGTCGGCTCGGCGATGAAGTAGCCGGCGATCAGCTTGGAGGCTTCGGCAGGCTTCTTCTGCAGCAGCACGATGGCATCGCGCTGCGCATCGAGCGACTTCCAGACGGCGTCGCGACGCTTCTTCAGGGTCTCGCCCGACGTGATGACCACCATGCACGGGAAGGGCCAGACTTCGCCGATTTCATAGATCTGCTTGACCGGCGCGATCAGTTGCGCGATGCGCGCCTGCGGCTCGAACAGGAAGGCCGCGTCCACGCGCTTGCCCACCAGCGATTGCACCGCCACCTGCGGCGACACGCCCATCACGTTGACGTCATCCGGCTTGACGCCGGCATCCTTGAGCACCACGCCCTTGAGCACGGTGTCGGCGGTGCTGCCTTCGGCTTGCGAGGCCAGGGTCTTGCCCTTCAGGTCAGCCACCTTGTTGATGCCCGAGTCCTCGCGCGCCACCAGCGCGTGATAGCCCAGTTGGGCGCCCGAGACCACCTTCAGGTCGGCGCCCTTGGAGGCCCATGCCACGGCGTTGGAGAAGCCGAACACGCCGCTGTCGAGCTGGCCGCCGACGATGGCCTTGACCAGGTCGGTGCCGGACTTGAATTCGATCAGTTCCACATCCAGGCCGTACTTCTTGTACAGGCCGGCTTCATAGGCCGCCATAGCCTGGGCGTCGTCCATCACGCGCAGGTAGCCGATCTTGAATTTTTCCAGCGCCATCGCGTTGTTGGCGAACGCCAGCGCGGCCAGCGCGGGCACCAGGATGCGTGCGAGCTTGAACTTCATACCCCAACCCCTTCCAATGATTTTGCAAATTCGTCCTGTTCGGCGTGGATGCCGAGCAGGCAGAGGATTTCACGGCGGATGGCCGCGAACTCGGACAGGTCGTGCGTCTTTTCGTGATGCACGAGATTGAATTCCTTGAGCACCGTGGCCGGACGCGGGCTGAACACGAAGATGCGGTCGGCCAGGAACAGCGCCTCGTCCACATCGTGCGTGACCAGCAGCACGGTCGGGCCTTGCTGACGGATCAGGTCGCGCAGCGCGTCCTGCAGCGTCATGCGGGTCAGCGCGTCGAGCGCGCCGAAGGGCTCGTCCAGCAGCAGCGCCTTGGGCTGCGAGATGAAGGCGCGCGCCAGGGCCGCGCGCTGGCGCATGCCGCCCGAGACCTGGTGCGGGTAATAGTGTTCGAAGCCCTTCAACTTGACGTTTTCCAGCCAGACGCGCGCCTGCCCGGCGGCCTTCTTCTTGTCCACTTTCTGGAATTCCAGCGCCAGCGCCACGTTCTGCTCCAGCGTCAGCCAGGGATAGAGCGCGTTTTCCTGGAACATCAGCGTGCGTTCCGGATGCGGGCCCTTGATGGCCTGGCCGTCGCCGGTGACCGCGCCCGAGCTGGGCTTTTCCAGGCCGGCGGCCATGTGCAGCAGCGTCGATTTGCCGCAACCGGAAGGGCCGACCAGCGCGACCAGTTCACCCGAATCGATGTCGCGGGTGAATTCCTCGATCACATGCAAGTCGCCGAAATGCTTGGCGACGTTGTTGAAAGATAGCTTCATGTCGTCCGGCGGCACGGAGCCGCTCGCAATGGAATGGGTGTGGAAAAGCGGGGAAGGCTGGCGGCCGGCCTCGGCCGGGATGGATGCGGCGCGGCATGTGGCCGTCTTGTCCAGCATCGCGGGCGAAATCCCCCCATTTATTTCAGGTTGGCACTGTACTGTTGCCCGCCAGGCAAGACAACTACTTTAAATTCTTATGCTTATTCGAAATCCGAATAAGGAAGCAGCTCAAATTGCATAAAGAGAAAAATGCCTGAAAGATGCTTTTATGCCATTTTTCCGCGCAGTTCGGCCAGCAGGGTCTGCACGTCGGGGTAGACCAGCCGCACCTCCAACTCCTGCTTGAGGCGGCGGTTATCCAGCCGGCGCGACTCCGACATGAAAGACAGCAGCATCGGCGAGACGCTGCGTTCCAGCTCGGCGCGCGCCAGCCGCGGCGGACGCGCCAGGCCGGCGGCGTCGGCCACGGCGTCGAAGTAATCGGCCATCTTCAGCTCGGTATCGTCCACCGCGTGGTAGATGCGGTTGGGCGCGCCGCGCCGCAGCGCCGCCACGGCCGCGCGCGCCAGATCGCCGGCATGGATGTGATTGGTATGGACGTCGTCGGCTGCAGCCAGCGCCGGCGTGCCCTTGTGCAGGCGCTCGATGGGCAGGCGGTCGGCCGCGTAGATACCCGGCACGCGCAGGATGGACAGGCGCGCGCCGCTGCGCCGGGCCCAGGCGCGCAGCACGCCTTCGGCATCGACGCGGCGCACCGCGCGGGCGTTCTGCGGATTCACGCGGCGGGTCTCATCGAAGCGCTCACCGCCGCAATCGCCGTACACCCCGGTGGTGCTGATATAAACCAGGCGCGCGCCCTCGGGTAAAATGGCGGCCAAATTGCGGGTACGGAGGTCCTTGCGGCCGTCCGACTGCGGCGGTGCCAGGTGCACGATGGTCGGCGCCAGGCGCGCGAGCCGGGCCAGCGTATGCGGTTGATCGAGGTCGGCCACGATGGGAATGGCGCCGGCGGCGCGCAGTTCGGCGCGGCGTTCGGGGTGGCTGGTGACGGCCAGCACACGGTAGCGCGGCAACAGCAGCGGCAACATGCGCAGCCCGACATCGCCGCAACCCAGGATCAGTACTCGCGGCAGGCCCAGTTTTTTCACGGTGTTCAATCCTTATCAGTCCAGAAGCAGAATTGTATGAGTTTCCAAGTCACAGTCCAGCCTAGCGGTCGCCAGTTCACCTGCGATGAAGGCGAAACCATCCTCACCGCAGCCATCCGCGCCGGCGTCGGCCTGCCCTACGGCTGCAAGAACGGCGCCTGCAGCTCCTGCAAGGGCAAGCTGGTGGCCGGCGACGTCGAACACGGCCCGCACCAGGAGCGCGCCCTGTCGGTACAGGACGAGAAGCTGGGCTTCTCCCTGTTCTGCTGCGCCCGGCCCAAGAGCGACGTGACCATCGAGGCGCGCGAAGTGGCCGGCGTGGGCGAATTCCCGATCCGCAAGATGCCGGTGCGCGTGGCCAAGCTGGAAAAGAAGGCCGACGACGTCATCGTACTGTCGCTGCAACTGCCGGCCAACGACCGCCTGCAGTACAAGGCCGGCCAGTATGTCGAATTCCTGCTGCGCGACGGCAAGCGCCGCAGCTACAGCATGGCCACCGCGCCGCACAAGGATGAGCACATGAGCCTGCACATCCGTCACCTGCCGGGCGGCCTGTTCACCGACCAGGTGTTCACCACCCTGAAGGAGCGCGACATCCTGCGCATCGAAGGCCCGCTGGGCACCTTCTTCCTGCGCGAGGATTCGGACAAGCCCATCGTGCTGCTGGCCTCGGGCACCGGCTTCGCGCCCATCAAGGCCATCGTGGAGCAGCTGGAACACGCCGGCTCCAAGCGAGCGGTCACGCTGTACTGGGGCGGCCGCCGTCCGCAAGACCTGTACATGAGCGAGCTGTGCGAAGAGTGGGCGCGCACCCTGCCCGCCTTCAAGTACGTGCCGGTGGTCTCCAATGCCACGCCGGAAGACCAATGGAGCGGCCGCACCGGCTTCGTCCACCGCGCCGTGATGGAAGACTTCCCCGACCTCTCGGGCCACCAGGTCTATGCCTGCGGCGCGCCCATCGTGGTGGAATCGGCCCAGCGCGAATTCTCGGCCCAGTGCAAGCTGCCGGAAGACGAGTTCTACGCCGATTCCTTCACCTCGGAAGCCGATCTCGCAGCCGCCATCCCGGCTCCCGACTGAGTCCCGTTGCGGCCTCGCGGCGCATCCGCCTGCGCCTTGCGTGTCACGCAGGCGTCATGCGGGTTTGCGATGATGGCCGCGCAACGGTGCCGGACCGGGCGCGACGGCGTGCGATGCAAATGCAACGCCGGTCGGATCGGGGCAGCGCAGCGGGAAATTTCTTTTTGACGCTGTGCGCAAAACGTCCTAATATTGACCGCATGATCGCCAACGCCACATTTTTACGACGTCGCAGCCAACCTCCGGAAGGTTTGCTGCTGTGCGCGTGAAGTGAAACGAATCGCGAAGCCACAGGCAAACCCTGTGGCTTTTTTTTATCCGCCATTTTGGGTTGCCGTGCGCATTGCGCCGCGTTTTGCGGCCGGTCTGCCCCGCACGATCCCATTCAACCCATACCCCGCAGGAGCCTATCGATGGAATACAAAGAGTTCGACGCCAACAAGCTGATGTACGTCACCAACCGCCCCGAGCTGGTTTTCACCGAAGGCAGCGGCATGTGGCTGACCGACCATCAGGGCAAGCGTTACCTGGATTACCTGCAAGGCTGGGCGGTCAACGCCCTGGGCCACGCGCCGCAATGCATCGCCGACGCCCTGGTCGAACAAGGCAAGAAACTGATCAATCCGTCGCCGGCCTTCTACAACGCGCCCTCCATCGAACTGGCCAACCTGCTGACCGCCAATTCGGCGTTCGACCGCGTGTTCTTCGCCAACAGCGGCGCCGAAGCCAACGAAGGCGCCATCAAGCTGGCCCGCAAGTGGGGCAAGAAGAACCCGGCCGCCAACGGCGAAGCGCGCTTCGAGATCATCACCTTCAAGCACAGCTTCCATGGCCGCACCATCGCCACCATGTCGGCCAGCGGCAAGGACGGCTGGGACACCATGTTCGCGCCGCAGGTGCCGGGCTTCCCCAAGGCGACCCTGAACGATCTGGCCAGCGTCGAAGCGCTGATCGGCAAGCACACCGTGGCGGTGATGCTGGAGCCGGTGCAAGGCGAAGGCGGCGTGATCCCGGCCACCCGCGAATTCATGCAAGGCCTGCGCCGCCTGACCAAGCAAGCCAACATCCTGCTGATCGTCGATGAAGTGCAGACCGGCATGGGCCGCGCCGGCGAACTGTTCGCCTACCAGCTGTCGGACATCGAACCGGACATCATGACCCTGGGCAAGGGCATCGGCGGCGGCGTGCCGCTGGCGGCCCTGCTGGCGCGCGAGGAGATCGCCTGCTTCGAAGCCGGCGAACAAGGCGGCACCTACAACGGCAACCCGCTGATGACCGCGGTCGGCGTGGCGGTGCTCAAGGAACTGCTCAAGCCCGGCTTCCTGGAAACCGTGCGCGAACGCGGCCAGTACCTGCGCCAGCGCTCGCTGGAAATCTCCGAGAAGTACGGCTTCGAAGGCGAACGCGGCGAAGGCCTGCTGCGCGCGCTGCAACTGGGTCGCGACATCGGCCCGCAGATCGTCGAAGCCGCGCGCAACATGGAGCCGGTCGGCCTGCTGCTGAACTCGCCACGTCCCAACCTGCTGCGCTTCATGCCCTCGCTCAACGTCAGCAAGGAAGAAATCGACCAGATGTTCTCCATGCTGGAAGAAGTGCTGGCCAAGGTCGGGCAATAAGCAATGGCGGCGCGTCGTTTGCTGGACAGGACAAGCCGGGCGGCGTTGCCGCCTTCTTCTCTCTTCTCCGCTGCGGCGCGCGCGCCCGGCGCCCTTGCGGCGCTGTGTACCGCGCTGGTGCTGGCCGCCTGCGGCACCGCGCCCACCGCGCCGCCGATCGAGCGCCTGCCCGGCGCGCCGCAATCGCAGGCGCCGGCCCTTCCCTCTTCCGACAACGGCAACGAAGTCGCGATCTACGCCCTGTCCCTGATCGACACCGGCTACCGCTTCGGCGGGAAGAACCCGTCGGCCGGCCTGGATTGCAGCGGCATGGTCGCCTACATCTTCGGCCAGGCCGCCAACTACCGCATCAGCGGCAGCGCCGCCGACATCGCCCGCCAGGGCCGCCAGATCGATCCCACCCAGTTGCGCGCGGGCGACCTGGTGTTCTTCAACACCATGAACAAGCCGTTCTCGCACGTAGGGATCTACCTCGGCGACGGTCGCTTCGTGCATGCGCCTTCGACCAACGGCAAGGTGCACATCACGCGCATGGACAATCCCTATTTCTCCAAGCGCTTCGAGATGGCGCGTACCTACTTCAACTGAGCCCGCCGGGCCGAAGGAAAGAGGGCCTAGCTCAGCTTCTGCGCATTGGCTTCCCAGTTGCGGCCGTCGAAATCGACGTAGCCGATATTCGCCGCTGCCAGGTCGAAGTCATCCAGGCAGCGCACATTGATGGTGTACAGCGCGGGCGCCGCACGCGGACGCTTAAAGACATGGATGCCGCACCGTGTGCAGAAGTGGTGCTTCGCCGCCATGCTGCCGAACTGATACAGTCCCAGGCTTTCCTCGCCCGACAGCAGCGTGAAATCGCCCGGCTGCACGCGCTGATGCAGAAAACCCTTCTTGCTGCAGATACTGCAATTGCAGACCGTGACGCGCTCTATCGTCACGCGGGCCGTGAACTTGACCGCGCCGCAATGGCAACTGCCATGGTAGGTGGGAAGCATCTGGCTCATGGCGGCTCCGCTTGGCTTGAAAAACGGGAAGCGCTCAAGCCGTCGGCTTGCGCGCGGCGCGTGTGCGCGTATGCGGCACTTTCGGCGTAGGCGTCTTGGCGGGCGGCGCCGGTGCCTTGGCGGCTGTCCGTTGGCGCCGGGGCACGGCGCCGGCGGCCTTGGCATCGCCGGCTTCGGCCGCCTCGCGCTTTTGCTTGCTGCCGTATTTCAGGATCAGGTTGGCGCTGTAGCGCGTGAAGGAGATATCCATGTGGCGGCGCATCGCCGCGCGCGCCTTGTCGGGATTGCGCTCGCGCAGGGCCTGCACCACCAGCGCATGTTCGTCGATCGCCTCATACCACACCACCTTGCTGTCGAAGTGGCTGTGCAGGCGCTTGAACAGCGGCCCCAGGCGCGCGTCGAACAGTTGCGTCACCAGCCCCACCAGCACGCTGTTGCCGGTGGCCTCGGCCAGGCGGATGTGGAACAGCCGGTCGGCCTCCAGCGGATTGATGCCGCCATCGGTGTGGGCGATCATGAGGCGGAAGGCTTCCTCCACTGCATCGACCTGCGCCTTGCTGGCGCTCCTGGCGGCGGCATAGGCCACCTCGCCCTCGATCATCTCGCGCGCGCGGATCAACTCCAGCGGCCCGGCTTCGCTGGACAGATCGATCGACCCCTCGCGTGGCGCCGGCGGGCAGACATAGATGCCCGACCCCATGCGCACCTCGATATAGCCCTCCACCTCCAGCGCGATCAACGCCTCGCGCAGCGAGGGCCGGCTCACGCCCAGTTGCACGGCCAGATCGCGCTCGGACGGCAGGCGCGAACCGATGGGGAATTCGCCATCCACGATCAGCTTGCGCAACTGGTCGCTGATCTGACGGTAAAGCCGCTGCGGCTCGATCGCTTCTATGGGCATGGATGATCCGATCAGGTTCTCTGTCTGGAAGCCGCGGCCGGTGTGCGCCGCGGCTTCGTTTTATCGTGCCGGATTGTATCTCGGCCCGGCGCGTCTCCTGCCGGGCAGCCTGCTGCGCTCAGCCCAGGGCGGTTGGGAAGGCCACCCCATAGGAAGCGCCTGCTTCGCGCAGCATGGGCGCGATGGTCGGATGCAGCGCCACGCCGTCCTGGATCTGCTGCGCGCGCCGTTGCATGCCACGATCGCCCGGCATGCGTACCTGCTCCACGCCCGGACGCGGCGGATTGTTGCGGCAGGACGCGGCGATGTGATCCATCTGGCGCAGGAAGTCGTCCTTGCCGCCGAAGGCCGAGGGATCGTAGAGCGACATGAACACCGTCGCGCCCCAGCCCGCCGGCGGATCGGCGCGGCCGAAACCGGACAGGCCGCCGGTCAGCGCCTCGATCAGCACCGCCATGCCGAAGCCCTTGTGCCCGGCCGACAAGCCGCCCAGCGGCAAGATCGTGCCCGGCGGCGTCGCCGCCAGCACGGCCGGATCGCGACTGGGATTGCCCTGGCCGTCGATCAGCCATTCTTCCTCGAACTGCTTGCCGGCCTTATGCAGGCGATTGCTCATGCCGTTGGTCGTGATCGACGCCGAGATATCGACCAGGAAAGGCGTGCCCGACGTCGGGATGCCGGCCGCGATCGGATTGGGCGTGAACACGGCGCGCGTGCCGCCGAACGGCGCCACGCTTTGCACCGCAGGATCCGAACTGGCCAGGATCATCATGAAGCCTTCCTGCGTGGCGCGCAGCAGATAGGCGGCCAGACAGGCGATGTGATGGCTGTGATGAATGGTCAGCGACGCCGTGCCATAGTCGCGCGCCTTGGGGATCAGCGCATCGATGCCCTGATGCACCAGCCACGGGCCGGGCAAGCGACGGCCGTCCCAGGCCAGCGCGGCGGCGCGTTCGGACAACACCTCAGGCTGGCCGCTCCTGGTCATCGCGCCCTTCTCTAGCTCCTTCACATATGGCGCCAGCAGCGCCAGGCCGTGGGTGTCGTGACCCAGCAGGTCGCCATCGACCAGCGTGTCGGCCACGCTGCCGGCCTTGTCGGCCTCCAGGCCGGCCTTCTGCAGCAGGTCGGCGGCAAAGCGCCGCAATTCATCGGCGGAGAAACGTTCGGGTGAAGCCATTGAAACAACCGTCCTTTCAGATTGGATGAAGATGCAGACGAATGCGGGAGGCGGATCAAAGGACGGATCCGCGCTGCCGGCCGCTACGGCGTGGCATGCGCGGGGCGCATCGCCGCCGGCCGGCGTCTGCCTGTCATGTTTTGCTTGTTTCCCGTCCGCGCCGCTTTACGGTACGATAGACAGGTAATGTGGTCAGACCAGCCGCAGCCAGAATTTCATATCAAACTGCGGGTGTCAAGGATGAAAGCTTCGCGCCAAACAATTCATCCATCACGCGCCGCAGCATTTTTCCGGCCCCGGACGATCACCCGCAAAGCCTTTCCCCGCCTGGCATCCCGCCATCGCTGCCGAGCCCGCCGATGCTGCACAGGCACAGCGCGAAACAGCCCGCCCCCGTTTCTGGAAAAGCCTCCATTCCGATTTGGTATTACCACTTGACCAAACGCGGAATGCTGAAATAGACTCGCTGCCAATCGAACAAGTCACGTCGCATTCCGCCGCCAGGCGCCCGTCGGGAGAGGGGCACGGCAGCGGACAAAACGGACGGCACCACGACCCAGCCGCGGCTTCGCAAGAACCAGCGGCCTCAGGCAACGGAGACATCTCTTGGCATACGCAGCAATGAGCGCGAACGGCAAAGCACACAACGGCTGGATGGAAGCCGCCGCAGCCGCGTCGGCCTCGACCGTGCGCGCACGCCGCGCATTGCACCGCGCCTCCTGCTTCGGGTCGCTGCTGGCTTTCCTGCTGATCGACTTTTCCCGCTATTTCTTTGACCAGGGCGACAGTTAATCCGTCCGGCCCGCAGGGCTGCGCGCATCCGGCGATGCGCGCCAGGCAACACTGAACGGCACCGCAAGCGCAACGGCGCGGGCGGCAATAGATTTGTGCAGGCGGCGCCGACAGCGGCGCGCCCGCCATCGAGGGAATCCCACATGACTGACGACAGCAAGAAACTCACCCGACGCAGCCAGGCCTGGTTCGGCCGCCAGGATCGCGACGGCTTCATCTACCGCTCCTGGGTCAAGAATCGCGGCATCCCGCACGACCAGTTCGACGGCCGTCCGGTGATCGGCATCTGCAATACCTATTCCGAACTGACACCCTGCAACTCGCACTTCCGCGCCCTGGCCGAACAGGTCAA
The DNA here is from genome assembly GCA_009914615.1 of Herbaspirillum frisingense. Taxonomy (GTDB): domain Bacteria; phylum Pseudomonadota; class Gammaproteobacteria; order Burkholderiales; family Burkholderiaceae_D; genus Herbaspirillum; species Herbaspirillum frisingense_B. The sequence continues at coordinate 14,166 of WNDX01000074.1, forward strand.
GATCGGCATCTGGGAAGCCGGCGGCTTCCCGCTGGAATTCCCGGTGATGTCGCTGGGCGAGACCCTGCTGCGCCCCACCGCCATGCTGTACCGCAACCTGGCGTCGATGGACGTGGAAGAATCGATCCGCGCCAATCCGCTGGACGGCGTGGTGCTGCTGATGGGCTGCGACAAGACCACGCCTGCCTTGCTGATGGGCGCGGCCTCGGTGGACGTGCCGACCATCGGCGTCTCCGGCGGCCCCATGCTGTCGGGCAAATACCGCGGCCGCGAACTGGGATCGGGCACGGGCGTGTGGCAGATGTCGGAAGACGTGCGCGGCGGCAAGATGACCCAGGAAGAATTCTTCGAAGCCGAAAGCTGCATGCACCGCTCGCACGGCCACTGCATGACCATGGGCACCGCCTCCACCATGGCCAGCATGGTCGAGGCGCTGGGCGTGGGCCTGCCGCACAACGCCGCGATCCCGGCCGTGGACGCGCGCCGCAACGTGCTGGCGCGCAACGCCGGCCGCCGCATCGTGGACATGGTCAAGGAAGACCTGGTGCTGTCCAAGATCCTGACCCGTCAGGCTTTCGAGAACGCCATCCGCGTCAACGCGGCCATCGGCGGCTCCACCAATGCGGTGATCCACCTGCTGGCCATCGCCGGCCGCATCGGCATCAAGCTGGATCTGAAGGATTGGGACGACATCGGCCAGAAACTGCCCTGCCTGCTGGATCTGCAGCCCTCCGGCAAATTCCTGATGGAAGACTTCTACTACGCCGGCGGCCTGCCGGCGGTGATCCGCCAACTGGAAAGCGTGATCGACAAGAGCGCGCTGACCGCCAACGGCAACACGCTGTGGGACAACTGCAAGGACGCGCCGAACTGGAACGAGGAAGTGATCCGCTCCTTCGACAAGCCCTTCAAGGAAGCCGCCGGCATCGCCATCCTCAAGGGTAACCTGGCGCCGGACGGCGCGGTGATCAAGCCCTCGGCCGCCACGCCGGCGCTGCTCAAGCACCGCGGCCGCGCGGTGGTGTTCGAGGACAGCAACGATCTGCACAAGCGCATCGACGACGAGGATCTGGACGTCGATGAAACCTGCGTGCTGGTGCTGAAGAATTGCGGCCCCAAGGGCTACCCGGGCATGGCCGAGGCCGGCAACATGCCGCTGCCGCCGAAGATTCTCCGCAAGGGCATCACCGACATGGTGCGCGTCTCCGACGCCCGCATGAGCGGCACCGCCTACGGCACCGTGGTGCTGCACGTCTCGCCGGAAGCGGCGGCGGGCGGCCCGCTGGCGCTGGTGCAGAATGGCGACTTCGTGGAGCTGGACGTTGAGGCGCGCCGCCTGCACCTGGACATCAGCGACGAGGAAATGGAACGCCGCCGCGCCGCCTGGCAAAAGCCCGAACCGCATTCCAACCGCGGCTGGGTCAAGCTCTACGTGGATCACGTGCAGCAGGCCAATCTCGGCGCCGACCTCGACTTCCTGGTCGGCAAGAGCGGCGCCTACGTGCCCAAGGATAATCACTAAGCAGTAACGGCAATACCCCGGGCGGCACGACAGCCGACGACAGAATCGCCACCTGCCGCCCGGACATCGCCCCCCCTTTTGGATGTTGGATAACTAGGTTGGATCGGGAATACCGGAAACAGAAATAGACATACTCCAGGCCATCGCGAACAGAGCCACAGGCCGGCGCGGCAGGCAAGGAAACAGCATCAGAAGTAATTGCATCAAGGTGGAACCGAGACAACCATCATGGAGACAAGCAATGAAAGTACTGATCACCGATTACGATTTCCCCGACGTCAAGCTGGAGCTTGATCTGTACCAGGCTGCGGGCGTCGAGGTCGTGACCGCGCAATGCCGCACCGAGGACGACGTGATCGCCGCCTCCGAGGGATGCCAGGGCCTGCTGGTGCAATACGCGCCGGTCAACGCCAAGGTGTTCGCGGCGCGCCCCGAGATCCGCATCTCCAGCCGCTACGGCGCCGGCTTCGACACCATCAATATCGAGGACGCCGCCAGGCACGGCGTGTGGGTCGCCAACTCGCCGGACTACGGCGTGGGCGAAGTCGCCACGCACGCGCTGGCGATGGCGCTGGACCTGATCCGCAACATCACCGTCTATGACCGCGCGGTCAAGGCCGGCGAGTGGCACTACACCAGCGCCGGCATCATCCCGCGCGCCTCCGAAATGACCATCGGCATCGTCGGCCTGGGCCGCATCGGCAAGCGCATGGCGCACATCAGCCGCAACGTGTTCAAGAAGGTGATCGCCTACGATCCGCACATCATCGATGGCGACTTCCCCGCCTACGTCGAACGCGTCGGCCGCGAAGACCTGTTCAAGCAAGCCGACGTGGTTTCCCTCCATACGCCGCTCAACGACGAGACGCGCAATATGATCGACGCCTCGCTGCTGAAGCTCTTGAAGCCGCAGAGCTACCTGGTCAACTCCGCCCGCGGCGGCCTGATCAGGATCGACGACCTGCTGGCCGCGCTCGACGGCGGCTCGCTCAAGGGCGCCGCACTGGACGTGCTGCCGGTGGAACCGCCTGACACGGCCTCGGCTATCGTCCAGCACAAGCGTGTGTTATTGTCGCCGCACGCGGCGTTCTACTCCGACGTCGCGGCGCGCGAATTGCGCCGCAAGGCAGCCCAGAATCTGATTGACTGGGACCGCAGCGGCCGCCCCTCCTACGTGGTCGTCGAAGGCAAGAAAGACAACAAGAAATAATTCCCTGGCAAGACAGCGCCAGGGACGCCAACGCAGCAACATCGCCGTCATGGCATTGCCGGCGATGCATGTGTAAAGGGGACGCCCGATCCCCGCATGCCGCCCCATCCGGATCACAGGCCGGCATCCATGAATGAAAAGAAAGAGCCTGCGACCTGGTTCCTCGCGCTTATCCGCGCATGGAACCGGTTCCGCCGGCATCAAACGAGGATACATACGAGGAGCAATTGCATGGCATCAGTACAGATTCGCGCGGTCAAGAAGCAGTTCGGCAGCACCCAGATCATCCGTGGCGTGGACATCGAGATCGCCGACGGTGAATTCACCGTCCTGGTGGGGCCATCCGGCTGCGGCAAATCGACGCTCCTGCGCATGCTCGCGGGCCTGGAGGAAATTTCCGGCGGCGAGATCCTGATCGGCGGCACGGTCGTCAACAACGTCCAGCCCAAGGATCGCGACATCGCCATGGTGTTCCAGAACTACGCGCTGTATCCGCACATGACGGTACGCGACAACATGGCCTTCTCGCTGACGCTGGCCAAGAAGGAAAAATCCTTCGTCGAGGAACGCGTCAAGAAAGCGGCCGACATCCTGGGCCTGAACCAGCTGCTGGAACGCTATCCGCGCCAGCTCTCGGGTGGCCAGCGCCAGCGCGTGGCGATGGGCCGCGCCATCGTGCGCGATCCGCAGGTGTTCCTGTTCGACGAACCGCTGTCCAACCTCGACGCCAAGCTGCGCGTGCAGATGCGCACCGAGATCAAGGAACTGCACCAGCGCCTGAAGACCACCTCCATCTACGTCACCCACGACCAGATCGAGGCGATGACCATGGCCGACCAGATCGTGGTCATGCGCGACGGCCTGGTGGAGCAGCGCGGCCGCCCGCTGGATCTGTACGACCATCCGGCCAACCTGTTCGTGGCCGGCTTCATCGGTTCGCCCGCGATGAACTTCATCCCCGCCACGCTGCGCAAGGGCGGCGCCGGCGCCGAAGTCGAATTCGCCGACGGCACCCGTCTGCCCGCCCCTTACAGCGGCGCGCTGCAGGGCAGCGACGGCCAGAAGGTGACTTATGGCGTGCGTCCCGAGCATCTGTCCATCGGCGCCGTCGGCCAGGGCATCGCCACCAAGGTGATCGTGGTCGAACCGACCGGCGCCGACACCGAAGTGTTCAGCCGCTTCGGCGAGACCAGCCTGACCTCGATCTTCCGCGAGCGCCACAGCTTCGGCGCCGGCGACACCATCCATCTGGTGCCGGACCACACCCGCACGCACCTGTTCGACGCCGAATCGGGCAAGTCGCTGGCGGCCCGCTGATCATCCATTTCGTCCCGCCGGGCTTGCGTCCGGCATCGCAGTCAAGAAGCAGAAGCACTATCGGCAACATCAGCAGCAAGAAGAAAAATCCGTAAAAGAGTCGCCAGCAAAGCGTCGGTGGCAAGGGTGAGCGGGGAATTCGGATCGGATACGATCCGCCCGCGCAGCAGCCTGCGCATCACAACGCGCGCCGTACGAAAGTACGACGAAGCGGCGCAACGCGGCCAGCGGCGGTTTGCTGGCGACTCTCAGCGGTCCATTCCACTTTCAACCGAAGGAGTAGGAGACATGAGCAAGCTGACAAGACGCGATTTCCTGGTAAGCAGCGCCGCAGCCGCAGCCGCATCGAGCGTGGGCATGAACGCCTTCGCCGCCGGCCCCGGCGCGGCCGGCGCCGACAGCATCAAGTACCCGATCGAATCGGGCGCCACCCTGCGCGTGCTGCGCTGGAAGCGTTTCGTGCAGGGCGATGAAGACCTGTGGAACGCCAACGTCAAGAAATTCACCGAACTGACCGGCGTGGCCGTGCGTACCGACAGCGAAGGCTGGGAAGACGTGCGTCCGAAGTCGGCCGTGGCCGCCAACGTCGGCAGCGGTCCGGACATCGTGCTGGGCTGGTTCGACGATCCGCAGCAGTATCCGACCAAGCTGGTGGACATGACCGACCTGGCCGATTCGCTGGGCAAGCGCTACGGCGGCTGGTACGACGTCTGCCGCAAGTACGGCACCAAGGACGGCAAGTGGATCGCCCTGCCGCTGGGCGTGATCGGCAACGCCCTGGTCTATCGCGAGAGCCAGATCAAGGCTGCCGGCTTCGACGCCATCCCCAAGGACACCGCCGGCTTCCTCAAGCTGTGCCAGGCGCTCAAGGCCAAGAACACCCCGGTCGGCTTCGCGCTGGGCAAGGCGGTGGGCGACGCCAACAACTGGGCGCACTGGTTGCTGTGGTCGCACGGCGGCAAGCTGGTGGACAAGAACGGCCACGTGGCGATCAACTCGCCCGAAACCAAGGCCGCGCTGGAATACGCCAAGCAGCTGTACGCCACCTTCGTGCCCGGCACCCTGTCGTGGCAGGATCCGTCGAACAACAAGGCTTATCTGGACGGCCAGATCAGCATGACTGCCAACGGCATCTCGGTGTACTACGCGGCCAAGAACTCCACCGATCCCAAGCTGCAAGAGATCGGCAAGGATACCCAGCACGCGCACTTCCCGGTGGGCCCGGCCGGCAAGCCGACCGAGCTGATGCAGATCACCCAGATGATGGTGTTCAAGCACAGCAAATTCCCCAACGCGGCCAAGGCCTTCGTGCAGTTCATGTTCGAGCCGGACCAGTACAACCCGTGGATGAAGGCATCCATCGGCTACGTCAGCCAGCCGCTGAAGGCCTACGAGAAGAACCCGATCTGGACCGAAGACCCGAAGGCCACCGTGTACCGCGATTCCGCCGGCATCATGCTGGATCACGGCCACGAAGGCCCGTTGGGCCAGGCCTCGGCGGCGTGCATGGCCGACTACGTGGTGGTGGACATGGTGGCCGAGGCAGCCAGCGGCGCCAAGACCATCCAGCAGGCCATCGACCGTGCGGCCGATCGCGCCAAGCGCTACTACAAGGCTTGATGCACGTTTGATGCGGGTCTGACGCAAGGCTCGCGGCGCGCGCGGCGACACAGGTGGCAGGTGATCGTTGCGCGCGCCGGAGATGGCGAGAAGTTCCGTCAGCCGACGGACGAATGGGCAGGTTGTCAGGGCCTGCCGGCTTCGATCCGGACGCCATCACACGCATAAAGAGAAAACAGCATCCGCCGCACGCTCGTCGCGCGGCGACTCAACCGAGGCGAATCATGCTATCCCGTTTCCTGAATAACCGTAACGTACTGGGCATGCTGTTCATGGCCCCGGCCGTGATCCTGCTGGTGGTGTTCCTGACCTACCCGCTGGGGCTGGGCATCTGGCTGGGCTTCACCGACACCAAGATCGGCGGCGAAGGCAGCTTCATCGGCCTGGACAACTACACCTACCTGTTCGGCGACTCGCTCGCGCAGCTATCGCTGTTCAACACCATCTTCTACACCGTCAGCGCCAGCATCCTGAAATTCGCGCTGGGCCTGTGGCTGGCGATCCTGTTGAACAAGAACGTACCGCTGAAGACCTTCTTCCGCGCCATCGTGCTGCTGCCGTGGATCGTGCCCACCGCGCTGTCGGCGTTGGCCTTCTGGTGGCTGTACGACGCGCAGTTCTCCGTCATCAGCTGGGCGTTGCACAAGTTGGGCCTGATCGATAGCTACATCGACTTCCTCGGGGATCCGTGGAATGCGCGCTGGTCCACCGTGTTCGCCAACGTCTGGCGCGGCATCCCCTTCGTGGCGATCTCGCTCTTGGCCGGCCTGCAAACCATCTCGCCTTCGCTGTATGAAGCCGCGGCCATCGACGGCGCCACGCCGTGGCAGCAGTTCCGCCACGTGACGCTGCCGCTGTTGACGCCCATCATCGCGGTGGTGATGACCTTCTCGGTGCTGTTCACCTTCACCGACTTCCAGCTGATCTACGTGCTGACCCGCGGCGGCCCCCTGAACGCCACCCACCTGATGGCCACGCTGTCGTTCCAGCGCGCCATCCCCGGCGGCGCGCTGGGCGAAGGCGCGGCGCTGGCAACCTACATGATCCCCTTCCTGCTGGCGGCCATCATGTTCTCGTACTTCGGCCTGCAACGCCGCGGCTGGCAACAAGGAGGTGACAAATAATGGCCAAGAAAAAAGACGACCAGATGGAAACCCAGGGCATGGACTACCTGCAGTCCGCCCCGCGTCGCTGGGTGACGATCTACATCCCGCTGCTGATCTTCCTGTTCGTGCTGCTGTTCCCGTTCTACTGGATGGCGATCACCGCCTTCAAGCCGGACAACGAACTGCTGTCACAAAGCGGCAATCCGTTCTGGGTGATCGCGCCGACGCTGGCGCACTTCAAGAAGCTGCTGTTCGATACCCAGTACCCGGCGTGGCTGCTCAACACCGTGATCGTCTCGGTAGTGTCCACCTTCGCCTCGCTGGCGGCCAGCGTGTTCGCCGCCTATGCAATCGAACGTCTGCGCTTCCAGGGCTCCAAGCAGGTCGGCCTGGGCATCTTCCTGGCCTACCTGATCCCGCCGTCGATCCTGTTCATTCCGCTGGCGGCGATCGTGTTCAAGCTGGGCCTGTTCGACACGCGCTGGGCGCTGATCCTGACCTATCCGACCTTCCTGATCCCGTTCTGCACCTGGCTGCTGATGGGTTACTTCCGCTCGATTCCGTATGAGCTGGAAGAGTGCGCGCTGATCGACGGCGCCACGCGCTGGGAGATCCTGGTCAAGATCATCCTGCCGCTGGCGGTGCCGGGCCTGATCTCGGCCGGCATCTTTGCCTTCACGCTGTCGTGGAACGAGTTCATCTATGCGCTGACCTTCATCTCCTCCTCGGAAGTGAAGACGGTGCCGGTGGGGATCGTCACCGAACTGGTGGAAGGCGACGTCTACCACTGGGGCGCGCTGATGGCCGGCGCCCTGCTCGGCTCGCTGCCGGTGGCGGTGGTGTATTCCTTCTTCGTGGAATATTACGTGTCCGGCATGACGGGAGCCGTGAAGGAGTAACGGCGCTCCTCCGCTCCAAAGAAAAACCCCATCTCCGCAAGGAGGTGGGGTTTTGTCTTTAATACGCGCTTTAGTGCCCGCTTTAGTACCCGCTTTATGATCTTGCCCCTGATTTACGGACACCTATCTAAGCGACATTGGCCAGCTCGTACTGCTCTGGGCTGAGGTAGCCCAGGGTCGAGTGCAGCCGGATCCGATTGTAGTCAACCTCAATGTAGTCAAACACATGAGCCTTGGCCTGCTCCCGTGTGGCGAGGTGTTCACCATGGATGGCCTCGACCTTCAGACTGTGGTTCCAACTCTCCATTGCTGCGTTGTCGTAGCAGTTGCCTCTGGCACTCATGCTGGCGATCAAAGCGTATTGCTCCAACAGGGCGCGGTGCTCGCGCGAGCAGTATTGGCTACCACGGTCA
>WNDX01000075.1 GCA_009914615.1 Herbaspirillum frisingense
GAAAGCGTTCTCCTCCTCCAGCCGCGCCACTTCACGTTTGAGCCGTGCATGTTCGGCCAACTCCAAGCGTTGTGCCTGATCGTCCTGGTCGTGCCGCCGCGCCTGGGCGCGCCAACTGTACAGCTGGGCAGGCTGCAACCCCAGATCACGAGCCACCGTGGTTACCCCTTCTGTGGCCGCTCGCAACAGTGCCTGCTGCCTGAACTCCAGGCTGAACTCCTGCCCCTTTCTGCCTGCCTTGCTCTTGGTCATCGTCCACCTCCTATTGCGATAGTTAATCGCTTATAGGGGTGTCCGTGAAACGGGGGCAAGATCAGAGATACAGGCATCGCTTCTGAACGCAGGTAGCGATTGACATCCAATTCATCCAGAACCCGAAAGCCAGCGAGGTGGTCGAAGACAATGCGCAGGCCATGGATGGTCTCGCCGTCTCCTGATTCGTTTGCGAGCATGATGACCAGTTTTCGTCCGTTAAATGTAAGCGACGCTATATCAGAGTTCATTTTCAGTAGATGAACAGGCATCAATGCACGAGCTTTGAAGGGGACGATTTTCATCGGAACATATGATCAGTTCTTGCCGGGAATGCCGGAATGAACACCCCTTACCCGGCGCTGGTCAGGCGCAAGCAATAGTCTATGCGGGCCGGCCTGAAACAAGGACAGCAAACATCTCTTCTTCGCCATCATCAAATGCCGCATCATGCCGGAATCCGACCACTGACTCCGCCAGCGCCAGGGGAGCGTCGAAGACATGATCGACATCGGCATGGTTTTCCTGCAACCGCAATTTCCCGGAACGGATTTCTTCGAAAGCCGCAGGCGGGTTGCCCATGACGTCAAGGTGAGTTAGTCCATCTTCCGCATCGTGCACGACGAACCATTGCTCTTTCCCGTCCATCCAGCAGGCGGCGGTACTGACCATGGCATGCTCTTCGACCTGGCAGGCCACGACTTTCGCGTGCATGGACAGCGTGCGCAGGGATTCCGGCTTCAGGGCCACGGGGCTGGGCTGGTCGAAACACACCACGTACCATCCGGTCGGCAACGAGGCGCCGACGAATGCTGATTCCGGCAGCGACTCCCGCTGCTTCGTCTCCATGAGGCCAAGGGCGGCGAGCGCGCTGTCTTTTGCGATGACGGGAACAGCCAGCCACGAAACGGAAAATTCCATTGCTTCATCCTTCCCCGACCTCTGGATAGATATCAGGTTAGTCAAAAATAATCCCATGGTCATAAGCAGACCATCACCATTCGCTTCCGGCCTGCTTACAGCGGCCTCTTCATGCCATGATGCGTCGCCTCGAAACCAAGGCTCTCATAAAAACGCTTCGCATCGGGCCGGCGATTGTCGGTGGTCAATTGGGCCATGAAACAACCCTGCTCCTTGCCGATGTCAAACGCCTTTTGAAAAAGTTGCCTGCCGTAGCCCCGCCCGCGCGCATCGCCCTTCACCCGAACGCCTTCAATCTGCGCCCGTGGGCGTCCCTGGTGTGTCAAGCCGTGAATGATGGTCAACTGCAGCATGCCCACGATGTCGTGGCCGTCCAGCCCGAGCAGAATCCGGTTGTCCGGTTGCGCGCTCATGCGGGCGAAGGCTTTCTGGTACTGCTGCATCGACTGCGGATCGACGGTTTCCCGCTGCCGGCCGAGTTCGTCGTCGATGAGCAAGGAGATCAATTCAGGAATGTCTTCCTTGGTCGCGAAGCGAAAATCGAGCGGTGTCGGGGCAAGTTCCTTGGGCGCCATGGTGCTTATATCCTTTCATCTCGTGATCCGTTCCGGGCAGTCTTCAAGATTTTCACGACACTAACGGAATCCGGCCGCGCGTATCGTAGCCACGATACATGATGTCGTTCTCGCTGGTCCGAACCCCGGAACGTTCAGCGTCAAGGTTGACAGGATACAGGGAGATACCCTGGCTAACTCTGAATCACGAGCGTAGAAAAAAAGCAGTCATCTCTCCAGGCGGAGATGGCTGTCAGTCCAAGGAAGAATGGACGGGCTAGGCCGAAGTCAACCAGATCCTCGGCAACGAGAAGATCATTCCCGTGGATGGCCTGTGCGTGCGTATCGGCGCGATGCGCTGCCACAGCCAGGCCCTGACCATCAGGCTCAAACGCGACCTGCCGCTGGCGGAGATCGAGTCCATCATGCGCGCCGGTAAACCGTGGGTGAAGTGGGAGCCGAACGAGCATGAGCGCCTTGCCGGCGTCGAGAGGCTCTGCCTTGGAGAGGATGGCGACGAGGAAGGCGTACTGTCAGGAGTTGGCGGCGCTGCATCGGTCGGCCGACTCTGCGATTTTCAAGTGGAGACCCGGATGATTCATCTGGTCATGCTACACGATGGATCACGCCCAGCCACGGCGCCGGCCGGACATCGGCAGGGACGATCCGTAGCGGAGGGAAACAGGCTCGCACGTGACGGGCGTGATCCGGCGCGATGGATCCGGAACCGGGTAGAGAGGATTGCGCAGGCCGCAGATGCCGGGACGCCAGGGAGATCGATGGACTAACAGACAACCAGGCGCGGCAACCGCTCACTTCAGCACATCATCCTTGATCTTGATCTTCTGCGCGTTCAGTTCCCGCTCCAGTTGCAGGATGAAACGCTGGATCGAGGCCAGGACGGCTCGCGGGGTTTCCACGAATTCGCAGCCAAAGTGATGGACATGGGCGCCGTTGGGCTGTTCTTCTTTTTTGAACGAACGCACCCGCAGCCGCACCGGCACCGTGTTGGCCACGCCCAACTCCAGGTGGCAATCGTCGTAGACGGTGTTGACCTGCAGCGGGATGGAGGCGCTGCGGTCGGTGATGCCGACGCCGCCGGCGCTGATGTTGTTGATGGCGACCCAGACCAGGTTGAACTGACCGTCGGGCGCGGTGAAACTCATCTTGCAGCGCAGCCCTGCCGCAGGGGGAACGTCGATGCGGAAGAACTCACGGCGCTGGATGCGCAGCAGCTGGTCGGGGATATCGATTTTCAGGGCCAGGAACTGTTCATCCACCTGGGTGTGGTGCACCTGCTTGGCCGAAAACTTGATCAGGGCATTGCGCGGATTGGCGGCGAACACCAGGTCGTGGCTTTCCAGGATGGCCTTGTTCAGGCCCGGGTCCGGAGCCGCCTTGACGAACATCACTTCTTCATCCATGCGCAGGATGGAGGTCGCGATCGCCTCTTCCATGTCGCGCAGGCGGATGGAGAGTTCGAGATTGTCTTTCATCATCGTGCTGAGCAGCGCGATGATTTCTCGCTTGGACGAGACCTGGTATCTCGCGTCTTCTAATTCGGGCTCGTTATGCATGTGCAAGACCCCTCATTTCCAATGAATAAAGAATCAGCTTTGTCGTTGTTGCCGCAGGGATGGAATGCGTACGCAGGAAGCGATGCATTAGCATAGCATCTGAATTCCCATACAGCAATCATGGCAATGACTTTTTCTGACTTTTGGTTAAGCGGCGAAATACTGCCAAGTCATTGATTTTTTGGCATGAATCGGTATGCCGGGGTGCCCCTCCGGGAGAGCGGCAAAAGCCGCGCGGGTGCCGTTGCCATCGGGTCGCCCCGATCCTTGGCATGCCTGCGCATACGGATATGCGGGAATATTCGTCGCCCGCCCTGTCCGCATGTTTTATCCTGCCGGCCTCGTCATTCCGGATGCCGGGCGCCGCCCGGCCTTTCTCTTTTCATGCCGCTCATCAATTTCGCCGGACTGGCCCGGATACAGGCATCGCCCTGGTCGTCACAGATCATCGGGGAAGTCGGCCCGGCCCGCATCAAGGTGCTCAGGATGGATCATCAGCCTTACGAGGAAGAATCGCATGGCTACAACGAAGCGCTGATCGTCATCGAGGGCCGGCTGGAGCTCGACGTCAACGGCGAAGCGCTGAGCGTGGCCGGCGGGGAGATGTATGTCGTCGCCGCCGGCACGCCGCATCGCGTCAGGCCAGGGAGCCACGGCACGCTGGTCATCGTGGATCTCTGAGGCCGGGCATCGGCCCGGCGCAAGCGCCGGGAAGCGCCTACTTCCGGCCCAGGCCCGCCAGCACCGACATGGCGTCCGTCCAGTCGGGCATCACGCGCGCGCCCAGTCCTTCAAGAACGCCGGCCGAGGCAGAACGGCCCACGCCGAGGAAACGGATATCCAGCCGGCGGGCCACGTCCCAGTCCCAGCGGCCGTCGCCGATCGAGAGGACGGTGCACGGCGCGGCGATACCGTAGTAAGTCTTGGCGCGCGCGATGGCGGCGGCCACCAACTCGGTGCGGTTGGCCCATTCGGACGCGGTGAGCAGCAACTCGTCATCGACATCGATGCCGATGGCGCGGAGCTTGTCTCCGCTGACGCCGCGGATGCCGCCGGTAGCGAAGACCACACCCCATTCGGAAGCATTGGCCGCCTCGACAAACGCCCGGGCGCCCGGGATTTCTTCGATGCGCCGGTTGCGCAACAGGGCGGCAAAGCGGCTCGCCAGATCGGCCTCGAAGGCCGTGACCTCATGTCGCTTGGATTGGGCGGCGTCGCGGGCGATCGCCTCGGCGAAGATGCCGGTGTCGGTGTGCTGCGGATAGGCGCCCCAGTTGGCATCCAGTCGGCTCAGGCCGAGCGCTTGCATGGCGCCAAGGAAGGCTTCCTGATGCAGCGCCACGGAATCGGTCAGCGTGCCGTCGATGTCGAGCACCAGGATGGAAGTCTTTGCGGAGGAAGAACGCATGTGGTCTTGTGAACGGAGAAGGTTGCATGACGAAGGCCGGCGCAGCTTACCACCGTTCCTGCGGCCAGCATGGGTTCCCGCGCAAACGCCGTGCGAGACTGCGGCTAATTGTCGCACCCCGACTTGCACGGGCGTTGGAAAAATCGCCGCAATCCCTTGTCCATGGCCGCTTCCAGGCGCATGACCCGGAGCGCTCACCGGCGCCGTCCAGGCATCGGAAACCACCCCCCGACGGTAGAATCTGCGGCGATGAAAATGTCCGCCGTCTCCCAGCGCCTCACCTCATGGATCACCATGGCCGCGATCGTGGTCGTGCTGTGCTCGGGGATGGCGCACGCCCGGCGCGGCGGCGAGCGCACCGCGCTGTGGACCGAGATATGTTCGGTCACGGCGCCCGCCCAGGCCGGGCAGCCGGATACGCCCAGGAAGGAAACGCAGGACGCCCATGTCCAGCATTGCGCCTTCTGCGGCAAGCAGGACTTCTCCCATGCTCTCCCTTCCCGCGCCGGCGAACTCCCCCAGCCCTTGGAGATTGTCGCGCCGGCGCCGGCTGATCGCGTCCTCTCTGCCGCCGCCCCGACGCAATGGCTCGACCCGCATCCGCGCGGGCCGCCGGTCGTCCTTCGCTGATTACACCTGGCGCCTGCGCATGCCGCAGGTCTTCATTGGCCGGTCGCCGCGCCTGATGCGGCCACCGGCGCACGCCCGCTTGCAATGGCAAGCCGAACGCTTTTCTTCATCACTATGGCAACGACCACCACACGACAGCAACGCCTTCTTTCCGCCTTCCAACACCAACTGTCCCGCTCGCTGCGCCGCACCCTGGCATGCGCGCCCTATACCTTGCCGCTGCTTTGCCTGGGCGGCGCCGCGCATGCGCAGCAGGCCGCCGCATCGCTGCCGGAAATCTCGGTGAGCGCGCAGAGCCCGGCGCAGTTGCAGAATGCCGTTTCCACCGGTTCCAATCTCAACCTGACGCCCTTGCAGACCCCGGCCAGCGTGAGCGTGATCACCCGCCAGCAGCTCGACGAACGCGGCGACGCCAGCATCGTGGACGCCATCACGCGCGCGCCCGGCTACAGCAGCCTGGGCCATCCCGGCAACAGCGGCAGCTCGCTGTCGGCGCGCGGTTTCACCGACACGACTTCGGTGATGCGGCTGTACGATGGCGTGCGCCAGTACGGCGGCGTGGGCGTGAGCTTCCCGTTCGATACCTGGGGCGTGGAGCGCATCGAGGTATTGCGCGGCCCGGCGTCGGTGATCTACGGCGACGGCGCCATCGGCGGCGTGGTGAACGTGGTACCCAAGAAGCCCACGCGCGGCAAGATCGAGAACGAGGTGGAAGCCACCGTCGGCAGCCACAACACCCAGCGCCTGGGCTTGGGCAGCGGCGGCGCGATCAACGAGATGCTGTCCTACCGCTTCGACATCAGCGGCGACCGCTCGGACGGCTGGGTCGATCGCGGCAATTCCAATAATCTGAGCTTCTCCGGCGCGCTGCGCCTGGACGTGAATCCCGACCTGTATGTGCAGTTCAGCTACGCGCAGGGCCACCAGCGGCCGATGCGCTATTTCGGCACGCCGCTGGTCAACGGTCAGCCACTGGAGAGCATGCGCGAAAAAAACTATGACGTCGCCGATGGCACCATCGACTACAAGGATCGCTGGGCGCAGCTGGAGGCGCAATGGACGCCCAACGCCGACACCACCCTGCGCACGCGCTTTTACCAGATCAACAGCAACCGTTACTGGCGCAACGCCGAGAGTTATGCCTATAACGCCGCCACCGGCCTGATCAACCGCGGCGACGCCACCGAGATCCGCCACGACCAGTCGCAGACCGGCAACACCACCGACGCCACCTTCGGCGGCCACCTGTTCGGCCTGAAGAACCAGGTCTCGGTCGGCTTCGACATCAATTCCAGTTCCTTCACCCATACCAACAACACCTACACGGGCAGCTTCAGCGCGGTCGATCCGCTCAACTTCGATCCCGGCACCTATGCCAGTGGCACCGGCATCCCGGCCTTCATCCCGCGCTACCGTAACCAGGCCTCGCAATACTCGGTGTTCTCGGAAGACAAGCTGGACCTGACCGACAAGCTGTCGGTACTGGCCGGACTGCGCTATGACCACTCGCAGGTGTCGCGCAGCGACCTGGTCAACAGCGCCAACAACTTCAGCCAGAACTTCTCCAACATCGGCTGGCGGCTGGGATCGGTGTATGCGCTCACGCCGGATCTGAGCCTGTACGGCCAGTATTCCAAGGCGGCCGCGCCGGTCAGCAGCATGCTGTTCCTGACCCAGTCCAACAGCAGGTTCGATCTCTCCACCGGGCGCCAGATCGAGGTCGGCGTCAAGCAGGTGTTCTGGGACAAGCGCGGCGAATGGACGCTGGCGCTGTACGACATCCGCAAGAACAACCTGCTGACCCGCAATCCGGCCGTGCCGACCCAGAGCATCCAGGTCGGCCAGCAATCCTCGCGCGGCCTCGAAGCCAGCCTGTCGCTGGCGTTCGCCGAGCACTGGAAGCTGGACGCCAACGCCACCGTGCTGCGCGCGCGCTTCGACGACTTCGCGGAAGCGGCCGGCGGCGTGGCGGTATCACGCAGCGGCAACGTGCCCACCAACGTGCCGGAGCGCCTGGCCAACGTCTGGCTGAGCTGGGACTTCATACCCGCCTGGACTGCCAGCGGCGGCCTGCAGTATGTCGGTCGCCGCTATGCCGACAACGCCAACACGCTGAAGCTGCCGGCCTACACGACCACCGACCTGGCCCTGCGCTGGCAGGCGACCACCGCCACCACGGTGACGCTGCGCGCCAACAACGTGCTCGACAAGCATTACTTCACCACCGCGTACTACACCGCGACCCAGTGGCTCTACGGCCCGGGACGCGAAGTGCAGCTCAGCGTGAACCATCGCTTCTGACGCGATGGCCGCCCTGTCTGCGCGCCTGCGGCGCTGGACCTACCTCACGCACCGCTGGTGCGGCATCGCGGGCTGCCTGCTGATGGGGCTGTGGTTCGCCAGCGGCATGGTGATGCTGTTCGTCGGCTATCCCAAGCTGACGCCGTGGGATCGGGTACAGGCCTTGCCGGCGCTGGCGGCCGGCCATTACCTGGCGCCCTCGCAGGTCCTGGGCGGGCAGCCGGCGTCGCGACTGGTGCTCAACGCCGCGACGGGCAGTCCGCGCTATGTCCTGCGGCGCGGCGACGGGTCGCTGGCCAGCATCGATGCCGGCTCGGGCGCGCTTCAGGCCCGGTTTGACGCCGACGCCGCCTTGCGAGCGGCGCGCCTGTTCCGGCCCGGCGCGGCGGTGCATGACGAAGGCAGCGTGCAGGAAGACCGCTGGACGCACTCCGGCGCGCTGAACCCGCACCGTCCCCTGCATCTGATCCAGATGGACGACCCGGCGCGCACACTGCTCTATGTATCGTCGAGTACGGGCGAGATCGTGATGCAGGCGCCGCGCACGCAACGGCTGTGGAACTTCGCCGGCGCCTGGCTGCACTGGCTGTACGTCGTCAAGAACCAGCCGGTGGACCCGGTGTGGACCTGGACGGTGATCGTGCTCTCGGCCGGCTGCGTGCTGGTGGCGTGCAGCGGCATCGTGGTCGGGATCTGGCGCTGGCGCTTTTCCCGGCCCTACAAATCGGGCTCGCGCTCCCCCTTCGCACCGGGTTGGATGCGCTGGCACCATCTGCTGGGGCTGGGCTTCGCGGCCATCACGCTGACCTGGATCTTCAGCGGGCTGATGTCGATGAATCCGCTGGACATCTTCTCCGCCAGGCAGCGTCCGGATCTGGCGCGCTATGCCGGCGCCGCGCCCGGCCAGCGCTATCTGGAAGCCGCGCCGGAGCGGATCCTGCAAGCGCTGGAGCGGGACGATTTCCACGCGGTGGAGCTGGAATGGAAGAACCTGGCCGGAAGCCCCTTCGTGCTGGCGCGCGACGCCCATGACCGGTCGCGCCTGGTCACGGAAGACGGCGGCCGGCTGGTGGTCGCGCCGCAATGGCCCCAGGACATGCTGCAACAGGCGGCCGCATCGCTGATGGCCGCGCCGGTGACCGATGTGGAAGTGCTGCACGCCTATGACGCCTACTACTACCGCCGCGATCCCGAAGCCATGATGGGCGGCTCCGCGCGCAGGCTGCCGGTGCTGAAGGTAAGTTTCGACGATCCCGGCCGCACGCAAGTCTATATCGACATCGCCACCGGCCAGGTCGAACTCGGCGCCGACCGCGCGCAGCGCATCGGCCGCTGGCTGTTCAGTTTCCTGCATAGCTGGGATCTGCGCGGCATGCTCGATGCCGGCTGGATCAGGGAGGCGGTGCTGATCGCCTTCAGCCTCGGCGGGCTGGCCTTGTCAGCCAGCGGCGTGATCATCGGATGGCGTCGGCTGAGAAAGAAGACCGCGGTCAAGGCCGTCAAGACCGCCTAGTTCGCCAGACGGATCTGGCGGTCGGCGACGCGGCGCGCGATGTCGGCATCGTGCGTGACCAGCAGCACCGCGCAGCCGCTGCTGCGTGCATGAGCGGCCAGCAAGGCGATAACCTCCTGCTGCGTGACAGGATCCAGGCGCGAGGTCGGCTCGTCCGCGAAGATCAGCGCCGGCTTCATCAGCAGCACCCGCGCCAGCGCGAAGCGCTGCAACTCCCCGCCCGAGACCTGACGCGGCAGGCGATCCAATAGTGCCGGCGACAGGCGCATGCGCGCCAGCAGCGCCTCCAGTTCGGCCCAGTCCAGACGATGCAATCGCACCAGATCCTGCAGCGAACAGCGCAGGCTGATCGTGGGGGCGAAGGCCGCAGCGGGGTCCTGGTAGATCTTCTGGAACGCGGTGGGCGCCAGGCCCGGGGCGCGCGTCACCTGGCCGGTGTCGGGTTTGAGCAAGCCCAGCACGATGTTGCCGAAGGTGGTCTTGCCCGCGCCGCTGGGCCCGGTGACGGCGGCGATTTCCCCGGCGGCGATGCGCGCGCTGACATCGGCAAACAGGGTCTGGCGGCCGAAGGATTTGCCCACGCCGCGCACCTCGGCGACGATGCCGGCGCCGGCCTCGACCGCCGCGGCATGCGCCGGCCAGCGCGCCGGCTCGGCCGCCAGCAGGCGCCGCGTGTATTCGTGGCGCGGCGCGGCCAGCACGGTGGCGGCCTCGCCCTGTTCGATCAAGGTTCCGTCCAGCATCACCGCCAGCCGGCCGCCGAGGGCGCGCGCCAGCCAGACGTCATGGGTGATGCACAGCAGGCTCATGCCCTGCTCGCGTGCCGCCAGCAACAGGCCGAGCACCTCGTCGCGACGATCGGCGTCCAGCCCCTTGGTGGGCTCGTCGATGATCATCAGCGGCGCGCCGGCGGCATGGGTAGCGAGGAAAGCCACGCGCTGCGCCATGCCGCCGGAAATCATGAAGGGGTATTGGTCGGCCGCCTCCCGCAAACCCAGGCTGGCCAACGCACGGGCCGCCAGGTCGCGGGCGCCGGTGCGCGCGGCGCGCAGGCTGTCGTTCTGGCTATCGGCGGCGGGCCGGCTGACCAGCTCGTAGGTCTCCGCCACCTGGCGGCCGATGGTCATCGTGGGATCCAGCGCCAGCCACGGCTCCTGCGGCAGCAGCGCGATGCGCCGGCCCCAGCCGGCATGGCGGCTGCGCTGGTCGGCCGCATCGGTGCGCTCGCCGCCGATATGCACTTGGCCCTCGCAGCGCAGCGAGGTCGGCAGATTGCCCATCACGGCCAGCGCCAGCAATGACTTGCCGGAACCGCTTTCACCCAGCAACGTGAGCACGCCGCCGGCCGGGATGGCAAAGAAGATGTCGCGCACCAGCGCCTGCGCGCCGTGCAACACGCTCAATCCCTCGATTGCCAGGGCCGGCGTCGCGGATGGCGCAGTCATGCGTCCTCCTTGCCCGGCGACAGCAGCAACAGGCCCAGCAGGGTCAGGAACAGCAGTGCCACCGGCGCGCCGACCAGCCATGGCGCCTCGGCGTAGTACGGCAGCAATTCGATCATCATCACGCCCAGTTCCGGCGTCGGCGGTTGCAGGCCGACGCCGACAAAACCCAGCGCCGACATCGCCAGCACCGCGCCGGCGAAGCCGAAGCGCATCAGCGTGAGCAGGCGCGGCAGCAGTTCCGGCAAGACATGGCGTCGCACGATATAGAACGGGCCGAAGCCCAGCAGGCGCGAGGCTTCCACCTGCGGCCCGGCCAGCACGATGCGCGCGGCCGCGCGCACCACGCGGAAATACTCCACCCACAGCGCCAGCGAAATGCCCACATACAGCGGCCAGAATCCGCCCGGTGCGAAGGCGGCCAGGAGCAGCACCAGCAACAGGCCGGGCAACGCCAGCACGGCATCGGCCAGCGCGGCCAGCACGCATTCCAGCCAGCCCCCGCGCCAGGCGGCCAGCAGGCCGACCAGGATGCCGGGGATGGCGGCCGACAGCACGCTGAGCAGCGCCAGCGACAAGGACAGACGAGCACCATGCGCCAGCCGCGCCAGCATGCTGCGCCCCAGATGATCGAGACCCAGCGGATGGGCCAGGCTGGGCGTTTCCAGAAAGCGCTCCAGTTGTTGGCGCGCCGGATCGATGCCGATCAGCCATGGCCCCAGCAGCGCGAAGGCGGCGATCAGGCACAGCAGGATCAGACCGGCCGCCTGCCCTGCCGACCACCGGCGGCGCGCCGGCGCCAGAGCGGGAAAATGCAGCGGAGAGGAAGGCATCGTACTCATGGCCGGCCACGCGGATCAATGAAGGCGCAGGCGGCATCCACCAGCGCGTTGAAAAGCACGAACATCAGGCCCAGCACCAGCGCGCTGCCCTGGATCATCGGCACGTCGCGGCCGAAGATGGCGTGCACCAGCGCATGGCCGATGCCGGGCCAGGCAAAGATGGTTTCCACCAGCACCACGCCTTCGACCAGCGCCACCAGTTGCACGCCCAGATAGGCCGTCACCGGCGCGGCCACATTGCGCAGGCCGTGGCGCGTCAGCGCCTGGTGCGGCGTCAGGCCCTTGGTCAGCGCGAAGGCGAAGTACGCGGATTGCCTGACCTGCACCATGGCGTCGCGCGCCACGCGGCAGGACACCGCCGCCAGGCCCAGCGCCAGCGTCAGCGCCGGCAGCATGATGCCGCCGTGGTCGCCGTGCCCGGCCGCCGGCAAGGCGCCCAGCTGCACCGAAAAGATCAGGACCAGGATCAGCCCCAGCAGGAAGGACGGCAAGGCCCGCAGCGCCACCGACATGGCCAGCGTGGCGCGGTCCAGCGCGCCGCCCGGGTTCAGTCCGGCCAGCACGCCGGCGGTGGGGCCGATCAGCAGCGAGAACGCCATCGCCAGCAGGGACAGGCGCACGGTCGGACCGAGCTGGTGGACGATCTCGGCCAGCACCGGCTGCGCGGTCACCTGCGACACGCCCAGATCCAGATGCAGCAGGCGGCTCCACCACTCGCCCAGCGCCAGCGGCCAGGGGCGATCCAGCCCCAGCTCCTGGCGCACCGCCTCGGCGGCCGCCGCGCTCACCATGTCGTAGCCGTAGCGCCCGGCGGCGATGCGATAGGCCATGTCGCCGGGCAGCATGCGCGTCATGAAGAAGCACAGCGTGCCCACCAGCAGCGCCACCAGGCAAGCCTGCAGCAGGCGCTGCGCCAGCGCCGTGCCCAGCCGGCGCCATGGCGCCGCATTTGAAAGAGGCCTCATGTCCATTGCAGTCGTGAAATCCTGTAGCTGCGCTCGAAGGGGTCGATGTCGGCGCCGGCGATGCGGCGGCTGACGGCGCAGGTCTGGCGGTACCAGACCACCGGAATGACCGGCAATTCGGATTGCAGCACGGCCGCCACGCGGGCACGGTCGGCTGCCGCCACGCCGCTCTCTCCGGCGGCCAGCCGCGCCAGCAAGGCCGGCGTCTCGGCGTTGCGCCACCCCATCGCCCCCCAATCGCCACCGTCGGGGCCGAAGTCTTGCAGCAAGGTCGCCACCGGGTCCGGCAGGTTACCGAAGTTGCGCGCGGCCAGCCCCATCTGCAAGGCGCCGCTGCGGTGACCGGCCGGAATGTCGCCGGAATTGCCGATCACCACCCGCACCGCGATGCCGATCTGGCGCATCTCTTCTTGCAGGGCGGCGGCAATCAGCGGCAGCTCGGGACGATCGACGAAGGTGGTCAGGTTCAGTTCGAAGCGCCGGCCATCGCGGCGCCGGATGCCATCGCTGCCGGGCCGCCAGCCGGCCTCCTCCAGCAGGCGGCGCGCCTGCTCGGGATCGGTACGCAAGGGCGGCAGCGCGGCATCATGCCACAGCGCCATCGAGGGCGGGAACAATTGCGTCGCACCCAGGTCGGGATCGCGCAGCAGCGCCCGGGCGATGCCCTGGCGTTCCACGCACAGCGAGATCGCGCGCCGTACGCGCACATCGGCCAGGAAGGGGTGGCCGGCGTTGAGCTTGATGAAGGTGGTACGCGGCAGCATGGCCGAGATCAGCGCGGCCTTGGGACTATGCTGCAAGGCACGGATGCTGGGCGGGTCGAGCGAGAACGCCAGGTCGGCCTGGCCGCTGCGCACCAGCAGCGTGCGCGTCTCGGCGCGCGCCACGCTGATGTAGCGGGCGCGGCGCACCGGCCGGGCGCCGGCGGTTGCGCTGTCGGGATGCGCGTCGAAGCGTTCGACGTCGAACTGCTGCGGCAGCGCGAGCGCGACGATGCGGAAGGCGCCGCTACCCACGATGGCCACTACATTGCCCTGTGCGTCGAAGGAGCCCGGCGCCAGGATCTGCGTGGAGTAATGCGTCAGCAGATAAGGCAGCGGGGCGAAGGGACGGCGCAGGCGGATCAGGATGCCCTCGCCCTGCGCCGCTATCTCGGCGATGTCGGCCAGCCGCAGCACGCCGGGCCGAGCATGGGCGCGGCGCAGACAGGCGATCACGCTGGCCGGCGTAATCGCCGCGCCATCATGGTAGCGGCCGCCGCGCAGCGTGAAACGCCATTGCAAGCCATCCGGCGCGACCTGCCAGGTCGATGCCAGCCCTGGCAATAATTGCCCGCCGTCGTCTACGTTGAGCAGGGTCTCCACCACCTCCATGCGCGCGAACATATAGCCGGCCCGCGAGGGATCAAGCCCGGTCATTTCCCACGGGCCGACCACGGTCAGCACGTCGGCGGCGGCCGCGACGACGTCGTGCGCATGGTCGCTGCCATCGCCATGGGCGCACGCGGCGCCCCAGGGCAACAGCGACATGGCCGCGGCCAGCAAGGCGCGGCGGCGGCCCGGCGCGGCGGGGTTAAGCTGGCTCATGCCTCAGAACTTCACGTTCAGCGCCAGCGTGGCATTGCGCTCGTCGCCCGGCATGATCCACAGATTGCTGTACGAGCTGGCGTAGTAGCGTTTGTTGAACAGGTTATTGACGTCCAGCGACAGCTTCATGCGCGGCGTGAACTGCCAGTATGCCAAGGCGCGCGCCGTCACATAAGCGGGCAAGGTGAAGCTGCCGGCCTGGTCGCCGGTGCGCGCGCCAACGTAGTTGACGCCCCCGCCCACGCCATACGGCATGCCATGTTCGTCCGCGCTGTCATACACCGCCAGCAGGCTGCCGGAGGTGCGCGGGATGTTGACCAGGCGCGCGCCGGCGGCCAGCGTGTTGTCCTTGCTGACGTAGGCGTCGGTATAGGCCAGGTTGCCGCTCAGGCGCCAGTGGCGGCCGAGCTTGCCGCTGACATCGAGTTCCACGCCCTTGCTGCGCACCTCGCCGGCGGCGATGGAAAACGCCGGATTGGCGGGGTCGGCGGTCAGCACGTTTTGCTTGGTGATATCGAAGATCGCCAGCGTGGCGCCGCTGCGCTTGTCCTCGCTCTGGAACTTCAGTCCGATCTCGCCGGCGCGCGCGGTCTCGGGACTGAAGGCATTGCCGTTGGCGTCGCTGCCGGTATTGGGGCGGAAGGATTTGCTGGCGCTGGCATAGGCCGACCACGAGGGTGTGAAGAGATAGGTCAGGCCCAGGCGCGGCGAGAAGGCGCTCTTGTCCTGCCGGGTGGTGACGCCGCTGCGCAGATTGGCCAACGTGGAACGGAAGGCATCCGCGCGGATACCTGCCAGCAGCTTCCAGCGCGGCGACAGGCTGAGCTGATCCTGCAGATACAGACCGCTGCTGATCTGGCGCTCGCTGGTGGCGGTATTGGGCAGCGGCACCGGTTGCGCCTGGCCATAGACCGGATCGTTGATGTTGATGGCGTAAGGCGCGCCGCCGGAGGGGTTCACGCGCAGCATGCGCTGGTCCAGCGTCAGCCAGCCCGCCTCGACGCCGGCCAGGATCTCGTGGCCGACGTCGCCGGTCTGGAACTTGCCGCCGACCTCGGCCTGCAGCGAAGTGTCGTGCCAGGTGTAGTCGCGGTAGCGGCGTTGGCGCCACAGCGTGGCGTTGTCGGCGCGCAGCGAAGAGGCCTCGGTGGAATAGCCGTCGAGGCTGCCGTCCTTGTGGAAGATGCCAGTGCGCAAATGCCAGTTGTCGTCGAGGCGATGTTCCAGCGTCAGGAGCTGGTTCTGGTTTTCCATCTTGATGTCGCCGTCGGCCGGTTCGCCCAGGAAGCGCGAGACCGGCAACGCGCCCGGATTGCCGTTGACCGCCACGATGCCGCGATCCAGCGGCGCCTTCTGGCGCAGGAACTCGGCTTCGTAATTGAGCACGGTGTGGTCGCCCAGCACCCAGGTGAACGCCGGCGCGAAGAATTCGCGGCTGCTGCGCACGTGGTCGCGCGTGCTGCCCTTGTTTTCCATGGCGCCGTTGAGACGGTAGGCCAGTTCGCTGTTCAGCGCACCGGTGGAATCGAAGGCGGCGCGATAGGCATCCTGCGTGCCCACCGACAGATCCAGCGAATTGGCCGCCTTGAACTGCGGCTTCTTGGTCACGACGTTGATGGTGCCGCCGGGCTCGCTGTTGCCATACAAGGCCGCCGCCGGTCCCTTCAGGAAATCCACGCTCTCGACGTCGGCCATGTCGCGCGGCGGCGCATAACCGCGGTTGGAGGCGAAACCGTTCCAGAGGATGTTCATGCCACCGTTTTCATTGCCGGAAAAACCGCGGATCGAATAGTTATCCCACAAGCCGCCGAAGTTGTTCTGCCTGGCCACGCCGCTGACGTAGAGCAGCACATCGTCCAGCCGCGTCGCGCCCAGATCGTCGATCAACTGGCGCGAGATCACCTGCACCGACTGCGGCAACTCCTGCAGCGGCGTCTCGGTGCGGGTAGCGCTGGAGGTGATGGCCTGCCGATATGACGAACGCGGGTTCTCGCCGGTGACGACGATCTCGCCCAACCCGCTGTCTTCGCCCCTGGCGGCATCGGCGCCCCACGCTGCCGAAGGCGCCTGTCCGAGCGCCATGGCGCCGAGCACGGCTGCCCGCAATGCGGTGATCTTCATTGTTTTCCTTGTCTTGGTTGCGCGCCGCGGGCAGTGGGGGAAATGCCTGTGCCGGACAGCGTCTGTGGCTGGTGCATCGCGCATTTTATGCAACCTTGTTGCATTTATCAATCCTCCCGGCGGGAGATGACGGCAGATGGCGGATTTGGGCTGATCCCGGCCCATTGCGGGCGGAGCGGTGGCGCTGGAGTTTATCTAAATTCCTGGGCTGCACCGCAAAAAGCGGGTGCGACATTTGGCCGCACCCGCCGCGATCGACGTCGCCCGTCCCGGCGCCGGGTGGATGGACGGGACATGGAAGGAAAAATGCTGGCGTGCTGTCGTGAACCGCCCGCGCAGGCGTTGCGAAACCGGGATCGGCAACAAGCTGCCGCTGCGCACCGAACACGGCATGGGCTACAGCTTCAGCCAGCGCCTGCAGATCAGCAGCATGCGCCAGGCCGCCTGAGCGCCGCCGGCGCCCACATCCTTTCTGCCTACAGCCAGCCCGCCTTGCGCAGTCGCCGCCATAGCAGCGAGCAGCAGGTGAAGATGCCGCCGATCACCAGCGGGAAACTCCATTGCCACGACAAGCCCGGCATGTTGGAGAAGTTCATGCCGTAAAGGCTGAACACCATGGTCGGGATGGCGAGAATCGCACCCCAACCGGCCAGGGTCTGCACGATCTCGTTCTGGTGGATGGTGACCTGGGCCAGGTTGATCTGCACCGCCGACTCCACCATTTCGCGCAGGCGGTCGCCGGTGTCGATGAAGCGCACCACGTGATCGTAGATGTCGCGGAAGTAGGCCTTGCCTTCCTTGGTGATCAGGCCCTCATGGAAGCGCAGCAGTTGGGTGCACACGTCCAGCAGCGGCGAGGCCGCCGAACGCAGGCGGATCAGTTGCCGCTTCAACTGATACAGCTCTTGCAGGTAAGCCTTGCCGGTATTGGCCGAAGGGTTGAACAACTGCTCTTCGTACTGGCTGAACTTGGCTTCCAGGTCATCCATGATCGGGCGATAGTTATCGACCACGAAGTCCATGATGGAATACAGCACGAAGCTGGGACCGCGCACCAGCCGCTCCGGCAGCATCTCGCAGTGTTCGCGCACCTTGGCGTAGCTGCGCGAGGCGCCGTGGCGCACCGTGATCACGAAGCGCGGGCCGGTCAGGATATGGGTCTCGCCGAACTGGATCTCGCCGCCGGCCAACTGGGCCGTGTGCAGCACCACGAACAGGGTGTCGCCGTACTCCTCGATCTTGGGGCGCTGGTGGGCAGCGTAGGCGTCTTCCACCGCCAGTTCGTGCAGGCAGAACTCTTCCTTGATCTTGTTCATCAGCTCGACGTTGGGTTCCAGCAGGCCCAGCCAGACGAAGGTGCCCTCCTCTTCCAGCACGTCGCTGATCTCGTCGAGGGGGATGTCGCGCAGCTTCTTGCCCTTCTTGTAGACCGTGCAGTTGACGATCATGTTGGCGTCGATCATGTCTTGGCTCCTGTTGTGCGCGCACGCCGCGGCGTGCGTCTCGTTATTGTCGGCCCGACCGGCGCGCTGTCAGGGTCGCGTCAGCCGGCCTTGGCGCGGATGTTCAGGCGCTGTTTCAGGGCTTGCGCCATGATCACGCCGGCCAGCGTGATCACGCCGCCGGCGGCATGATAACCGTGCAATTCCTCATCCAGCGCCGCCACTGCAATTATGACGGTGAAAATCGGCATCAGGTTCACGAAGATCGCGCAACGGCTGGCGCCCAGATGCGCCACGCCGCGCATCCACAGGAACTGCGAGATGATGGAGGCGGCAATGCCGGCGTACAGGAGGATGGGCAGGTTGTCCGCGGTCACCGGTGAATGATGGCCCAGCACGAAGCCCGGGAACAGCAGCACCACCGCCATCAGCACCTGCATGTAGAGCAGTTGCCAGGTGCGCAGCGGCAAGGCCCAGCGGCGCAGCATCACGCCGTACAGGCCATAGGCGATGGTGGCCAGCAGCATCAGCAGGTCGCCCACCACCACGCCGTTGTCGAACAGCGCCAGCGGATGGCCGCGCCCGATCAGCACCGCCAGCCCGAACAGCGACAGCAGGCCGCCAGCCAGCGTGCCCACGGTGGGCGGCTCGGAGAGCAGTTGGATGCTGAGCAGCAAGGTCAGCAGCGGCATCAGCGAGGCGATGATGCCCATGCTGGTGGCCGACGAGGTGGCGGCGGCGAAATACGCCAGGCTCTGGAACAGCACCATGCCCAGCAGCGCCAGCACCAGGATCTTGCCCAGATGCGGACGGATCTGGGCGCGCGCGGCCCAGGTCTGGCGCGCCAGGAAGGGCGACATCAGCGCCGCGGCCAGCACCCAGCGATAGAAGGAAATGTCTTCCGGCGCGATCACCCCGGCCGACATCTTGCTGATGACGGTATTGCCGGCCCAGATCGAGACGGCGCCCAGCGGAAACCAGATGTATTTGAGTTGCATGGGACTTTGTTCGCTCTCGGCCGGTTGATCGGATATTCGGTTCAGGCCGACTTGGCCTGTTCGCGGCCGGCCATCTCGGCGCCCGCGTTGGGCTGCAGACGTCGCAGCATGAACAGCGAGCACGCGGACACCACCCCCACCACCAGGAAGGCCGGCCAGAAATCTTCGGCCACCAGCACCGCATGACCCTGCAGTTCGTTGGACGCCTGCAGCGCGAAGCCGGCCAGCACCACGCCCATCCCGATCGACAATTGCTGCGCCACGCTGGCCATGCTGGTGGCCTGGCTCAGGCGCTGCTTATCGACGTCGGCATAGGAGATCGCATTGAGGCTGGTGAATTGCAGCGAGCGGAAGCAGCCGCCGATCAGCAGCACCACCATCATCACGATGTAAGGCGTATGCGGCGTGAACAGCATGATGGCCCACAGGCCCAGCACGCCCAGCGCGCCGTTGACCAGCAGCACCTTGCGAAAGCCGTAGCGCTGCAGGAAGCGCGACGCGATGGTCTTCATGAACATGGCCCCGGCGGCCGACGCACAGGTCAGCAGGCCGGAATGGAACGGCGTATAGCCGAAACCCAGTTGCAGCATCAACGGCAGCAGGAAGGGAATCGCGCCGATGCCGATGCGGTACAGCGAACCGCCATAGACGCCGGCCTGCAGGGTCGGGATCTTCAGCAGCGTCAGGTCGATCAGCGGCGCCTTGGCGCGGCGCGCGTGCCAGACGTAGATCGCCAGGAACAGCACGCCGGCCGCCACGCAGGCCAGCGACACCTGCCCCGAGATCAGATGGCGCCCGGCCGTGGCCAGGCCCATCATCAGCAGCGAACAGCCCAGCGCCGACAGCACGAAGCCCGGCCAGTCCAGCGGCGCGACCTGCTCCGCCTTCAGATCCGGAATGAAGCGCGTGGCCAGGTAGAGGCCAAGGATGCTGATCGGGATGTTGATGAAGAAGATCCAGCGCCAGTGGAAATAAGTCGTGATGAAGCCGCCCAGCGGCGGCCCCAGCACCGGGCCGAACAGCGCCGGAATGGTCAGGTAGGACAGCGCCTTGACCAGGTTGACCTTCTCCACGCTGCGCAGGATCACCAGGCGCCCGACCGGCACCATCATGGCGCCGCCGATGCCCTGGAAGAAGCGCGCGGCGACGAATTGCGGCAAGGTCGATGAGACGCCGCACAGGATCGAGCCGAGCATGAAGACGCAGATCGCCGAGCGGAAGATGGTCAGCGACCCGAAGCGGTCGGCCATCCAGCCCGAAATCGGGATGAACACGGCCAGGCTGACCAGGTAGGAGGTCAGCGCCAGCTTGAGCGAAATGGGATCGACGTGCATGTCCAGCGCCAGCGCCGGCAGCGAGGTCGAGATCACGGTGGAGTCCATTTGCTCCATGAAGAGCGCGCAGGCGACGATCAGGGGGATGATGAAGGTGCGTGGAATGGACATCGGGATGTTGGCAATATGTTATGCAGTGCGCCGCGGCAAGAACCGCCCGGCAAGCCGACAAGTATACCTTTTACGCTATGATGCTGCCGGGCGCCGCCGGCCCGGCCGGCCTGCCCACGCCTGCAACCCGCCCTGCCCGCCGCGCCATGACCGACTGCTTCGCCCTCCTCGACGACCACCTCGCCTCCGCGGCCGAACCGCGTTCGCGCCTGTACACCGGGCATCTGCGCACGCTGGCCTGCGACGACGCGGCGCGTTTCCCGGCGCTGCTGGCGCAGATGCAGCAGGAGCTGGCCGCGGGCCGCCAGGCCGTGGCCCTGTGGTCGTATGAATTGGGCGCAGCGCTGCAAGGCCTGCCGCACCAGCACGCCGGCGGCCCGCTGGCGCGCGTCATGCTGTTCGAGCGCTGCGAGCGGCTCACGGCGGCGCAGGTCGAGGCCTGGCTGGCGCGGCAAGCCGGCGCGGAAACGGCCGCCGGCGTCGCGCATATCACGCCCAGCGCGGACGAAGCCGGCTTCAGCGCCGCCATCGCCCGCATCCGGGACTACATCGCCGCCGGCGACACCTATCAGGTCAACTACACCTACCGCCTGCGCTTCGACGCCTACGGCGACGCCGTCGCCCTGTACCGCCGCCTGCGCGCGCGCCAGCCGGTGCCTTACGGCGCGCTGGTGTGCGACGCCGATGGCGGCGCGGTGCTGTCCTTCTCGCCCGAGCTGTTCGTGGCGCATGCCGACGGCATGCTCAAAGCCAAGCCCATGAAAGGCACCGCGCGCGCCGCCGGCGCGGGCGACGCCGACGCCGATGCGGTCAACGCCCGGCGCGCTCTGGCGCTGGCTGCGGATGAAAAGAATCGCGCCGAGAACCTGATGATCGTGGATCTGCTGCGCAACGACCTGGGCCGCGTGGCGGTACCCGGCTCAGTGCAGGTGCCGCACCTGTTCGACGTGCGCCGCTACGGCCAGGTCTTGCAGATGACCTCCACCATCCGCGCCCGTCTGCGCGACGACGCCACGCTGGCCCAGGCCATCGGCGCGCTCTACCCGTGCGGCTCCATCACCGGCGCCCCCAAGCGCCGCACCATGCAGATCATCGACGAACTGGAAAGCACGCCGCGCGGGCTCTACACCGGCGCCATTGGCTGGTTCGACGCGCCGCGCGCCGGCGGGCATGCGGTGGGCGATTTCTGCCTGTCGGTGCCGATCCGCACGCTGGAATTGCAGGCCCCGGCCAACGGCCTGCGGCGCGGCGTGCTGGGCGTGGGCGCCGGCATCGTGCATGACAGCGACGCGCCTTCCGAATACGCCGAGTGCCAATTGAAAGCCGCCTTCCTGACCGGACTGGGACACGCGTTCAGCCTGTTCGAGACCATGCACGCCACGCGCGCCGGCTGCCGCCATGGGGAGTTGCACCTGCAACGCCTGCGCGCCTCGGCCGGCGCCTTCGGCTTCCCGTTCGACGAAGCGGCGATCCGTGAACGGCTATCGCAAGCCTGCGCGGCGCTCGACGCCGGCATCGCCTATCGCATGCGGCTGGCGCTGGACGCCCAAGGCGGCATCGCCCTCCAGCACGCCCCGCTCCCGCCGCTGGCCGGGCCGGTCAAGGTCTTCCTGGCCGATACGCCCACCCGCAGCGACGACCTGTTCCTGCGGCACAAGAGCACGCGCCGCGCGGTGTACGACGCGGCATGGAAGGACGCGGAACGGCTGGGCGGGTTCGATATGCTGTTCTTCAATGAGCGGGATGAGTTGACCGAGGGGGGCAGGACTAATGTCTTTGCCAAGATCGACGGACGCTGGATCACTCCTCCGTTGGAAGCAGGCGTATTGCCTGGCATCATGCGACAAGTGCTGCTTGCCGATCCCCAGCTCACGGCCCATGAAGCTAGCATCAGCCGTACCGATCTGGCGCGCGCGAGCGATGTGATCGTCTGCAATGCATTGCGCGGCGCGATGCCCGCAACACTAAGAGGCTGTTGCGAAATTATTTTAAAAGTTGTTTTAACCGGGTCCAGCAAATCAAGGCGCAAGCCAATGACAGGAAGGCTTCGTGGATATGAGCATAGCGTTCGTAACGAATCTTCAGGCGCCGAAACGAGTGCAGCC
>WNDX01000076.1 GCA_009914615.1 Herbaspirillum frisingense
GCTACGCTGGTTTGCGACGCGCTGCGCATGGCGCTGTTTGCTCGCAATCGGCCTCGGGGAGTGATCGTGCATACTGACCGTGGTAGCCAATACTGCTCGCGCGAGCACCGCGCCCTGTTGGAGCAATACGCTTTGATCGCCAGCATGAGTGCCAGAGGCAACTGCTACGACAACGCAGCAATGGAGAGTTGGAACCACAGTCTGAAGGTCGAGGCCATCCATGGTGAACACCTCGCCACACGGGAGCAGGCCAAGGCTCATGTGTTTGACTACATTGAGGTTGACTACAATCGGATCCGGCTGCACTCGACCCTGGGCTACCTCAGCCCAGAGCAGTACGAGCTGGCCAATGTCGCTTAGATAGGTGTCCGTAAATCAGGGGCAAGATCAAGCGCCACATAGGCGCCGACCATGGACATGCTCAGGATCAGGCAGCCGTAGCCCATGGCCCGGCTCGGGGTATAGCTCATTGTGGTTCGTCTGTGGTTGGCGGCGGACGCGGCGCCCGCCGGTGGATCAGCCCCGCATTTTACCCGCAGCGGCGCGGCGCACGGAGGGGCGCCGCAAACGTCTTCGACATGGGGCCGTGCAAAGATTATGTCTTATCCGCATAAGCCGCCGGCCGGGTCGCCGCCCGGATGGCCCGCTTCATGCGCACCACGCATGAGCTCGCCGCGCTGGCGGGCGCATACTGGAGACCATATTCACCGCATCATCACCGAAGGAATCGCCATGGCCCCTCTCCCGACCAGCACCCGCCGCTCCTACGGCGTCATCGGCGGCCTCGGCCCGCTGGCGTCGGCCGACGTCTTCTTCAAGCTGATGCAAGCCATGGCCGCGCGCGGCAGCATCGAGCAGGCCGACGTGGTGTTCGAGCAGCATCCCTTCCGCGGCGGCGGCGCCACCAGCGCCGCCACCACCGAGCGCAAGCTGTATGTGTTCGACATGATCCGCGACTTCGAAAAGCGCGGCGTGGGCGCGGTGGTGCTGCCCTGCTTCCTGAGCCACACCTTCCTCGACGAACTCAAGGCCAATACCACGCTACCCATCGTGGACATGATGGAGGCGCTGCGCGGCCACGTGACGCGCACGTATCCGCAGGCCGTGCGCATCGGCGTGCTGGCCTCGGATTACACGCGCGCCGCCGGATTGTTCGAGCGCTATTTCCCGGCGCCGGCCTTCGAGGTGATCTATCCGCGCCCCGATGCGGAACGCGACCTGGTGACCGACGCGGTGTATGGCGCGGGCGGCATCAAGCAAGGCCAGTTGAACGGCCGGCCGCTGAACCTCTTGAACCAGGCGGCGCGCGACCTGGCGGCGCAGGGCGCGCAGGTGATCCTGCCCGGCCTGACCGAAGTGGCGCTGGTGGCGCACGCCATGGCGCCGCTGGCAGCGCCGGTGGTGGACGCCAACCAGGTGTATGCGCAATACGTCGCCGACGGCCAGCGCGAAGCCACGGCCAAGCCCTTCAAGATCGGCGTGGTGGGCGGCGTCGGCCCCGCCGCCACGGTGGATTTCATGCAGAAGATCGTGCGCAACACGCCGGCCGCGCGCGACCAGGATCACATCAAGGTACACGTCGAGCAGAATCCGCAGATTCCCGACCGCACCGACAATCTGGTGGGCCACGGCCAGGATCCGACCATCGCGCTCTACGCCACCTGCAAGAAGCTGGAAGACGGCGGCGCCGACCTGATCGCGATTCCCTGCAACACCGCGCATGCCTATGTGGAACGCATCCAGTCCAGTCTGTCCATCCCCATCGTCAACATGCTGACGGTGACGGTGCAGAGCATCCGCGCACGCTATCCCGAACTGAAACAGGTCGGCCTGCTGGCCACCTCCGGCACGCTGGGCAGCGGCGTCTATCAGCGCGCGCTGGAAGAACAGGGGCTACAGCAACTGACCCCGTCAGCGCCGATGCAGGAGCGCGTGATGGAGGCCATCTATGGCCGCGAAGGCGTGAAGGCGGGCCATACCGAGGGCCGCTGCCAGGACGACATCCGCGCCGGTCTCGACGACCTGGTGCGGCAAGGCGCCGAGGTGATCATCCTGGGCTGCACCGAGCTGCCGCTGCTGCTGCCGTTCGCGCAACTGGAACACGCCGGCGGCAAGACCCTCGCATTGATCGATCCCACCGACACGCTGGCGCGGCGCTGCGTGGAATACGCCGGCGCGCTGCGGGGCCAGGCGCGCTGATCGCGTTTCATCGCGTTTCATCGCGTTTCATCGCGTTTCATCGCGTTTCATCGCGTTTCATCGCGTCTCATCGCGCAGCACGCGGTGCAGCGACAGCATCACGCCGGCGCGATATGCGCTAAAGTCGCGCCTGTCGATCCCAGCACGGCAGCCCGCTGCCCTTTAGCACATGAACCTGCGCGCCCTCCAATGCTTCGTGGTGCTTGCCGAAGAACTCAACTTCAGCCGCGCGGCGGCGCGCCTGTACGTGGCGCAGCCGGCGCTGAGCCAGCAGATCCGCGCGCTGGAGGAGCGCCTGGGCGCGCAACTGGTGGATCGCACCTCGCGCCCGCTGCGCTTGACCGAAGCCGGCAGCTACTTCTGCATCGAGGCGCGCCAGATCCTCAAGGCCTATGAGCAAGCCTCGGTCGGTGCGCGCGCCATCGGCTCCGGCACGCACGGCTGGCTGGCCATCGGCTTCACGCGCTCGGCCATGTACAGCGTGCTGCCGCCGGCGCTCAAGGCCTTCCATGCGGCCTATCCCAAGGTCGAACTCAAGCTCTACGAAATGCTGACCGAGGCCCAGGCCGATGCCCTGCGCGACGCCCGCATCCACGTCGCCATCGGCCGCCAGGCGCGGCCGGTGGCGGGCTGTGCGCGGGAAGAAATCCTGCGCGAAAAGGTGATGGTGGCGCTGGCGCCGGAACATCCCGCCGCCGCGCAGAAGAAGGTGAAGATCGCCGACCTGGCCGACACGCCGCTGATCTCGTACGCCAAGCATCCCACGGCGCAGTTCCCGCGCTTCGTGCTCTCGCTCTATCTCGATGCCGGCGTGACGCCGCACGTGGGCTACGAATGCTATGAGATCCAGACCGCCATCGCGCTGGTGGCCGCCGGCCTGGGCGTGGCCTTCGTCGGCGAATCGGTGGCGCGGCTGGGGCGCAGCGACGTCGCCTACCGGCCGCTGCAAGGCCCCGGCTCCAGCCAGGTCACCACGCTCTCGGCCATCTATCGCGAGGATGACGACTCGCCCCACTTGCGTTCCTTCCTGCAATTCCTGCCGCGGGCGTGAAGTTCGTCCGCCGCAAGGCCGCACCCGCGGCGGCTCTCAGCCACTATAAGCAATCGCTTATAAAAGCATAAACAATCGGTCTTGGACGCCCTCGCTGGCGCCTTCTTAGAATAAAAAAACGGCAGAGGCCGACCGCCTCATGCCGTCGCGGCCCGCTGCGCCGCATTCCGACACAACGACAAGACCCGGCCACGCGCCGGCGCCAACGGAGACAAGAGATGACCGATACGATCGAGCAATCGACCATGCGCAAGGTGTTCAAGCGGCTGCTGCCGCTGCTCTTCGCGATGATGTTCTTCAACTACCTGGACCGCATCAACATCGGCTTCGCCGCGCTGGAGATGAACAAGGATCTGGGCCTGAGCCCGGCCGTGTTCGGCTTCGCCGGCAGCATCTTCTTCGTCGGCTACATGCTGCTGGAAGTGCCGAGCAACCTGATGCTGCACAAGGTCGGCGCGCGCCGCTGGATCGCCCGCATCCTGATCACCTGGGGCGCGGTGGCGGCCATCAACGCCTTCGTGTTCAACGCCACCAGCCTGTACGCGGTGCGCTTCCTGCTGGGCGTGATGGAAGCCGGCTTCCTGCCGGGCGTGGCGGTGTACCTGACGCAGTGGTTCCCGGAACGTTACCGGGCGCGCGCCGTGGGCGGCTACATCATCGCCGGTTCGTTCGCCGCCGTGATCGGCGCGCCCGCCTCCACCGCGCTGATGACCTATGCCGACGGCCTGCTCGGGCTCGCCGGCTGGCAATGGATGTTCATCCTGGAGGGCGTGCCGGCGGTGCTGCTGGGCCTCTACACCAGGCACGCCATGAGCGAGCGCCCGGCCGAGGCCGGCTGGCTGGATGAAAAGGAGAAGCGCTGGCTGGAACAGACGCTGGAAGCCGAGCACCGCGCGCTGGGCGACACGCGCCACGTGTCCTTCCTCAAGGTGGCCGGCGATGGCCGCGTGTGGAGCCTGGCCTGCCTGTTCGGCTGTGCGCTGGTGGGCATTTACGGCCTGTTCCTGTGGCTGCCGCAGATCGTCAAGAATTTCGGCGGCCTCTCCAACATGGAAGTCGGCTTCCTGTCCGCCGTACCGCCGCTGGCGGGCGTGCTGGGCACCTTCATCATCAGCCGCAGCTCGGACCGCAGCGGCGATCGCAAGAAGCACCTGGCCTTCGTCTATGGCATGAGCGCCATCGCGATCGCCGGCAGCGCCTTCGCGCCCTCGCCCACGCTGGCCTATCTGCTGCTGTGCGTGACCGGCCTCTTCATCTACGCCGGCAACCCGCTGTTCTGGAGCCTGGCGGCGTCGTTCCGCACCGGCGCGGCGGGCGCGGCCACCATCGCGCTGATCAATACCATCGCCCAGTTCGGCGGCCTGGTCGGCCCCTGGAGCATCGGCCTGGTGCGCAGCTCCACCGGCAGCTTCAAGCTGGCGCTGCTGACCATCGCCGGTTTCCTGGTGATCGCCACCCTCATCGCGCTGTGCATGCGCGTCACGCCGCAAACCGACCAGCAGGATGCCGGTCGCGAACCCTTGCGCAACGGCGCCTGATTTTATCCACCTCTCTTGTGAATGCCATGATCATCGATTGCCACGGCCACTACACCACCTCGCCCCCCGAACACCAGGCCTGGCGCGACGCCCAATTGAAGGCGCTGCGCGACGGCGGCAGCGCGCCGCCGCTGCCGCGCATCAGCGACGACCAGATCCGCGACTCCATCGAAGGCGGCCAGTTGCGCATCCAGCGCGAACGCGGTACCGACCTCACCGTGTTCTCGCCGCGCGCGGCCAGCATGGCGCACCACGACGCCGATGCCGGCGCCAATGCGGTATGGTCGGCTGCCTGCAACGACCTGGTGCATCGCGTCTGCACCCTGTTCCCGCGCAACTTCATCGGCGTATGCCAACTGCCGCAAGCGCCCGGCGCCGCTCCGGCCGGCTGCGTGGCCGAGCTGCGGCGCTGCGTGGAGGAACTCGGCTTAATCGGCTGCAACCTCAACCCCGATCCCTC
Source organism: Herbaspirillum frisingense (assembly GCA_009914615.1). Classification (GTDB taxonomy): domain Bacteria; phylum Pseudomonadota; class Gammaproteobacteria; order Burkholderiales; family Burkholderiaceae_D; genus Herbaspirillum; species Herbaspirillum frisingense_B. Next base: position 5,249 of record WNDX01000076.1, read on the forward strand.
CGGCGGCCACTGGAGCGGCCCGCCGATGACCGATCGTTCCTGGTATCCGCTGTACGAAGCGCTGGTGGAACTGGACGTGCCGGCCATGATCCACGTCAGCTCGTCCTGCAACCCCAACTTCCATGCCACCGGCGCGCATTACATCAACGGCGACACCTCGGTGTTCATGCAGTTGCTGCAGGGCGACCTGTTCGCCGATTTCCCGACGCTGAAATTCATCATCCCGCACGGCGGCGGCGCGGTGCCCTATCACTGGGGACGCTATCGCGGCCTGGCCCAGGACATGGAACGCCCGCTGCTGGAAAAACACCTGCTCAACAATGTCTTCTTCGACACCTGCGTCTATCACCAGCCCGGCGCCGAACTGCTGGCCAAGGTGATCCCGGCCAGGAACATCCTGTTCGCCTCGGAAACCATCGGCGCGGTGCGCGGCATCGATCCGCAGACCGGCTTCCACTACGACGATACGCGCCGCTACATCGACGCCATTCCCTGGCTGGACGACGCGCAGCGCGCGCTGATCTTCGAAGGCAACGCGCGCGCCGTCTATGGCCGCCTGAGCCGCCAATCCGCACGGCAAACCTCGACTCAAGGAGAACCCGCATGAATGCTCCCGGATGGCGACGCAATCCTTCCGCCCCCAGCGTCAACCCCGCCCTGCTGGAACAACTGCGCGGCCTAGCCGTCTCGCTGCTGAGCGACAACATGGCGCGCGTGTCCGGCGCGGTCGGGCTGCAGCCCTATCATCGCGGCGGCGCCATGGCCGGCACCGCGGTCACGGTGCGCACGCGCCCGGGCGACAACCTGGCGATCCACCGCGCCTTCGATTTCTGCCGTCCCGGCGATGTGCTGGTGATCGACGGCGGCGGCGAGCTGACGCAAGCGCTGCTGGGCGACATCATGGCCAGCTACGCCCAGAGCATCGGCGTGGCCGGCCTGGTGGTGGACGGCGCGATCCGCGACGTGGCCGAACTGCGCACGCGCGACTTCCCGGTCTATGCGCGCGGCGTGACGCATCGCGGCCCGTACAAGAACGGGCCGGGCGAAGTGAACGTGCCGGTGACGGTGGGCGGCATGGTGGTGCACCCGGGCGATATCGTGGTGGGCGATGAAGACGGCGTGCTGGCGATTGCGCCGGGCGATGCGGAGCAAGTGATCGCCGGCGCCAAACGGCAGTTCGACAAGGAAGCGGCGGCGCTGCGCTCCATCGTCGAGGGCAAGTTCGACCGTGGCTGGATAGACGAGCAGGAACGCCGCATGATGGGCGGCTGACGACGCCCTGCTCTATCGCACGACTTACCAGGCGGCCAGGATGCCGCCCTTGAATTCGGTGTCGATGAAGCGCTTCACTTCATCGGACTGGTAAGCCTGGACCAGCCTGGGCAGCCACGGCTGGTCCTTGTCTTTTTCGCGCACGGCGATCAGGCAGGCATAGGGGCTGTCGCCGCTTTCCACCAGCAGGCTGTCGCGCGCCGGATTCAGGCCGGCCTTGGCGGCGAAGTCGGCGTTGACGGCGGAGGCGTCGAGGTCGTCCAGCGTGCGCGGCAACTGCGCGGCGTCGATCTCGACGAACTTCCACTTGCGAGGATTCTCGGCGATATCGATGGGCGTGGCGTTGGTGCCGGTCAGCGGGTCGATGCCGGCGCGCAGCTTGAGCACGCCCTGCTTTTGCAGCAGCAGGAGCACGCGGCTTTCATTGGCGGGGTCGTTGGGAATGCCGATCCTGGCGCCGGCCGGGATGTCTTCCAGCTTGCGGTACTTCCTGGAATAGATCGCCATCGGGCCGATCATGGTCTTGCCTTCGGCATAGAGCTTGTAGCCGCGCGCCTTGATCTGCGCATTCAGGAAGGGACGGTGCTGGTAGCTGTTGGCGTCGAGTTCGCCGGCGTCGAGCGCCGCGTTGGGCTGGATGTAATCGTTGAACTCGATGATCCGGATCTTGTAGCCGGGATTGTCGCGCTCGAAGACGCGCTTGGCCGCCTCGAAGATCTGCGCGTGCGGTCCGCTGGTGACGCCGACCTTGATGACCTTGTCCGGCGCCGCGTTGCCCGTTCCCGCCGCGACCACCAATACCGCCGCGCCCAGCCACTTCCATACTGCGTGTTTCATCCGACTTCCTCTGCAGGCAAAGAGGCCAATTTATCGTCGGCGTCGCCCAGGAGGAAGGAATCTTTTCCGGCTTGTTTATGTGCTGCGCGCATGTGACGGCGCGGAGCCTTCATCGACCGCGTCAAACCTGTTCGGCCGCCGCCTGCACCCGGAAACCCGCGCCCACGTGCTCTTGCGGCAAGGTCGAGGCGCCCCCGAACAGCTTCTCCCGCAAGCTGCCCTGGGCGTAATCGCGCTTGTAGGAACCGCGTTCCTGCAGCACCGGGATCACCAGATCGACGAAGTCTTCGAAACTCTCCGGCGTGACCGTGCGCGTCAGGTTGAAGCCGTCGATGCCGGTATCCTGCACCCAGTCTTCCAGCTCGCTGGCCACCTGCTCCGGCGCGCCCACGATGGCGGCGTAGCGGCCGCCGAGTTCCAGTTGCTGCAGCAGCTTGCGCTTGGTCCAGTTGAGGTCGGGATTGGTGACGGTCTTGGCCAGCGATTCGATGGAATTGGTCTTGGCCGCGCGGATCGGCTCGTCCAGTTCGTAGCGCGAGAAATCGATGCCGGTGCCGGCCGAGAAATGCGCCAGGCCGGCTTCGGGGCTGGCGTAGCTGGCGTACTCGCGGTATTTGTCACGCGCTTCCTGTTCGGTGGGTGCGGTGACCACGGTCAGGCCCATGAAGATCTTGATGGCATCCGGATCGCGCCCTTCGCGCTCGGCGCCGGCGCGTATGCCTTGCACCAGCTTCCTGGCGGCGTCGCGCGTCTGGCTGGAGATGAACACGCATTCCGCATGGCGCGCGCCGAAGGCCAGTCCGCGCCCGGACGAACCGGCCTGATACAGCACCGGCGTGCGCTGGCGCGAGGGCTCCGACAGGTGGATGCCTTCGACGCGGTAGTAATCGCCGTTGTGCCGGATCTTGTGCACCTTGGCCGGATCGGCGTACACCCGGTTGGCGCGGTCGCGCACCACGGCGCCGTCTTCCCAGCTGCCTTCCCAGAGCTTGTACACCACGTCCATGAATTCGTCGGCGCGGTCGTAGCGCTGGTCGTGCTCCAGTTGCTCGTTCAGGCCCATGGCGCGCGCGGCGCTGTCCAGGTAGCCGGTGACGATGTTCCAGCCGACCCGCCCCTTGGTGAGGTGATCCAGCGTGGACATACGGCGCGCGAACAGGAACGGCGCCTCATAGGTGAGATTGGCGGTGATGCCGAAGCCGAGATGGTCGGTGACGGCGGCCATCGCCGAGATCAGCAGCAGCGGATCGTTGACCGGCAACTGTATCGATTCGCGCAGCGTGATATCGGTCGAGTTCTGGTAGACGTCATACACCCCCACGATGTCGGCCAGGAACAGGCCGTCGAACTTGCCGCGCTCCAGCAATTTGGCCAGGTGCGTCCAGTAGGCGATGTCGGTGTAGTCCTGCGAGCGGTCGCGCGGATGCGTCCACAGGCCGTGGTTGATGTGGTTCACGCAGTTCATGTTGAACGCGTTGAGGCGGATTTCCTTCTTGGCCATGGCGATTCCTTACAGCGCGCCGTGGCGCGGCGGCTTCTTGCCGTTGAGGTAGTAGTTACCGATGGCGTGATACTTCCAGCGCACCGGATCGTGCAGCGTGTGCGTGCGAGCATTGCGCCAGTGGCGGTCGAGATTGTGTTCGGCCAGCGTGGACTGCGACCCGGCCAGCTCGAACAGCTTGCTGCCGGCCGCCAGCGACACTTCGGTGGTCAGCACGCGTGCCTCGGCCACCGCGATGGAAGCCTCGGCCACGCTGTCCTCGGTGGGATCGGCGGCGGCCGCATCGACCTTGCCGCCGGCGCGACGCACCAGCGCTTCGGCCGCATGCAACTGGATGGTCAGATCGCCGACTTCGCGGATGGTGAGCGGATCGTCGCCGGCGCGCTCGACGCCGCTGTCCAACCAGGCGCGCGAACGCGTGCGCACGAACGCCAGCAGATCGTGGTAGGCGGCGCGGGCGATGCCCAGATCGATGGCGGCGTGCTGGATCTGCGCCATCGGGCCGATCTGCGTAGGCCGCGAGAACGCCGAGGCGAAACCGATCACGGCATCGGCCGGTACATGGACGTTCTCGAACACCGCGCTGCCGCTGCCGGTGGTGCGCTGACCGAAGCCGGACCAGTCGTCGATGATGGTCAGCCCCGGCGCGTGGCGCGGCACGATGGCCAGTTGCTGCACGCCATGCTCATCGATCACCGAGGTCGGCACCCAGTCGGCATACAGCGCGCCGGTGGCGTAGAACTTGCGGCCGTTGATGCGGTAGCCCGGCCCGTCCTGGTTGCGCGACAGGCTGGTCTTGCGCTCATGCGAGGTCTTGGTGCCCAGCTCGGCCAACGCGTTGCCGAAGCGGTCGCCCTGCAGCACGCGCTCGAAGAAGAAGCGCTTCTGCGATTCGTTGCCGTTGACGCGGATCAGTTCGACCGCATAGAAGTGGTTTTGCGGAATCTGGCCGATGGAGCCATCGGCCGCCGAGATGGTCGCGATCACTTCGGCCAGCGTGCCGTAAGACACGCCGGCGCCGCCATATTGTTTAGGCACGGTGATGCCCCACAGGCCGGAGCGCACGTAGCGCTCCAGCTCATCCCAGGGCAGCTTGCGGTCGCGGTCGCGCAGCGCCGCTTCGCGCGCGAAATCCTCGGCCAGCTTGCGCGCCACTTCCAGCGCTTCGGTGTCGTCGCGGATGCGGGCGACGATGCGCGGGGCAACGCTGGCGGCGGCAGGCGGCAGGGAATCGAGGGTGGTCGCGGCGGCGGTCTGGGTCATGGCGTTCCTGGTTCTGTAAGGGGGCGGGCGGATCAGCTCCACGAATGGCGCGGCGGCGGCGTGCCGTTGAGGGCGTGGTTGCTGACGGCGTGATACTTCCAGCGCACCGGGTCGTGCAGCGTATGCACGCGCGCGTTGCGCCAGTGGCGATCCAGGTTGTGCACGGCCAGCGTGGAGGCCGAGCCGGAAAGCTCGAACAGTTTTTCCGAGGCCAGCAGGGACAGCTCGGTGGACAGCACCTTGGCCTCGGCCACGGCGATCGAGGCCTCGGCCATCTGCTCGAAGCTGATCTTTTCCGGCAAGGCATCCAGCACCTGCGCCGCGCGTTCCAGGAGGGCGTCGGAGGCATGCAGGCGCAGCTTCAGATTGCCGATGTCGCGCAGGATGTAGGGATCGTCGGAGGCGCGCTCCAGTCCGCTGTCGGCATAGGGTCGCGCACGGGTGGTGACGAAGGCGATCGCGTCCTGCACCGCGGCGTGCGCGATGCCGGCATCGATGGCGGCCTGGATCAGTTGCGACACCGGACCGATGTTGTTGGGCTGCTTGAGGAAATCCTTGACGTGCAGCACCTGCGCCGCCGGCACGCGCACGCGGTCGAACACCACGCTGCCGCTGGCGGTGGTGCGCTGGCCGAAGCTGGACCAGTCGTCCACCACGCGCACACCCGGCGCATCGTAGCGGTTATAGACGAACAGCGGATTGCCTTCATCATCGTTGGCGCGGCTGGGGATCCAGTGCGCGTACAGCGCGCCGGTGGAATAGAAGCGCGTGCCGCTCAGCAGATAGCTGCCGTCGCCGGCCTCGCGGTCGAGCAGCGCGCGCGTGCGCACGTCCAGCACATGCTTGCTGTTGCGTTCCGGGCCGGCGTTGCCGAAGCGCGCGCCGTTGAGCGCCTCGCCGAAGAAGAAGCGCTTCTGCTCCTCGCTGCCGGCATGGGCGATGACATTGAGGTTGCCGAAATGGTTTTGCGGGATCTGCCCGATCGAAGGATCGGCGGCGGAGACGATCTTGAACACCTCGGCCACCGTGACCCAGGAGGCGCCGATGCCGCCATAGGCGCGCGGCACGGCGATGGCCCACAGCCCGCTGTGCGAGAAGCGTTCGATCTCGTCGAACGGCAGGATGCGCTGGCGGTCGCGTTCGGCTGCGCCTTGCGCGAAATCCTGCGCCAGTTCGCGCGCCGTCTGCAGCGCCTGGGCTTCGCTGGCGATACGCTGGGCGGGACGTTGGGAGTGGCGGCGCGCGGGCTGGGCGCGCGGCCCGGGCGAGGCATCGGTGAGCGCGGGCATGAAACGATGATCCTTCCAGAAATGGTCGGTGCGCGCGGATGGGCGCACCGGGAGGTGGATCATTAAAACAAAGCGCGGCGCTTTTCAGAACGAAGCAAAACGCATGTGCTTGCTTGGATTTCGCATGCCGCATTTTCCGCGCAAGCTTATGCGCGCACCGCATGCCGCGCTTCAGTCGGGATGGCCGGTGTGGCCGGCATCGTAGGCGGCCAGCAGCGAACGCAGGATCTCGCCGTCGGCCGCCGTCATCGGCGCGAACACCAGCAGGCTCAGCTCGGGCCGGCCTTCGACGGCGAAGGTGGAATATTCCAGGTGCACCGTGCCGGTGCCGGGATGATGGAGGCGCTTGGTGCCCTCGCCATGGAGACGCACCTCCTGCTCGCTCCACAGGCGGGCGAAGTCCGGGCTGGTCTCGCACAGTTCATCGACCATGCTCTGGATATGGCGCGAGGCGCCGGCGCGCACCGACTCGGCGCGGAAAGTAGAAACCGCCATGCGCGCCACGCTCTCCCAGTCGGGCTGCTTGTCGCGCGGGCGGTCGGCGGCGAAGATCAGGCGCAGGATATTGCGCTCCTCCGGCGGCAATGCGGGATAGTCGGCCAGCACCGCGCAGGCCGCGCGGTTCCAGGCCAGCACGTCCCAGGTGGCGGTGCGCACCAGCGCCGGGCTCAGTTCGAAGGCGTCCAGCACGCGCTGCAGGCGCGGCGTGATCTCATGGTCGGCGGCATAGCTGACTTCGGGCGGACGCCCCTGGGCCAGCATGAACAGATGCTGGCGTTCCACGGGATTCAGCATCAAGGCCTGGGCCAGGCGCTCCAGCGCTTCTTGCGAGGGTGCGCCGCCGCGTCCCTGTTCCAGCCAGGTATACCAGGTGGCGCTGACCGCGGCGCGCTGCGCCACTTCCTCGCGGCGCAGGCCGGGCGTACGGCGGCGCAGGGCAGGCAGGCCCAGGACGGCCGGATCGATGCGCTGGCGGCGGTCGCGCAGATAGTTGCCCAGGGCGTTGGCGTCGGTGGTGGTGCTCATGCTGATCCTGTTAGTCCGTATACCGGTAAGACGTCACGGCTTCAAAGGCCGCGGGCCGCAGAAGAGAATGGCTGCGTTGCTCTTCCATCGTTCAACTATAGCCATTACTTCAAAGGATTTCATCATGCGTATCTTTGTGACAGGCGCCACCGGTTTCGTCGGCTCGGCCGTGGTCAATGAATTGCTGCAGGCGGGCCACGAGGTCACCGGGCTGGCCCGTTCGGACAACGGCGCGGCGCAATTGAGCGCGGCCGGCGCGCAAGTGCATCGCGGCGCGCTGGAGGATCTCGACAGCCTGCGGCGCGGCGTCGAGGCCGCCGACGGCGTGATCCACACCGCCTTCATCCACGACTTCAGCAAGTTCAAGGAAAACTGCGAGATCGACCGCGGCGTGGTCGGCGCACTCTCCGCCGCGCTGGCCGGCAGTGCGCGACCGCTGATCGTGACCTCCGGCACCGCCCTGCTGGCCGGCCCCGCCCTGGCCACCGAGGAACGCCGCGCGGGCGCCTCGGCTTCGCTGCCGCGCGTGGCGTCGGAAGAAGCGGTCGATGCCGCCGCCGGGCAGGGCGTCAACGTCTCCGCGCTGCGCCTGCCGCCGTCAGTGCACGGCGCTGGCGACCACGGCTTCGTGCCGATGCTCATCAAGCTGGCGCGCGACAAGGGCGTGTCCGCCTATATCGGCGAAGGCGCCAACCGCTGGCCGGCGGTGCACCGGCTGGATGCGGCGCGGCTGTACCGGCTGGCGCTGGAATACGGCAGCAACCCGCACCGCCGCTGGCACGCCGCCGCCGAGGAAGGCGTGCGCTTCCGCGAGATCGCCGAGGCGATCGGCCGCGGGCTGAAACTGCCGGTGGTGAGCGTGGCGCCGGAAGAAGCGGCAGCGCACTTCGGCTGGTTCGCGCACTTCGCGGCTGTGGATAATCTTTGCTCCAGCGCTTATACGCGCAGGCTGGTGGAGTGGGAGCCCAGGCAGCCGGGCTTGCTGGCCGATATCGAGAATGCGGCGTCGGGTTATTTCGGCGACTGACTTCACGTTCGCGAACTGACTCGGGTTGAATCGTCATTCCGGTGCAGGCCGACGTCTGGTGGCTTTCGTCGCGCTTCATCAACGTCGGCAAGGCATGGCAAACGACGCCGGATCCCGGCCTGCGCCGGGACGACGGAGAATGAGGGATGCGGAGTCTGCTGTGATGGAAAGCACCCAGGCAGAGTCATCCGGCACCAGATAATTCAAAGCGCCAACGATGCAGGTATCCCCTGTCTGTCGTCCTGACGAAGGTCAGGACCCAGTGTCGTTCGTCGCAATCGTTCGTCGCAAATAGCGGACGTCGGTTGAGCACGACGAACGACGCTGGGTTCCGGCCCTGCGCCGGGACGACGAAAATGTTTGCCCGCCCGCGAATGCAATTTGCCTGTGGATAAAAAAAGCCGCCCGGTTTGCGCCGGGCGGCTTTTATCCTGCTGGCCTGAAATAATTGCCGGGTCATTCCGCGCAGGCTTCCTCTTCCCGCTGGGCCGCCCGCAACTGGTCATGCCGCGCATGATCGGCCGGCCTGGGTGCGCGCTTGTCGAGCGCCGCGCCCCACATCGCCAGTCCCAGCGAGACGAACGCCAACACCGCGCCCAGCAGGGGAATGCCGGTCAGGCCGAAGCCCAGCGTCAGCACCGCGCCGCCGCCGAAGGCGCCCAGCGCGTTGCCGAGGTTGAAGGCGCCGATATTGAGCGTGGATGCCAGGATGGGCGCCATCGCGGCCTTGCTCATCACATTCATCTGCAAGGCCGGCACCGCGGCGAACGCGGCCATGCCCCACAGGAACACGGTGACGATGGCCGGAACCGGCGCATGGCTGGTGATCATGAACCCCAGCAACACCGCCCCCAATATGCTGAAGTTCAGGCGCAGCGCCAGCATCACGCTGCGGTCGGCCAGCTTGCCGCCGATGAGGTTGCCCACCGCCAGCCCCACCCCGATCAACAGCAGCACGCCGGCCACGCCGCGCGGCGAGATGCCGCTGACGTCGCGCAGGATGGGGGCGATATACGTAAAGACGGCGAAGGTGCTGGCGCTGAACATCACGGTGGTGGCGAAGGCCAGCCACACCGGCTTGCTGCGCCAGAGCGCGGCGCTGTCTTCGGCGGTGCCGTCCGAGGTCTGGATACGCGACGGCAGGAAGGCCAGGATGGCAGCCAGCGACAGCACGCCGATCGCGGTCACGCCGAAGAAGGTGGCGCGCCAGCCGAAACTCTGGCCCAGCAGCGTGCCGGCGGGTACGCCGACCACGTTGGCCAGGGTCAGGCCGGTGAACATCAGGGCGATGGCGCTGGCCTGCTTTTCCTTGCTGACCAGGCTGGTGGCGACCACCGCGCCCAGGCCGAAGAAGGAGCCGTGAGCGAACGAGGTCACCACGCGCGCCACCATCAGCATGCCGTAATTGACCGACAGCGCGCACAGCAGGTTGCCGGCGATGAAGATCAGCATCAGCATGGCCAGCGCGCGCTTGGGCGGGATACGGCTGGTGACGGCGGCCAGGATGGGGGCGCCGATGGTCACGCCCAGGGCGTAGCCGCTGACCAGGTAGCCGGCCGACGGCAGGCTGACCCGCAGGTCGGCGGCCATTTCGGGCAGCAGGCCCATGATGACGAATTCGGTGGTGCCGATGGCAAAGGCGCATAGCGCCAGGGCGAACAGGGGGATGGGCATGATTTCTCCGGGTGCGTGGCGGACGGCTGCGCGGATGGCCCGGCCTTGTGGGCCAGGCTCATGCTGTGATGCAGCATCTTGATGCGCGCACCTTACCTGAAGTCGTGATTCCTTGCTGACGGCGGCCCGTTTTGCAGGGCAACGGCGCCGGATCGCCGCGTGGCCCCGCCAGAACTTCGCCGGCGGTGCGGGTTCTGACCGGATGGCGGTTGCAAGCGTCAGGCGACACCCGCTGCAAGCCAGCCGTTACCTGTGTTTTTGCACAGTGCCGGGACCGAAATGCGCTAGAATGCGGCGACGTCAATCGTTACGTCTTTACCAAGAAAAACAGCCATGCTTACCCTCACCGAACTTGAACAAGCTATCAATTACTGGCGCCAGCAGCGCCCGGCCTCCGGCGAGGAGTGCGCGCTTTCGCCCGAGGTGAATGCCCTGGCGGGCGTGTACGCCATGATGATCTACGACCGCCGCCATGAACTGGCGCTCGACGAGATCGATACCCAGGCGCGCCAGTTGATCCAGTCCTGGCAAGGCAGCCGCGGCTGAGCTTTGCCGCCCGACGCACCGCCCCCGCTATTGCCGCCTTCCTGCCCTCCCGCAAGTCACCGCGCCGTAAGCGCGCTATGCTAGAACCCTTCTGAATATTTCCGCCGGCCCCGGATCTCGCTTGGGCCATCACGAAAGGAAGGACCATGCGCAAGGATCCCGAGCAGACGCCCCCACCCGGCCGCCACAAGACGGCCGCCGCCAAACCCTCGGCCGGCGGGCGCCGCCACAGCGAACCCGGCAGGCCGCGCGTGGCGCTGGTGCTGCAAGGCGGCGGCGCGCTGGGCGCCTACCAGGCCGGGGTGTACCAGGCGCTGCACGAGAACGGATTGACGCCGGACTGGGTGGTCGGCACCTCGATCGGCGCCATCAACGCCGCGCTGATCGCCGGCAACCCGCGCGAAACCCGCATCGCCCGCCTGCGCGAATTCTGGGAAACCGTGGCCCATCCCGATCTGTTCGACCTGCGCCAGGTGCCCGACAACCTGCGTCCGCTGGCGACCCGCCTGACCACGCTGGATACCTTCGTGCGCGGCGCGCCGGGCTTCTTCCGTCCGCGTCCGCTCAATCCCTTCGCGCTGGGCCTGCCGGTGCCGCCCGAGGAGGCCAGCTTCTACAGCACCGCCGAACTGCAGGACACGCTGGCGCGGCTGGTGGACTTCGATTACCTGAACAGCGACTCCGGCATCCGCATGACGGTGTCGGCGGTCAAGGTCACTTGCGGCACGCTGGTCAAGTTCGATTGCAACACGCGCCCCATCGGCCCCGAACACGTGATGGCCAGCGGCGCGCTGCCGCCGGGATTTGCCCCGGTGCGGGTGGACGGCGAGCTTTACTGGGATGGCGGCCTGTATTCCAATACGCCCATGGAAGCCGTGCTCAACGACGAGCCGCGCATGAATACGCTGTGCATGATGGTCGATCTCTGGCATGCCGACGGCCCCGAGCCGCGCACGCTGGAAGAGGTGCAGACGCGCGAAAAGGACGTCACCTTCGCCTCGCGCTCGCAGCGCCACATCGATGCCTATCTCAAGCAATACCAGTTGCGCCGCGCCGCCCATGCGCTCTATAAGCGCCTGCCGGCGGACATGCTGAGCGCCGCCGATCGCAAGATGATGGCCGAGCTGGGCGCCGACACCACCATCCACATCGTGCGCCTGGCCTATGCCGGGCGCGACTGGAACATGGCCTCCAAGGACGCCAACTTCGCGCGCGGCTCGGTGCTGTGGCGCTGGGAACAAGGCTATCAGGACGGCTTGCGTGGCATCGAAGTCAGCCACGGCTGTCCGTTCGAGGAGTCCGACACGGGCATTGTGGTGCACGAGCTGCCTACGGGTGAAACCCATGTAACACCGTCCAAAGCGACCGAACGTTCGTCTTGATCGGCCGCAAACCCGCGTCGGAATTGACGTCGTATAATTCTGACGCTGTTACAAATTATTTTGTGCGGCGCACAAAATATGCTTGACCTCACCAAAGAAGGGCATAAAATAGGAATTGTTGCGGCGCACAAATCATGATTGTTGCTTGATTCTGGTCGAAAGCCGCTCTCGAAAGCCGATTGTCCGGCTGCTCAATTGTCATTATCACCAAGGAGATGAAGATGTTTTCGTACCAAGATCAGTTTTCCGCCGCCACCAAGTCCAACCTCCAAGCCCAGCTGGACCTGATCACCAATCTGACCGCCAAGGCCTTCGAAGGCGTGGAAAAGATCGTTGAACTGAACCTGTCGGCCACCAAGGCCTCGCTGGAAGAAGCCGCCCTCGCCGCCAAGCAGCTGGCCGGCGCCAAGGATCCGCAAGAACTGCTGGCCCTGGCCGCCGCGCAAGCCCAGCCGGGCGCCGAAAAGGCCACCGCCTACGGTCGTCACCTGGCCGGCATCGTGTCCTCGACCCAAGCCGAGTTCACCAAGGCCGCCGAAGCCCAGATCGCTGACACCAGCCGCAAGCTGTCGGCCCTGATCGACGAAATCAGCAAGAACGCGCCCCCGGGTTCGGAACAGGCCGTGTCGCTGCTGAAGGCGACCCTGACCAATGCCAACGCCGCCTATGAGCAACTGTCGAAGAACTCCAAGCACGCCGTCGAAACCCTGGAAGCCAACCTGACCAACGCGACCAAGCAATTCACCGCCGCCGCTGAAAAGGCTACCGCGTCGACCCGCGCCAAGAAGTAATCCGCGCAGCGAACAGAGCAAGGCAAACGAAAAAGGCCGCTCCGGGAAACCGGAGCGGCCTTTTGCTTTGGCGCTCGCCTTGTCGATGACGAACGACCGGCTGCGCCTCAGGACTGCGCGATGATGTCCTGCGCCAGCGCCTCGGCCACGCGGATGCCGTCGATCGCGGCCGACATGATGCCCCCGGCGTAACCCGCGCCCTCGCCCGCCGGGTACAAGCCCTTGGTATTGAGGCTCTGCAGCGTGTGGTCATCGCGCTTGATGCGGATCGGCGACGACGTGCGGGTCTCGATGCCGGTCAACACGGCGTCGTGCATGGAGTAGCCGCGGATCTGCTTGTCGAAAGCCGGCAGCGCCTCGCGGATGGCGTCGATGGCGTACTTGGGCAGTGACGGGTTGAGGTCGCCCAGCTTGACACCCGGCTTGTAGGACGGCTCCACGCTGCCCAGTTGCGTCGAGGGACGGTTGGCGATGAAGTCGCCCACCAATTGCGCCGGCGCATCGTAATTGCCGCCGCCCAGCTCATAGGCGCGGCTTTCCCACTCGCGCTGGAACACCATCCCGGCCAGCGGATGGCCGGGATAGTCGGCCGGCGTGATGCCCACCACGATGCCGCTGTTGGCGTTGCGCTCGTTGCGCGAATACTGGCTCATGCCGTTGGTGACCACGCGACCCGGCTCCGATGTGGCCGCCACCACCGTGCCGCCCGGGCACATGCAGAAGCTGTACACCGAGCGGCCGTTGGAGGCGTGGTGCACCAGCTTGTAATCGGCCGCGCCCAGGATGGGATGACCGGCGCTGGGGCCGAAGCGGCACTTGTCGATCAGCGACTGCGGGTGTTCGGCGCGGAAACCGATCGAGAACGGCTTGGCTTCGATATAGACGCCGCGCTGGTGCAGCATCTCGAAGGTGTCGCGCGCGCTGTGGCCGATGGCCAGCACCACGTGATCGGCCTCGATCTGCTCGCCGGAGGCCAGCGTCAGACCGCGGATCCTGCCGTCTTCGATCAGCACGTCTTCCACCCGTTGCTCGAAGCGGAACTCGCCGCCCAGCTTCTCGATCTTGTCGCGCATCAGCTGGATCATCTTCACCAGACGGAAGGTACCGATGTGCGGCTTGCTGACGTACATGATCTCGGGCGGGGCGTCGGCCTCGACGAATTCGGTCAGCACCTTGCGGCCGTAATGCTTGGGATCCTTGACCTGGCTGTAGAGCTTGCCGTCGGAGAAGGTGCCGGCGCCGCCTTCGCCGAACTGCACGTTGGACTCGGGCTTGAGTTCGCGCTGGCGCCACAGGCCCCAGGTGTCCTTGGTGCGTTCGCGCACGGTCTTGCCGCGCTCCAGGACGATCGGGTTGAAGCCCATCTCGGCCAGGATCAGCGCGGCGAACAGGCCGCAGGGGCCGAAGCCGATCACCACCGGGCGCTTCTTCAGCTGCGCCGGGGCATGGCCGACAAAGTGGTAGCCGGTGTCGGGCGTGGGGCCGACGTTGGTCTTTTTCTCGTTGCGTTCCAGTACCTTGGCTTCGTCCTTCACTTCCACGTCGATGGTATAGGTGAGGATGATGGCGGCCTTCTTGCGGGCGTCGTAGCTGCGGCGGAACAGGCTGAAGGAAACCAGCTCGTCGGCGGCGATGCCCAGGCGTTCCAGGATGGCGGCGTTCAGGTCGTCTTCCGTGTGATCCAGCGGAAGGAATAGCTCGTTGATGCGCAGCATGTGCGGGGACTTTCTTAGGCTCAGAGTGCGGGGGCGGCGCGGCCCGGACGATCTGGCCCTCTTCCTTCGCATGGCATGCGTACGGGACGGGGCGCTGGCGGACGGAAAAACCCGACGGGCTGCGCGAAAGCCGCCATTTTACTCCAGCCGGGGCGGCCGGCCCAGCGGCAGGCGGGTTGCGGGCGCGCGACAGCGCTCGCAAATAAGTTGCGGCTCGCAATCATCTCGCGCTAAATTGGTTGTACATCGCAACCAATCAAGGAGATCGCCATGGACTTTGCCGGACTCGACAGCCCGCCGCGCGAGCAGACCATCCGCCAGCTGCGCGAGCTCTCGCGCAAACTGGTGCGGGAACTGGGCTTCATGCGCAGCACCCTGGCCGGCAGCGAGCTGGCGCCGTCGGCGGTGCACGCCATCATCGAGATCGGCCAGACGCCCGGCATCCAGGCGCGCGACCTGGGCGAGATCCTGTGCCTGGACAAGTCCAACACCAGCCGCCAGGCAGCCAAGCTGGAAGCGCTGGGCCTGCTGCGGCGCGCCGCGGTGGACGGCGACGGCCGCGCCTGGGGCCTGTACCTGACCGAGGCCGGCCAGGCGCTGCGCAAGAAGATCGACAAGTTCGCCACCGACCAGGTCTCCGCCGCGCTGACGCGCCTGCTGCCGGAAGACCAGCAAGGCCTGGTGCGCGCGCTGGCGTTGTATTCGGACGCCTTGTCGCGCGACAACCCCAACATGGCGCCGCGCCCCCCGGCCGGCGGCAGCGATGCCATCCGGCAAGGTTACCTGCCCGGCTGCATCGGCGACATCGCCGGCCTGCATGCGCGTTACTACGCCCAAACGGCGGGCTTCGGGGTGTTCTTCGAGGACAAGGTGGCGACGGGACTGGGCGCGTTCACGCAGCTGCTGCCGGCGCCCGGCAAGGAACTCTGGCTGCACGTGGACCATGGCCGCGCGCTGGCCTCGATCGCGATCGACGGCGATCCCGCCACCGGCCTGGCGCACCTGCGCTGGTTCATCGTGGATGACAGCCTGCGCGGCAGCGGCGTGGGCCGCGCGCTGCTGGAGCGCGCCATGGCCTTCGTCGATGCGCATGGCTTCGCGACCTACCTGTGGACCTTCCAGGGCCTGGATGCCGCGCGTCATCTGTATGAGGCGGCCGGGTTCACGCTGGCCGAGGAGGCGCCGGGCGAGCAATGGGGCAGCCGCGTGGTGGAGCAGCGGTTCACGCGGGCAGCGCGCAAGGCCTGACCGGGCCGCCGGCCAGGAATCAAAAATCGGCGGCGTGCTCGTCCAGATAGCCCAGGCGCACCGCGCGCCGGGCACAGCCTTCCCAGCCGGCCACCACGATCAGCACCGCGGTGCTCAGGCCGCTGACCATCAGCAGATCGGTGAAGAAAGACAGCGGCGCCAGCACGGCCAGCATCGCCAGTCCGGCCACATGTGACAACGGGAAGCGGCGATACACGATCTGCTTGTAGATGCCGTTGCCCAGCACATAGATGGCCGGCCCCAGGATCAGCACGGCGGCATGCAGCCCGTCGATGCGCTGGTCGGGATGGGCGATCACCAGTTCATTGCCCACCGCCGACAGGATCACGCCGGCCACGATGGCCACGTGCACGTAGTGGAACCAGGCGCCGATGCGGCCGGGGTCGTCGGCGCCGACGATGGCTTCGCTACCGTCCTTGCTGCTGGTATCGAAATACATCCACCACATGGCCACCGCGCCCAGGAACGTGACGGCAAAGGCAATCAACACCGGGATCTCCCACTCCCCGGCATGCGCCAGCGTGGCGCCGGTCATCAGCAGGGTCTCGCCCAGCGCAACGATCACGAACAGTTGGCAGCGCTCGGCCAGGTGGCCGCCTTCGATGGTCCAGTCATCGGTACGCGAGCAGCCCATGCCGGGCAGCCAGAAACCGGTCATGGGCGAGACGTATTCACAGGCCACGGCGGCGATCCACAACCCCAGCCGGTATGGCGGCAGCAGCCCGCCGGCGATCCACAGCACCGCGGAGATGCTCAGCCAGCCCAGCATGCGCTGGAAGTTGGGGCCCAGCGCATGGCCGCGGCCCAGGCTGGCCAGCACGAACAGCGTTCTTCCGACCTGGATCGCCGCGTAAGTCACGGCGAAAATCAGCCCGCGCTCGCCGAAGGCCTCCGGCAAGGCAGCCGCCATCAGCAGGCCGACCAGCATGATGGCGAACAGCATGGTGCGGATCGGCAAGGCCTCGGGATCGAACCAGTTGGTGACCCAGGCCGTGTATTGCCAGGCCAGCCAGACGGCGAACCACAGCACCAGGGTCTGGACCGCGCCTTCCAGGGTCAGCTTTTCCAGCAGGCTGTGCGACAACTGGGTGACGGCGAAGACTGATCTTGCCCCTGATTTACGGACACCTATCTAAGCGACATTGGCCAGCTCGTACTGCTCTGGGCTGAGGTAGCCCAGGGTCGAGTGCAGCCGGATCCGATTGTAGTCAACCTCAATGTAGTCAAAC